>CBDUMN010000125.1:0-8802 GCA_965368335.1 uncultured Rhodospirillales bacterium
GCGGTGCGGTGTGCGGTGATGATGGATACGCTCTACGATCAGTGGAACAAGCTGGTGGAGAACGTCGCTTCGGGCGATACCGACACCTTCAATGCGCCGGTCTTCCCGAAAGGCGAAGTTCAGGGCTTCGGTTTCCACGAAGCGCCGCGTGGGGTTCTGTCCCACTGGGTCGTGGTCGAAGACGCGAAGATCAAAAACTACCAAGCGGTCGTGCCGTCCACCTGGAACGCCGGGCCGCGTGACTCCGACGATCAGATCGGGCCTTATGAGTCCTCGCTGATGAACAACCCGGTCGCCGACCCCGAGAACCCGCTCGAGGTTCTCAGGACCGTTCACTCCTTCGACCCCTGCATCGCCTGTGCGATCCATATGGTCGATACGGAGCAGAAAGAGATCGTCAAGGTGAAGGCCCTCTAATGGAGGCCTTCGATACCGATATCCTGGTGATCGGTATGGGCAATGTGCTCATGCAGGACGAGGGAATAGGCGTACGGGCGGCCGAAGAACTCGAAAGCCGGTACGTCATTCCCGATACGGTCACCCTCATGGATGGCGGGACGACGGGAACGGAGCTTTTGAACCCCATGCGGGGGATCAAGCACCTGATCGTCGCCGATGCGGTCAACACCGGGGCGCCTCCGGGCTCCCTGGTGCGTATCGCCAATGAAGAAGTGCCCGCCTTTTTCCAGACGAAACTCTCGAACCATCAGTTGGGCTTGTCCGACCTTTTGGCGCTGCTGTCTCTGACCAACGATTCGCCGGAAAACGTCACCATCATCGGTATGGTGCCGCACCATCTGGAGAATAAGTTGGGCTTGAGCGAAGAAGCCAGTAGCGGCTTGCCGGGGATGGTTGAGATGCTGGTTGAGGAACTGGAAAGCATCGGCGTGACGCTTGAAAAACGCGCCGAGCCGCTGCCCTGTTACTGGGCCGAGCAGGCCGCGCTTGAGGCGACAAAAGAATGTGCGTAGGCGTTCCCGTCAAAATCCTCGAGGAAGGGGACTTCGTGCAAAAGGCCGAGGGCAAGAACGGCATCGAAGACGTCAACATGATGCTGATCGGTTCTCAGCCGGTCGGGACCTGGGTGCTAAACTACCTGGGTTCGGCCCGCGAAGTGCTTTCCCAAGAAGAAGCCGAGAAAATCAATAGCGCGCTCGACGGTCTTTCCGCCCTGATGAACGGCGAAGAAGAGATCGATGTAGATCATTATTTCCCAGATATCGGGCAGGTCGCAGCTGGAGTAAAATCATGAAAAGCCCTGAAAGTCTTGCCGCCGAAGTCAAAGCCGTTTTTTCCAATATCCATGAAAACAGCATGGCCGGTCTGCCTATTGTCAATCGTCTGGTCGATGTGGATACCGTCTGCTTTCAGGAATTCGACGGACGCACCATCGGCGTCATCGTTACGCCCTGGCTCATGACCTTGGCGCTGTTTCCCGGCGATGCAGATGACTGGAGCAAAATTGAGGTGGGTGCGAAGGCGCGCTTTACCTTTCCGTCCCGCGACTATGAGTTCCTCGCCAACGAAATCGAAGGGATTGGAAAATACTACGGCTATGCCATGTATTCGCCGATGCATGAGTTTGAACATCACGACCATGCCGTGGCCGGCGCCACCGCCTTTATGGAACTTTTGATGATCGAGAACGAAAACGCCGAAGAGGTGTTGGACGAATATCGTCTCGCCCAGTTCCTTCAGGGTGAGGACATGGAAACCATCAAGCAAAAGGAATGCGCCTCTAAGAACCCGGTTGTCGATGGCGAAGTGACCTTGAGCGAAAAGGCCAAAGAGCCCATCGGGCGGCGCGAACTGCTGCGCGGTGAATTTTTGAAAACCCGCCCTGCCGGGATTGCGTAACTTTTTAAACAGCGCCGCTCCAATTTGATGGAAGTCCGTGTTCAATGGAATACAACCGAAGTAAGCTGGCTGCTGGCGTGGCAAGAAGCAGGAGTAGCATGGCGGTCGAGGGAAAGCTGGAGATTTCGTTGTTTGCGGAAGATGGAAGGGTTTCACAGGTTGAAATCGCTTCTTCCCGGCCTTTGCGTTTGACCAAGCTGTTTGCCGGAAAAACGCCAGACGAAGCACTGGTCTTGATCGGTTCGCTCTACAGCGTTTGTGGGATTGCGCAGAAAGCAGCAGCCTTGAGCGCCATTGAGGCCGCTATGGGCCATGAAAAACGAGAGCAAGTGCTGAGGGCGCGTGGCCTCGCCGTCTGGGCGGAAACGGCGCGAGAGCATATTTTGCGCATCGCCATGGATTGGGGCGACGGGAAGCCTTCCAAGGACCTGCCGCCAATCATCGCCCTGCCGGGGCGTGTCGTGAATGCGCTGGGTGACGCCTTTACGCTTGGCGGGCAATGCGAGATCAATAGGGTGCAAATTGGAGGTCAGATCGATCTTCTTGAAGCCTATATAGAGAAAGAAATTTTGGGCTCTTGCTGGTCGAATGGGGCCGAAGAATGGATTGCCGCAAGGGAAACGCCGATGGCCGCGAGGGTCTATCATATCAAGGCTCGGGGGTGGGCCGACCTGGGGGAGCAGGCCAAGGTCGGCCTCCTGCCGTCGATGGAGGCCGGGTCGTTAGCTGAAAGGTTCGCCGATCCAGACTATGTGGCGAAACCGGACTGGCAGGGCGGCGTTTGCGAAACGACGGCGCTGATCCGAACTGGCGTTCAAGGCCGGGGATTGCTGGCGCGCATGGTCGCGTTGGTTGCCGAACTGGCGGCCATTCCGCAGCGGTTGCGAGATTTTCTCAATGGGCCGGGCGAGAGTCCGACGTCGGAATTTGTAAAAAACTGGGGGATCAGTCAACTGGAAGCGGCGCGGGGACGTCTGGTTCATGGAGTCCAGTTGACCGATGGAAAAGTCGGAGCCTACAGAATTCTGGCGCCGACCGAATGGAACTTTCATCCCGAGGGGATAGCGGCTCGGATTTTGACAGGGTTGGAATTTGAAGATGAAGCGAGCCTTATCGAACGGGCCCGTCAGTTGATTTGCGCCATCGATCCCTGCGTGGCGTTTGAGATAAAAGTAGGGTGACGGTCCCGATGCATGAATTGTCTCTTTGCGAAGGAATTATCAAGGTGATTGAGGACCAGGCTGTCGCTCAGAACTTCACCAAGGTCGAGACGGTTTGGCTTGAGATTGGGGAATTCGCCGGGGTCGAACTCAACGCTTTGCGCTTTGGCTTCGATGTGGTGATCAAGGGAACCGTTGCGGAACAGGCGAAGCTGGAAATTATTACGACCGAGGGAACTGCATGGTGCATGCCCTGCGGAGAAACCGTTAAAGTGAGTACCCGTTACGACGCTTGCCCCCAATGCGGCAGTCATCAGCTACAGATTACCGGCGGGGATGAGCTTCGGATCAAGGAGTTGGAGGTGAACGACTGATGTGTACCGTTTGCGGATGTGGTACGGCTTCTGTAGAAGGCCAAGGCCATAAACACTCTCATGCTCATGACCATACGCACGATCATGAGCATCACCACCATGAACACGCGCACGATCATGATCACTCCCATATCGAGATGGATGAAAAAGGCGATATCCATTTCGGTAAAGGGCTGGGCGCGACCCATGTGCCGGGGATGGATCAGAAAAGGATCGTTGAGATCGAGCAGAACATTCTCGGCGAAAACGATCGCTACGCCATGGCCAACCGATCCTACTTCGCCGAGCGCGGCATGTTTGTCCTCAACCTCGTTTCCAGTCCCGGCTCGGGCAAGACGACGCTGCTGACCCGCTCCATCACCGACTGCAAGGATCGCTTCGCCATGTCGGTGATCGAGGGCGATCAGCAGACCTCCAACGACGCCGAGCGCATCCGTGAGACGGGCGTCAAGGCGACCCAGGTCAATACAGGCAAGGGCTGCCATCTCGACGCTCATATGGTCGGTCATGCGCTCGAACTTCTTGAGCCGGAAGAGGGGAGCGTGCTGTTCATTGAAAACGTCGGCAATCTGGTTTGCCCTGCGGCGTTCGATCTCGGCGAGGCGCACAAGGTCGCCATTCTTTCGGTGACCGAGGGCGAGGATAAGCCGATCAAATATCCCGATATGTTCCATGCCGCCGAGATCATGATTCTCAACAAAATCGACCTTCTGCCTTATCTCAATTTCGATGTAGAGAAATGCATCGATTATGCCCGGCAGGTGAACCCGAATATTCGGGTCATGCAACTTTCGGCGACCAGCGGCGAAGGCCTGGAGGAATGGTTCGGCTGGATTTCCGGAGGCCTGGAAGCGGCAAAGGTGAAAAAACCAGCCTGATGAAATACGTTGAGGAATTCAGGGACGGCAAGGCCGCCAGAGGCCTGGCTTCGGAAATGCACAAGGCCGTTGAGGCGGACCGCACCTATAGCTTCATGGAATTTTGCGGCGGGCATACCCACGCCATCTTCCGCTATGGGGTTCAGGATCTGTTGCCCGAACAGGTCAATATGATTCATGGGCCCGGTTGTCCGGTCTGTGTTTTGCCCGTTGGGCGGATCGACAATGCGATCTCTCTGGTCCGCGACCACAACGCCATCCTCTGCACCTACGGCGACACGCTTCGAGTGCCCGGTTCCAAGCGCACCAGCCTGATGAAGGTGAAGGCCGAAGGCGGCGATGTGCGCATGGTCTATTCGGCCATGGACAGCCTGAAAGTGGCTGCTGAGAACCCGGATTGGGAAGTGGTGTTCTTCGGGATCGGGTTTGAGACGACAACGCCTCCAACGGCCATGTTGCTCAAGCAAGCCAAGGCGTTGAACGTTAAAAACGTCAGCGTGTTTTCCAACCATGTGCTCACCCCCTCGGCGATCACCAATATTTTGGAAAGCGAAGAGGTGCGTGAGCTTGGCACTGTGCCCATCGATGGCTTCTTGGGTCCGGCGCATGTTTCCGCTGTCATCGGCTCCCAACCCTACGAGTTTTTCGCCGAGGAATACGCCAAACCGGTGGTGATTTCCGGGTTCGAACCGCTGGATGTCATGCAGTCGATCCTGATGTTGATCCGTCAGTGCAATGAGCGGGACAATTCGGTGGAGAACGAATACGCCCGCGCCGTGACCCGAATGGGCAACACCAAGGCCCAACAATTGGTCGCCGATATTTTTGAGTTACGTCGGACGTTTGAATGGCGGGGGCTCGGCATGGTCCCTTATTCGGCTCTGCAAATCAAAAGCGATTACCACCCTTGGGACGCCGAAAGAAAATTCGGCATCGAGCCAGCCTCGGTGCCCGACAACAAGGCCTGCGAATGTGGGGCCATTTTGCGCGGTATGAAAAAACCGACGGATTGCAAAATCTTCGGCACCGTCTGTACGCCAGAAAATCCGATGGGGTCCTGCATGGTCTCCCATGAGGGGGCCTGTGCCGCCTACTACGCCTTCGGGCGTTTCCGTGAAGAGCAGAAAGCGAACGCATAGATGAAAAGACCCATTCCCAGGCCGCTCGATATCAAGCGGGGCCGCGTCGACCTGACCCACGGCAGCGGTGGGCGCAATATGGCCCAGTTGATCGATGAAATGTTCCGCAAGGCCTTCTCAAATCCTCTGCTCGACGCGGCCAACGATCAGGCGGTCTTCGATGCGCCCAAGGGCCGCATGGTGATGACCACCGATACCTTCGTAATTTCGCCGATCTTCTTTCCGGGCGGTAACATCGGTTCCTTAGCCGTTCACGGCACGGTCAACGATATCGCCATGGGCGGGGCCAAGCCGCTCTATCTCACTGCCGGGTTCGTCATCGAAGAAGGCTACCCGCTGGCCGATTTGAAGGCGATTGTCGATAGCATGGCCGCTGCTGCCGAAGAGGCGGGTGTGCAGATCGTTACCGGGGATACCAAGGTGGTCGAGCAGGGCAAGGGCGATGGGGTTTTCATCAACACCGCAGGCATTGGCGTGGTCCCCGATGGTGTGGCCCCGTCGGGCGAAAAAGCCCGGCCCGGCGATAAGATCTTGGTCAACGGCACGCTCGGCGATCATGGCGTGGCGGTGATGTCGAAGCGGGAGAGCTTGGGTTTCGAGACGGAAATTCTGTCCGACAGCGCGGCGCTGAATGGCATAGTGGCGGACATGATCGCCGCTGCGCCGGGCATTCGGGTTCTGCGCGATCCCACTCGCGGCGGGCTGGCGACGGTGTTGAACGAGATTGCCTTACAGTCCGATGTGGGGGTGACTGTTCGCGAAGACGATCTGCCCATCCGGCCCGAAGTCAAAGGCGCTTGCGAGCTCTTGGGCCTCGACCCACTTTATGTTGCCAACGAAGGCAAGCTTGTCGCCGTCGTGGCGCCCGAGGACGCCGGACCTGTATTGGCCGCGATGAAAGCCCATCCGTTGGGTAAGGATGCGGCGATTATCGGTGAGATCAACGAAGACGACCATAACTTCGTTCAAATGGTCACCGGGTTCGGCGGCAGCCGGATCATCGACTGGTTGGCCGGTGAGCAACTGCCGAGAATTTGTTGATGCGCATTCTTTTCATCACGCATTCGTTCAACAGCCTGACCCAGCGGCTCTATATGGAGTTGACCCAACGGGGGCATGAGGTTTCGGTCGAGTTCGACATTAATGACGACGTGACCCGCGAAGCGGTAGCGCTTTATAAGCCCGACCTGATCGTCGCGCCGTTCTTGAAGCGCGCTGTACCCGAGGATATCTGGAAAAATCATGTCTGCCTGATCGTCCATCCCGGTCCGCAAGGTGATCGAGGTCCCTCGTCGCTCGATTGGGCGGTGCGGGAGGGAGCGTCTGAATGGGGCGTTACCGTGCTCCAGGCGGCCGCCGAAATGGATGCGGGCGATATCTGGGCGACACATAATTTCCCTATGCGTGGCGGGGCGAAAGGATCGCTTTATCGCAATGAGGTGACGCTTGCCGCGGTTAAGGGGGTGCTGGAGGCGGTTGAGAATTTCGGCAAGCGAGGTTTCCAGCCCACACCATTAGACGATATGTCCGGCTGGCGTGATCTGCTGCGGCAGCCTGATCGCGCTATCGACTGGGCCGTGGACGACATGGCGACGGTGCTACGCAAGATCAGATCCGCCGATGGATTTCCCGGTGTCCGCGACAATCTGCTGGGCCTTGACTGCTTTCTGTTCGACGCTCACCCGGAAGAAACTCTCAAGGGCGAGCCGGGCGAAATTATCGCCCAATGGAATGGGGCGATTTGCCGCGCCACTGTCGATGGGGCGGTCTGGATTACCCATTTGAAAGAGAAAATTGACGGAGAGCGGACCTTCAAGCTGCCTGCAGCCATGCTGCTTAAAAAGCGGCTTGATGGCGTGGCTGAACGCAACGGCTCCTGGCGCGATATTTGGTATGAGCGCGATGGGGATATCGGCTACCTGCATTTTCCCTTCTACAACGGCGCTATGAGCACAGATCAATGTCGCCGCCTCGCCCAGGCGGTGCGACAGACCCGGAGCGATGAAGCGCGGGTTCTGGTGCTCATGGGCGGGCATGACTTTTGGTCCAACGGCATCCACCTCAACACCATCGAGGCCGCTGAAAGCCCGGCTGACGAGTCCTGGGCCAACATTAACGCCATGGACGACCTGTGCCGCGAAATTTTGACCTTGGAGGATAAGCTCACCGTCGCCGCCATGCAGGGCAATGCCGGGGCAGGCGGGGTGTTTTTGGCCCTTTGCGCCGATGTGGTCGTCGCCCGCCAGGGTATCGTGATGAACCCGCACTATAAGAACATGGGTAACCTTTTCGGCTCGGAATACTGGACCTACGTTCTACCGCGCCGAGGTGGCGATGCGGCGGCCTCTGTAATGACCAACCGCTTGCCGGTGGGGACTGATGAAGCGATGGAAAAAGGCTTGGTCGATGCGGTGCTGCCGGGCTTGCCGAAAGAGTTTGTCCAAGGTGTGCGCCAGTACGTTAAGTCCTTGGCTGGATCGTCAAGTCTTGAGGACGAAATTGCGGACAAGAGGGAAAGGCGCGCCAAAGATGAGGCGGAAAAGCCCCTGGCGCTCTATCGATCAGAGGAATTGGAGAAGATGAAGCTCAATTTCTATGGCTTCGATCCTTCCTATCATGTGGCCCGCTACAACTTCGTTTTCCGCATTCCCCATTCGCGCACCCCATTGCATCTGGCGAAGCATCGTCGTCTCCTGTAAGAAGGACCGGTAGGGGACAAAAGGGAAGCGACGGCGCCCATGTGGGGAAAACTCTTTGAAGGCTTGGACCGGCGGCAGGTGGCCCTGCTTTGTGTGCTGCCGGTAATCTACGTAGCGCTCATTGTCTGGCTGCGTCAGACGGCAGGCTCTTTTTCCAATTGGTACAGCATCGACCCCAATATCCGCTATCTGCTTGATGCGTTGAACCTGCTGGCGCTTGATGCCGTGGGGAATGTCGACCATCCAGGTGCGACTGTGCAGTGGATTGGGGCCTTGGTGATCAAGTTGCTCAATCCTTTTACGGAAACAGATTTGATCATCGATCAGGCGCTGGTGAATTCCGATAAATTCTTGATGTCCGTTCTCATCGCCCTGACGTTGGTGACGGCTGTTGCCATGGTTTTTGCCGGTGCGGCGGCCTGGGCGGTTTCTGGGAGTCCGGTTCCGGCGGTTCTCATTCAAATATCGCCTTTTCTGTCGCGCATCCTGGTTAAAAACGCTCTCGACGTAAAGCCGGTTCCTTTGCTGATCGCCATGGTGTTGTTGACGGCTGCCGTTGTGTTCTTGGCGCTTCGGCCCCAGTCTCTTGAGCGTCATCGAACGGCCTATGCCTGGGGTTTTGGTTTGATTGGCGGGTTTTCTGTGGCGACCAAAATTACCGCTGCGCCCATCCTTATTTTGCCGGTTTTCCTTTT
>CBDUMN010000126.1:0-8573 GCA_965368335.1 uncultured Rhodospirillales bacterium
AACTCGACGCCGACCAAGCGGCAACGCTCGGGCAAAATCATGCTTTCACGGGTCGGGAAGCTATAAAAAGGAATCTGATCGCCGGTGCGCGACGTATCCGACCGGTCGCCGACCTTCTTATCGTAAACGGCGGCGACGGTGAAAACGAAGCTCGCCCCGAAGGCGTGGGCGGAGCGAAAAATGCTCCCCGCATTCATCGGCTTCGAAATCCCTTCAACCCCCACTCCGAAAAACCCGCGCATACCTAAATTCCTTACTTTAATATGATGGGGCGATACCGCCCGGGTCTTGAGCCCCAACTCCGGTGCGGCTACCTTGACGCCTCAAATATCTCATCTCGTAAGGAGTTCTTGGCCCATGCGCGCAGTGGTTTGCAAGTCTTTTGACGGCGGTCCCGACGATCTGGTGGTGGAAGATCAGCCCGATCCGACGGCCGGGGAAGGGGAAATCGTCGTCGCCATGAAAGCCGCCGGGGTCAATTTCGCCGATACGCTGATGCTGTCGGGAAAATATCAGGCGACCCCGCCGCTGCCCTTCTCACCGGGTATGGAATTCGCCGGCGAAGTGATTGAGGTCGGCCCCGGCGTGACGGACTTTAACCTGGGCGACCGGGTCTATGGCAACAAAGGCCACGGGGCCTTTGCCGAAAAGATCGTGCTGCCCGCCCAGATGGCGACGCCGATCCCTGAAAAGATGGACTGGCCGACGGCGGCCACCTTCATCGTCGCGTACGGCACCTCGCACTATGGCCTGAAGGCAAAGGCGGGCTTGAAGGAAGGCGAATGGCTGGTGGTCAACGGGGCGGCTGGCGGCGTCGGCCTGACCGCCGTCGAGGTGGGAAAGAAACTGGGGGCTAAAGTAATCGCCCTGGCAGGCGGGCAGGACAAACTGGAAATCGCCAAGAGCCGCGGTGCGGACTACCTGATCGACTACAAAACCGAAGACGTCAAAGCACGGATCAAGGAAATCACCGGCGGACACGGAGCCGACGTGATCTACGACCCGGTCGGCGGCAAGGCCTTTCAGGACGCCTTCCGGGCCATTGCGCTAAGGGGCCGCATTCTGATCATCGGGTTCGCCAGCGGCGACGTGCCGCAGCTTCCGGCCAACATCCTGCTGGTCAAGAACGTCACCGCCATCGGTTACTACTGGGGCGGCCTCCATCCGCTCGAACCGGAAGGAATTCGAGATTCCAACGCCGAACTGTTCAAGTGGTGGGCCGAGGGCAAAATCGACCCACACGTCTCCATGACCTTCCCGCTCGACGAGGCGGGCGAGGCCATCAAAGCCCTTAAAGAACGCCGCTCGACCGGCAAGGTCGCAGTGGTGACGTAAAAGACCTCAAATTTTTTGCAATAGCTCATAGAGCTGTTTGAGCTCGGCATCGGACAGGCCCGTTGAGAGACCGGCCAGGGCATCTCTTGCGGTGCGGCAAATCTGTCTCCCAAAAACCGTTACGGTAACGTTTACAACGCGCTCGTCTTTCGTGCTCCGTTGCTTGGTGATCAGGTCGGCGGTTTTGAGCTTATTGAGCGCGCGAGTCACATTGGGATAGTCATCTGGCATTTTCGCTTTCAGCTGACCGACAGTCAAAACACCCCCTGGGCTCCCATCAAGCGCCTCGAGCAATTTTAGTTGCGAACCCGATACGTTTAATCCGCTGATCTTCCGCTCTTCGCGGATTTTGAGTTCCTGGGCGATGCATTTCATCAAAGAAACCACTTTTTCTTCCAGACTCAAGTCTGATTCAATGATCGCGGCTCTATTTGCCATAACGGGACCCTTATTAGATTTCATGACTTTCTATCGAAAAGATATTATTTGTCATGAAATCTAATAAAAGGTGAATTTTGAGTGATTAGCCTCTCATGCAACCCACTCCCACCAAAGAGCGCCACCACCAGGCCCGATTCGCTCAACTCGGCCAAAAAGGAGCGACCAGCGCATCTACGGTGGGGAGGCAGATTACTTTTCATGATTTCTTTTATTTGATATCTTTATTTTCATGAAAACTAAAATCACCCTACGGGTCTTTTGCCGATAATCAGTCGATTTTACGCTTTAAAAGAAGATCAAACCGTTGCGCGCTCGAGGGGATTGTCGCGAATTGGCAAATGGACGAGGCCTGCGAAGATGCCAAGGCCGATGGCGCTGATCCAGACCATGTCGTAGCTGCCGTTCGTATCGAAAGCCCAACCACCGTACCAGGCGCCGAGGAACGCGCCGACCTGATGGCTCAAAAGAACGATGCCGAACAGGGTGGCGAGATAGCGCGCACCAAAGACCTGGGCGATGATGCCGCTGGTCAGCGGGACCGTGCCCAACCAGAGGAGTCCCATCCCCGCCGAGAAGGCCAACGTGGTCGTTTCGGTAACGGGAAGAATTAAAAAGAGGGCGATGACAGCAGCGCGGGCGAAGTAGATGGTGCTCAGCAAATACTTCATCCGGTAGCGCCCGCCCAGATGCCCGGCCAGCCAAGTGCCGATCATATTGAAGAACCCAATGAGCCCCAAAGCCGTCGCGCTCATCATCGGCGAGATGCCGCAAAGGGAGAGATAGTTGGGTAGGTGGACGGCGATAAAGGCGACATGGTAACCGCAGACGAAGAACCCGGCGACCAGCAGCAAATAGCCGGGATGGGCCATCGCCTCGCGCACCGCGGAGGTCAGCGTCTGCTCATACTCCCCCGCCAGTCCGCCATCCTTGGCCGTGCCGGTGAGCGCGGCGGCCATGGGCACGGCAAGGGCGGCGAAAACGGCCAGAACGATCAGCGCCATCCACCAGCCAACCCCGCCGATCAGCCCTTGCGAAATGGGGGCGAAAATAAACTGGCCGAACGACCCCCCCGCCGCGACCAACCCCAACGCCTGGGGCCGTTTCTCAGGCGGCACCAAGCGCCCGACCGCGCCCAGGACAATGGGAAAACCGGTGGCCGCCACGCCGATCCCGACAATCATGCCGCCTGAGAAATGCACCATCCAGGGAGAACCGGCATTGGCCATCATCACCAACCCCACCGCATAAAGCAGGCCACCTGCCGCCAGGGTGCGCCCGCTACCGAATTTGTCGGCAACGGCGCCGGCGAAGGGCTGCCCCAATCCCCAGAGCAGGTTCTGGATGGCCAAGGCGAAAGAGAAAACACCGATATTCCAACCCAGACCGTGGCTCATCGGCTCCATAAACAGGCCGAGACTTTGGCGGATACCCATGGAGAGCGACAGGATCAGGCCGCCGCAAACCATGGCGATCAGCACTTTCATCGGCAGGTTTTTAAGGACCATATTTTCTTACCCCTCCTCAATAGGCGTTGGAACCGGTTGCGCCTTCGCCCGTCGGAAACGGCCGATCAGGGCGCCGGGTCGGGTCAGCACCAGTAAATTGCCCCAAAGCACCAGAAGCGCCCCAAACGCCGCAATCTGAGTCCATTGATAGTTTTCCACCACCGTCGATATGGCGAGCGCGATCACCGGAAACAAGACCGAAGCATAGGCCGCTTTGTCGGCCCCGATCCGCGCCTGAAGAGTCAAGAAGCAAGCGAAGGCCACAACAGTGGCGAAAAAGGCCAGATGAGTGAGCGAAACCACATAACCGAGCGAAAAATCAAAAGTGAAAGAGCGGCCCACCGCCAGGGCGACCAGAGTTGAAATGGCCGAACCGTAAACCATGCCGATGGCGTTTCCCTGAATGACCGGAATGCCATTTTGTTGGTTGCGCAACGATGTCAGCATGCCAAGCGAAGCCGAAACGGTCCCGGCGAGGCAAAATAGCAGCCCCTGCATGCCCGTATCGGCAAGGCTGATGCTTTTCAGCTCAGGCAGAAAGACCAACATGATGCCGCCCAGGCCAAGAACCGCACCGGCCAGCACACGAGGCCGGATGCTCGTTTTGAAAAACAAAGCGGAGAAGAAGATGCTGAATAAGGAAAGAGTCGAAAAAACCACCGAGACGAGCCCGCTCGGAAGGTACCGACTGCCCAGATAAACCAGATAGAAATTGAGCGAAAAAAGAAGCAGTCCCTGCAAGGCGATCCAGCCGTGGTCGCGCCAGGCGAACCGCAGGGATTTCCCGGCGATAAGACAATACCCAACCATCATCGCCGCGGCGGCATAGAACCTGTAAGCCACCGAAACCTCGGGCGCAACCGTGCCCAGTTGAAACTGGATGGCGATCCATCCGGTTCCCCAGATCATCACGGTGGCGACGTAGAGCAGGGCGCTGGTCACGGGAAGCAGACTCTAAACTGTTTGAAATCCAACCATTCGAGTTAAGCGGAAAGTGTCGCCGCTGCAATCGAAGATTTGTCATGGTGACAATCGGGATGGCCCTAGAAGCAAAGAAAAATCCCCCTCTCCGCCACTGCTGGGAGGCCGGTGACGGAGAGGGGAAGCGCAGGTCAGGGGACCACAGCGTCTCACAGCCAGTAGAAGGCTTTCTTGGTGCCAAGCCAGGCCTCGTGGCTGTCAATTTTCAGATCGGGCGTACCCCGACGGCGTTCCGAAAGACGGGCGCGCCGTACGGCAATCAGCCGATCGATGCGGTTCATCGCACCATCCAGTTCATTCAAGGTCTGCTCCAGCATATCGATCCGGGTCATGGCTTTCTCCAATCGCACTCTAGGCGTCATGTCGTTTTGTTATGCATAGATTTATCTTGACCATAGAGACCGTACAAACGATGCTTTTTCATGCATATGGATTAGATTATTTTATGGATGTCGATATGTCCCGCCGCCTGCCGCCGCTCAACGCCCTAAAAGCCTTTGAGGCTGCGGCGCGCCACCTGAGCTTCACTCTTGCGGCTGAAGAGCTGCACGTCACCCAGGCGGCAATCAGCCACCAAGTCAAAAGCCTCGAGGAGTATTTCGGCTTTCCGCTGTTTGAGCGCCGGGTCCGCGCCTTGCGCCTGACGCCGCAGGGCGGGCAATACCTGCCCGAGATCACCCTGGCGCTCGACGCCATCGAGGCGGCGACGGGCCGCCTCTCGCCGGAAGACGAAACCGGCGGCATTCTAACGGTCAGCACCGCGCCAAGCTTCCTGTCGCGCTGGCTGATCCCCAAGATGATGGACTGGCAGGAAACCCACCCGGAGATTGAACTTCGGGTGACCAGCACGGTCAAGCTGGCCAACTTCGCCAGTGATGATGTGGATGTAGGAATCCGCTACGGACGCGGCGACTGGCCCAATCTGGTCGCCGAGCGGCTATTCCGCGAAGAGACCTTCCCGGTCTGCGCGCCTGAGTATCTGGAGCGCGACCCACCGATCCGCAAGCCGCAAGATCTGATCGGCCGAACCCTCATTCACGTTTCGGTCTGGTCGGACGCCTGGCAACTTTGGCTGCGCGCCGCAGGGGTGGAAAACATCGAGGCGGAAAAAGGGCTGGTGTTCGATACGGTCGATGATGCGCTGCGCGCCGCCGCGCAAGGACTGGGGGTGGCGCTCGGCCGTCAGCAGATGACCGACGAAGAACTGGAAAGCGGGCGCTTGGTCCGGCCTTTCGATATCAGCGTTCCCGTCGATTACGCCCACTACCTCGTCTATCCCCAGGGCGCCCTCTCCCGTCCCAAGGTCAAGGCCTTCCGCGACTGGGTGTTTAAACGGGCGGGCGGCGGTTAAAGACAGGTCACCCCATAGAGAGGGGCTCAGGCTAGTATGATGTTGGGTTCGTCGGGGGGATTGAACAGGGCGACCCGGTTGCGGCCTGCATTTTTGGCGCTGTAGAGAGCATTGTCGGCCTCACGCATCAGTTCTTCAATAGACACGCCTTTGTCCTGGGACTCGACCAGTCCCATGCTGACCTTGAAACCGATCTTATCTCCTTTAGGGGTCGGCACTTTGATCCCGGCGATGGCCTCGCGGATTTTTCCGCAAACCCGGATCGCCCCCTGGGAATGCGTGTCGGGCAGCAGGACGACGAATTCTTCACCGCCGATGCGGGCCATCAGGTCCATCTCACGGAGCAGGTCGGAACAGGTTCCCACCAGATCCTTCAAGATTCTATCCCCGGTGGCGTGACCGAAGGAGTCGTTGATCCTTTTGAAATGATCGATATCGAGCATGATCAGCGAAATGGGCTTGCGCTGGCGGCGATGGCGGCTCAACTCGCGCCAGGCGCATTCGAGAAAATGACGGCGGTTGGCCGCCCCGGTCAGCGGGTCGGTGGTCGCCATGCGACGCAACTCGTGCTCCAACTGCTTCTGGGCGGTAATATCGGAAATCAGGCCGACCGTGCCGCCGACATTACCGTCGGGCCGGGTAAAGGGCGAAGTGCTGAAAATCAGGTGATGATCGCTGCCATCGGCGAAGCTTAAACTCGCCTCGCACATCTGGGGCTCGGTCGTCTTGATCGCCTTGGCGGTCATCTTCAACAGGGTTTCGGCCCGCTTGTTGCCAAAGACTTTTTCTGGCGCTTCCTGGGAGAGAAACCGGCGATCAACCGAAAAGGCCCGCTCAAAGGCCCCGTTGCAGCCTAAAAACTGACCGTCCAGATTTTGATAAAAGACCGGATTGGGAACCGTATCGAGCACCAGACCGAAAAACGACTGGGCCTCGCCAAGCGCTAGGTTGGTTTTGTAGACTGCATCCACCGCATCGCGGAGGCTTTCGTTCTGTCGCTTCAACTCAATCAAGGGATCGCGGTGACTGCCTTCAGCCAATTCTCCCACCCAAGCGGAGACGGAGTCTTCGGTATGCCATCCATCCTGGGGATTGAGCTCCATCCCCATCATCACGCGAACATCGCCATTCCCCATTTCCCGCGAGTCGGCGAAATCGGCCAGACGACAAGCAAACCGCGGCCCATCGACGGGCTCAGGATCGTGAACCCCCGGGAACTTGCGTTCGGCGGCTTCCGAGTCGTATTCGCATTGCTTGCAGGTAAAGGCGGCAATCAGGTTTTGCGGCTCACTGCCAAGCTCAAGATAGAGCCCGCCATCGCCTTTGTCGCCACAATCGAGGATATGGTGGGCCATTTCCGAAACGGCGGCTGAGAATCGAGTCTGGCCCTCGGCATTTAAACCGACCAACCGCGCCGAAATCATCGACTGCTCGCGCAAGGCCTGCGCATCCTCGACTCTGTTCAGGGCCGATTCGACCAGCGTCAGCAGCCCCTGCCTCTTTGCGAGAACCATGGCTTACCAACCCCAAGTGACGTAGCGTTCCGTTGGGGTTTTTTGCCCCATTTCTCAAAAATTTCCCGGACCATATGAGTCCGTTCCAAGAAAAGCAACGCTACTTTTTATGTTGAAAAGTTCCCATCAACTGTAGTCTAGCAGTTATTTATTTATTTGAACAGCTTCAAGAGTTGTTTACAGAATTTCTAACTTTCTGCATTGGCCTCGAAACGGTAGGGATGGGGCGGGTAAACCCCCATGATTTTGACGAATGCAGAGAAGAACTCCAGTTCCTCGAGCGCAAGTTTAAGATTCCGATTTTCCGGGTGCCCCTCTACCTCAGCCAGAAATTGGGTCGCCGTGAACTGGCCGCCGACCATGTAGCTCTCGAGTTTGGTCATGTTGACGCCGTTGGTGGCGAAGCCGCCCATGGCCTTGTAGAGCGCGGCGGGCACGTTGCGTACCCGGAAGGTGAAACTGGTGATGGTCTTGCCCGCCATGGGATGGGGGATAATCGGTTCGCGCGCCATGATGAGGAAGCGGGTGGTGTTGTGTTCGGCATCCTCGATATCGGCTTTCAACGAAGCCAGGCCGTAAATTTCACCGGCCAGTTCGGAGGCGATCACCGCCTGGGTCACATCGCCGCTTTCGGCGATGGCCTGGGCCGAGCCCGCCGTATCGACGGCGACCACCGGGGTGATTCCCAATTCGCCGATCAGTTTTTTGCACTGGTTGAGCGCATGAATATGGCTATGCACATGAGTGATGTCTGAAACCTTGGCCCCTTTGACGCCCAGCAGGTGGTGATTCACCCGCTGGAAATGCTCGCCAATAATATGAAGGCCGGATTCAGGCAGCAGGTGATGAATGTCGGCGACCCGTCCGGCCACCGAGTTTTCCACCGGGATCATGCCGAGCCGCGCCTTGCCGTCGTGCACGGCGGCGAAAGCCTCTTCGAAGGATTTGCAGGGCAACGTGGTCATTTCGGGCCGGGCGACCCGGCAGGAAAGGTCCGAATAGGCCCCCGGCTCGCCCTGAAAGGCGATGGTGCTGGCCGGATCGGAAGCCGGACTTTCCGCCGCACCGCCTTCTCCCCCCTCACCCGAAAGCAGCCAGGAGGCCGAAACTCCCAGAATGTCGGCCAGAGACTTGAGCTTCTCGGTGGAGGGCAGATTGCGTTCGCTCTCCCAGTGCGCCACGGTCGACTGTTCGCAGTTGGCTTTTTCCGCCAACCCCCTCTGCGTCATCCCCGCTTCACCACGCGCCTGCTTAATCCGACTGCCAATACCCATAACAATGATCTCCCGAGGATAAATATGATCTTTCGTCATATTTATGAGAAGATATTACATATGTCTATGGATTTCTCAATGGCCAGAAATCTAAATCCAGTTGATTTATCAATTATGGTCATTCCGAAATTTGCATCTGCAAATATCCGGCAACTGTATTTTTCATGGGGTG
>CBDUMN010000127.1:0-8545 GCA_965368335.1 uncultured Rhodospirillales bacterium
GGATGCTCTCTCCCCGTTAGCGCTGCGTTAGAGCAACTAACGCAGCGCTAACGGGCGGCGACTATTTTGGGAAAAACACGCAAATGAAAATGGATTTTACTGATGGCAAACTCTGCTAATCCGCTCGCTTCCATCCTGAAAAAAGCGACTAGCAACATAGCTTTCCGTCAAGCTCTGATAGACAACCCCAAGGCGATTTTAAAAGCGGAAGGCATAGATATTCCTCCGCACGTTTCAGTTCAAGTCGTCGAAGACACAACGAAACAAGTACATATAGCACTCCCCGCCCCCGCCCTTTCCGATGAAGAACTCGAAGACGTAACCGGAGGAGCCAAGGGCATTACAGTAAATGCATGCCACTGGTGATCAGAAAGATAAAAATCATGAAAAATCAGACAGCTAAGATAGAAGAAATCCTCAAAAAGGCGGCTAAAGATTCCGCTTTCCGAGAAAAACTCATCGACAACCCAGAAACCACGCTGACCAACGAAGGGGTCGCTCTCCCGAAAGGAGTCTCAGTTAAAATACTAGAGAACTCTCCTGGGACAGTTCATCTAGTACTACCACCTTTCCAGATTGACCACAGTGTCTCCGACGAAGACTTGGAAAACCTTGCTGGCGGTTACGCCGCGCGTGGTTTTTAAGACAACATGCAAGGAAATTACTTGGTTATGAAAAACAAGCCAATTGAGTTGGAAAAGGTTCTCAAGAAAGCCGTTCGGGATCTGGTTTTCCGAAAAAACCTGCTGCTAAATCCGGAAGCCGTCTTGAAGGCCGAAGAGATTGCGCTCCCCGACGGCGCTTCGGTCAAGATTGTTGAGAATACATCCACAACAGTCCACCTCATTCTCCCGCCCTTACAGAGCGACGAGGCTGTTTCAGATGAGGCGTTAGAGGATGTGAATGGCGGAACTCAAGGCTGCACCGTTACCTATAATATGCACTAATCCGATTTAAGGGTATCGACATGGCGCTTCAGCCACTGAAAATGGAAAAATTTCTGAACAGAGCCGCAAAAGACCTCGCTTTCCGCAGAAATTTCATCGCAAACCCTGAAACCATCTTGAAAAGTGAGGGTGTCACCCTGCCAGCAGGCGTCTCAATTAAGGTTGTGGAAGACACCCCAACGCAAGCTCACCTCATCTTGCCGCCTTTCCGTGACAGTGGAGCTGCCTCAGACGCAAATCCCGAAAGCATTAACGGTGGATACTCACGGACCTCTCACTAAGAGTTACGGCCAACACGCAAGAGAAGATCATCCAAAACCCAAAAATAGGAAACGTGCAATGTCGACAAGACTGGATAAAGAAAAAAATCCTTCTGGACAAGATAGGGAAAAGCTTCCCAAACAATCTCCCAAGAACGATGAAAAACTTTCCGATGAAGAGCTTAAAGACGTGTCAGGTGGCAGAAGGCCAGGGCTAGAGGAGTATTGGAAGCATCACAGGTAGCTTCTTTGAATGGCTTCGGGGTCAAACGGATAAAGCCTGTTTTCATCATGCCCTTTCGTACACGTCTGATACTTCTGGTCGCCCTTTTGTTGGTGACGGTCACCGCCGCCACCTCGGGTATACTGGCTTGGCAGACGCGCAACACACTTCTCGCCGAAGCCGAGCGAACCGGAGCGCGCATAGCCGGGTTACTGGCCCGCAGCGCAACATTCGGGGCGAAAGTATCGCAGGAAACCGAACATCTGGTCGGCCAGATGATGGTCGCCCAGGGACACATTGCCGCCGCCTATGTCGCAGCAGCCACCCGGGCGAAGACCCCGCTTGGGGAAATGACCGATACTCTAACCGGCATCACCGAAAAAACGGTTATCGACGAGTTCTGGATCACCGACGAAAAGGGGCATGCCTATCTGACCACAGTTCCCGACACCAATTTCACATTTTTACCCAATGCCGAAGCCCAGCCCCAGGCTCATGAGTTCTGGCCGCTTCTAAAGGGGCGAGAGTTGGTCATACAAGACGCCCGGAAACGGGAGATCGACAACCTGACTTTCAAGTATGTCGGCGTCTCTGGTTTCGACCAGCCCCGCATCATTCAGTTGGGCGTAGAGGTCGGCTTTCTGCAACGTATTGCGGACCGTGTCGGCCTTAAGGCAATGGTCGAAACCCTGGTCACCGAAGGCGGCATCGACGCCATCTGGGTTTTAGGAGAGGGACTGCATCCTCTCGCCCATGCCACCGTGCTTGGCGCGGAAACCAGCTCACCACCCACCGAAGCCGAACGCCAAAAAGTTCACGACGTCATTGCCTCAGGACAAAGTCGAAGTTTAGTGACAGATGTCGGCCTCAGCATCGTAGCTCCCATGCAGAACGGCAGAACCGCAACCGGGGCTGCGGTGGTTCGGCTATCGACCCGGCATCTCGACACCGTCTTGACCCGTCAGGCCTGGTCCGCCTTGGCAGTGGTCGTAGCAGCATTGTTCATCGGAAGTCTTTTGGTCGTGGTCATGGCGCAGCGCGCTACAGAACCGCTCATCCGTCTCGGCAAGGCCGCAAAGGAGCTAGAAAGCGGCGACTTCCAGCCTACGTCTCTCAACGACCTGAAACAACGTAACGACGAATTCGGAACCCTTGGCAAACTATTTCAACACATGGCTGAAGAGGTCAAAAACCGTGAAATTCAGCTGGAAACAAAGGTCAGTGAACGCACCGCCGACCTCAAAACCGCCCATCAAAGAATCGATAAAGAACTGGAGATCGCCCAGTCTTTTCAAACCTCGATACTCCCCACGGCAGTCGCCCGTTCTGCCGATCATGAAATATACGGTGTTATGATTCCAGCCCGTGAAATGAGCGGTGATTTTTACGATCATTTCCCACTCGACGAGCATCGATATTGTGTTGTTATTGGCGACGTTTCCGGAAAAGGAGTACCGGCCGCCCTCTTCATGGTGCTGGCCCGCACCGCTCTTCAAGCAGTCGCCGCCCATGGCGATGGTCCCGGAACGATACTGGCGCGATTGAACGATCAACTGGTCGCCAGCAACCCCATTGAACTCTTCGTCACCCTGTTCTTCGGCATTTACGACAGTCGCGACGGCTCCTTGATTTACGCAAGCGGAGGTCATCCGCCACCCTGGCGCTTAAAAACCGACGGCATTGCAGAACCGTTAGAGCATCCAGGCGGGATAGCGCTAGGCGTCATGGAAGACATGGAATTTCCGGAAATCCATACTGAAGTGAATACGGGAGAAACGCTGTTTCTCTATACAGACGGAATCACTGAAGCCTTCGATGCCGAAGGCAATGCTTTTGGCGAGTCGCGCTTGAGCGAAGCCCTATCGACAACCCGCCACTTATCGGCTGAGGCCCTAGCCTTCGAAATAGCAACCCTTGTTGAGCGCTTCGCTAAAGGTACGGAGCAGGCCGATGACATCACCTGCTTGGTGCTACGGCGTCAAGGAGTTGTGAAGGTGTCGGCACGTCTCGATCTAATCATGATTGATGATCTGGGTGAAATTCCCCGTATTCTGGATGCTCTCGCAGATTGGGGAACGGAACAAAAAATGGCAACATCTCTGGTCTCAAAATTACAGCTTGTCTGCGATGAAATACTGGCAAACATCGCAGCCCATGCCTGGGAACAACAGGGAGGCCATGAAATCCGCATTTCACTATCTCGAGGCGGCGGAAAGGTAAAATGCGTTTTTCGCGACGATGGGCGACCTTTCAATCCATTGGGTCGCTCTACCCCAGATATCTCGACATCGGTTACAGACCGTCCAATCGGCGGACTGGGAATTCACCTAACCCGACAACTGATGGACGATGTTGTCTATCGTCAAGAAGAGGGCGACAACATCCTCACCCTAACTATTTCCGAATAAGCGACGAACGGGAGGCTTAATGTTTCCGCGCACCATCTTGTGGACCGCCCTCATCGCCCTATTATTTATAGAGCAGCGTTCATTTGCCGCCGACCCAACAACCGTCAAGGTCGGTGCTTATGATTTTCCACCATTCTTCGAAATTGAGAGCCAAGGCCAGCCCGGCGGCGTAACGCCAAGCCTACTTTCGGCATTGAATAAGTTTCAAACCCAATACCGGTTCGAACTCGTTCAAACAACGCCCAAAGGACGATATCAAGACTTTGAAGCGGGGCGGTTCGATATGATCTTTTTCGAAAACCCAGACTGGGGGTGGACCGCCAGAAAACTACCCATTGAGGCCAGTGAAGAGTTTCTCAAAGGCGGAGAAGTCTACATCGCCAAAGCGAAACCAGGACGAAATCAGGAGTTCTTCCAAGATCTTTCGGGCCTCAAAATTGCAGGAATTCTCGGTTACCATTATGGCTATGCCGGTATGAAAGACGATCCTGTTTTTCTGCGCCAACAAAAGAATATGATACTGGTTCATACCGCCGATGAAATCATCGGCCTCGTCCTAAATGGAACAGCCGATGCCGGGATCGTCACCTTGGGTTATCTGCAGCGCCATATCCACAGAATTCCCGATTTAAAAAATCAGCTTCTTGTCTCCAAGCGTTTTGACCAGATCGATTCCTATCGCGTCATAACCCGTCAGGGCAGCTCACCGGATGCAGAAGCAATGTCAGCGCTGATGAATAACATCCATAAAACCGAGGTGCTGCATGAAGTTCTTCGAGAGCATGGGCTGAAAATTAATAGCGACTAACGCCCTACTAACGGCGGCCAGCAAAGATTTAAGAAATGAGACTTTCCGCCGGATTTTCCGGCTATTGCTGTTAGCAACAGGAGAACCGACCGTGCTCAAGATCGCTATACCATCTCTTATAACGGCTATTTTTCTCACGACGTCCCTGCCAATTCCGGCAATGGCCAACGATTTGGCTGCAAAAGTCCACGCACTCGGCAAGATTGAAGCCAATATCTGGGAAACCGCAGCAGCAGTCTTTTTCCACGTCGCAGATCATGACCGCGAGAGCCAAAAGACCACCGCAGTAGACGTTACGCATGACGAGACATCAATCGGCAAGCAGATTGTCGACCTGGAAACGATGAACCTAAGCAAAGAAGAGGCGGTACGCTTTGCGAAAATCAAACAGCATTGGAATACCCTTCGCGCAAAAGCCGATGCCTTAATGTCTATAGATTTTGCCGATGAGAAAAAACTTGAGGCTGAAGACTCCCATCTACACGGCTACTGGCACGCAACGTCAAACTTAGACGAGGAGATCGATGCTTTTATTGAATCCTTGACCGGTAAACGGTGACGGCGTCTCATTAAATCTCCCAGCCCCCGATATGACTTGGTTGCTGGTCATGTCGAGGTAAGATTTAGGGAGCGCCCTTGATGCAGCGAGAACATTGGTCCACCTCTTTTGGCTTTATCGCCGCAGCCGTCGGATGTGCCGTCGGCCTTGGCAACATTTGGCTTTTCCCCTGGCGGTTGAACGCCTATGGAGTGGTCACGTTTCTTGTTCCCTATCTTACTTTCACCTTTGGCTTCGTAATCTTCGGGCTAATCGCCGAACTAGCGCTTGGACGGTGGGCACAAAGCGGCGCCGTTGGAGCTTTTGAAAAGGCTTTCCCCAAAACACGTCAGTTTCCAGCCAAAGTGCTTGGCCTGTTCCAGACCTTAGCCCAGACGGGTTTAGCGGTATTCTATCTCGTCGTCGTGGGATGGATTCTTCACTACCTATGGCTGGCCATTTCAGGAAATCTTAACGGCGACAATGCAGAACAAACCTTCGATGTATTTACCGGCTCAGCAGCCGTTTTGCCCTGGCATGCCGCCGCCGTTCTTTTCACTATTTCCGCCAATATTCTCGGCGTAAAGAAAGGATTGGAGCGGCTTAACCGATGGGCGGTTCCCGGCCTCTTCATTCTACTGGGTTTGCTTATTCTCCGCAGTCTCACCCTCCCCGGAGCCCTGAATGGGTTAAGGCAGGCGTTAATCCCCGATTGGAGTCTGCTTTTGTCTTCCGAAATTTGGGTTATGGCTCTTGGGCAAAGTTTCTTCACCGTCAGCCTCGGCGGCATGTTGATTTATGGGAGCTACTTGAAACGCGATATCGATCTGCGCAGAACCAGCTTCTGGATCGTAATCTTCAACATTGCCGCGTCCCTGATGGCGGCCCTTGTCATTATCCCCGCGGCAATTGCCTTTGGTCAGGACCTGGGCCGTGGCCCCGGCCTTCTCTTCATCACCATGCCGCAACTATTCGACCGTATGCCGTTTGGCGGGCTTATCGAAATCGTATTTTTCGTCGGCGTAACCTTGGCTGCCTTGTCTTCGGCGGTAAACCTACTGGAGATACCAACTGAGGCGGTGATGCATCTGACCGGCCAAAAACGGCCATTAGCCGCAGGATTTGCCGGAGCAGCCATCTTGACTGGCGGCATAACCCTGGCGCTCGACATGGGGCGGTTCGGCACTTTCGTCGATCTGGTGACGATCTATCTCTATCCGGCAGGTGTCCTCGCCATCGTACTGGCCGGTCAATGGATCTTAGGCAGCGCCGTTATCAGAAACGAAATCAATATCGCCGCCCGGAAGCCCTTCGGTCTCTGGCTGGAGTTCCACCTAAGATTTGTTTTCGTTGCCGTTTGTCTGTTGGTTATTGCCCTAAACGTTATTTACAGCGGCATCTAACGCTCAACTAACGCAGCCCTGCCAAGCTCAGTCTCAAGCCAATCGCACACCTGGCAGGGAGACGGGTTTCATGAACACTTCAGAAGCGGCCCTATCGTCGGAAACAGACGGTGGCGTCTCGTCTCGAACACGTCTTTGGAAAGCAATTGGCCCAGGCATTCTCGTAGCCTGCGCCGCCGTCGGCGGGTCGCACCTCGTCTGGTCCACGCGAGCAGGGGCGGAATTCGGCTGGAGTCTGCTCGGCCTGGTTCTGATCGCCAATCTGTTAAAGTTCCCCTTCTTCCTCTACGGCCAACGCTACACGGCGGCGACGGGGGAAAGCTTGCTGGCAGGCTACCGCCGACAGGGCCTTGTCTTCGTTTATATTTTTTTAGGCATCAACGTTCTAACCGGCATGATCAACGTGGCTGGCGTCGCCATGCTGAGCGCCGCCTTGTTTGCCGGATACGGCAGCATCCCCTTCGATGTCCACCAAATAACAGCCGGTTTTTTGATTCTCTGCGGCTTAATTCTGGTATTCGGACGCTATGGAATTCTCGATAACCTCGCCAAAGCAATCATTATATTACTTGGGCTCGGCACCTTCGCAGCGATTATTTTAGCGGTTGTCCATCAGCCTGAGACTGCTCCCGATTTTGTTGCTCCATCGCCGTGGAACTGGGCCGCATTTCCCTTCCTTGTCATGTTGTTGGGGTGGATGCCCGCCCCCATCGACCTCTCCGCCTGGTCATCTCTTTGGATGTTTAGCCGCAAAGAGCAAACGGGACATTTCGCCAGCGTCTGCGAAACCAGTATCGATTTCTATTTAGGATATATTTCAGCTGTCATTCTGGCTGTGGTGTTCCTGGCGTTAGGCGCTCTCGTGATGTTTGGTTCAGGAGAGCCATTGGCAAAAGGCGGCATCGCTTTTTCCCATCAGTTAGTCAATCTCTATACGTCGACCATTGGCGACTGGGCGCGCCCACTGATCTTAACGGCGGCTTTTGTCACAATGTTCAGCACTACACTCACAGCCATGGACGGCTATCCCCGTTCATTGGCGGCCTGCTGCACACTGATCGGCGACCTCAAGCAGGAACGATTTCGACAAATTCATCAGCTCTGGATTGGTCTCTCGGTAATAATTGGAATCATCATTGTCATGTTCTTTGTCGAGAACCTGCTGCAACTTCTGTCATTCGCCGCTGTGATTTCGTTCCTCACCTCGCCTGTGCTTGCTTTCATCAACTTCAAGGTGATGCGGGGAGATAACGTTCCCCTCAAGGACCGGCCAGGATTGTTCCTCGGCCTTTTAAGCTGGGCGGGGATGGTTTTTCTGTCCGCCATGAGCCTCGGCTACGTCTACGTCACATTTATTGCAAATAGCTAACGGGAAAGGCCCGTCATGCAAACTGCCGTCGTTACCATCTATCTACTCGCCGTCTTACTCGTTGGCCTATGGGCCGGGCGAAATATTAGCGGCCTCAAGGACTACGCGGTCGCGGGCAAATCATTTGGCACGCTCGCCATCTTCGCCACACTCTCGGCATCGTTCATCGGCGGTGGTTTTTCCATGGGCAATGCCGAAAAAGTATTTCTGGTCGGTGTCTCCAATATCGTTGCACTTTGGGGATTCAGCCTTAAAGAAATTCTGGTGGCCCGTTTCATCGCTCCTCAAATGTCACGTTATCCTAACGCCATTTCGGTTGGCGACATCATGGAACCCCATTACGGCAAGGGCGCGAGAATATTCAGCGGCGTATTTGGCGTCATGCTCTGCGCCGGAATTTTAGGGGCCCAGGTCGGTGCTATTGGCTATGTTTTTGAGTTATTTTTGGGTTTGGAGCGACACTGGGGCATTTTCATTGGCTGCGGCGTCGTTATCGCCTACGCCACGCTCGGCGGCATGAACGCCGTAGTCTGGACCGATATCGTCCAATTTGTGGTCCTGACCGCCGGGATTCCTCTAACGCTTTACC
>CBDUMN010000128.1:0-8497 GCA_965368335.1 uncultured Rhodospirillales bacterium
GTTCAGCGGCCCGATCCAGTGTTACCGATTTTCGGCAAAAATCAATGGACGTCCGCCCAGATGCGTTTCTTGAGCGCATAGAACATGGCGGTCAAGACGATCAGGAAGATCATCACGCGAAGGCCCATGGACTTGCGCTCCTCCAACTCGGGCTCGGCGGCCCAGTTGAGGAAGGCGACGACGTCCTTGGCGTGGTTTTCGAGGGTCGGCGCGGTGCCGTCCTCATATTCCACCGCTTCTTCAAAAAGCGGCGGCGCCATGGAAATCTGATGACCCGGGAAGTACTTGTTGTAGTACATGGTGTCGGGCATCTCGACGCCTTCGGGCGCTTCGTCCATATAGCCGATCAGCAGGCCGTAGACATAGTCCGGGCCGCCTTTACGCGCTTTAGCCA
Source organism: uncultured Rhodospirillales bacterium (assembly GCA_965368335.1). Taxonomy (GTDB): domain Bacteria; phylum Pseudomonadota; class Alphaproteobacteria; order Rhodospirillales; family JAPHRK01; genus CBDUMN01. Next base: position 395 of record CBDUMN010000128.1, read on the forward strand.
TCAAGGAAAGATCGGGCGGCAGAGCGCCACCGTTACCGGCCTTGGCGGCCAATTCGTTGGCGAACGGCGGAACGAACTTGTCAGCCGGCTTGGCCGGACGCATCCGGAACTCACCGTCTTCAAGCACTTCACCGAACTCATTGGGACCGTCGCGCAGTTCATACTCGGCGGCGATTTCCTTCACTTCGTCTTCGGTGAAGCCAATGGCCTGCAGGTTGCGGTAAGCAACCAGACGCAGCGAATGACAGCCGGCGCAGATTTCTTTGTAAACCTGGAAACCGCGCTTGAGCTGAGGTTCGTCGTAGTGGCCGAACAGACCGTTGAAGGTCCAGTCCTGCGCTTCAGGCTTGGGCGCATCGCCTGCAGCCTGAGCCGCACCGGCGGTCAGAGCTAGAGCCGCAATGGCGGAGAGAACGATCTTACGCATTATGCTTCCTCCGTTTTGGCGGCTTTGGTGACGGCACTCGCGATGCTGTCCGGAACCGGCTTGGTTTTCTCGAATTTCCCCAACAGCGGAATAATCACCAGGATGTGGGCGAAGTAGTAGAGCGTCGACCACTGACCAACGATGACCAGCACGCCCTCGGCAGGCTTGGCGCCGACATAACCGAGAACGAAGCAGTTGAGGAAGAATATCCAGAAGAACCCTTTATAGAGCGGACGGAACTTGGCGCTCCGCACCGGCGACCGGTCCAACCAAGGCAGGAAGAACAGGATGATGATCGCGCCGAACATGGCAATCACACCCGCCAGCTTCGGCGTAATGAACAGAAGCTGGAACGGCAGGTAAATGAAAGCGTCCGCAGTGAAAGCGCGCAGGATCGCGTAGAACGGCAGATAGTACCATTCCGGCACGATATGTGCGGGCGTCACCAAGGGGTTGGCTTCGATGTAGTTGTCCGGCTCACCGAAGAAGTTAGGCGCCCAGAACACGAAGGCCAGGAAGAAGATCATGAACAGCCCGACGCCGTACAGGTCTTTGATGGTGTAGTACGGGTGGAACGGAATGCTGTCGGCTTCGGTCTTCATCTCAACGCCGAGCGGGTTGCTCGACTTCACCGTATGCAGAGCCCAGAGGTGGACGCCGACCAGAGCGGCAATCACGAAGGGCAGCAGATAGTGCAGCGAGAAGAAGCGGTTCAGGGTCGGGTTATCAACCGAGAAACCACCCCACAGCCAAGTCACGATCGGATCGCCGACCAGCGGGATCGCCGAGAACAGGTTGGTGATCACGGTCGCGCCCCAGAAGCTCATCTGACCCCAAGGCAACACATAGCCCAGGAAGCCCGTCGCCATCATGGCGAGGTAGATCACCAGACCGACGGCCCAGAGGATTTCACGCGGCGCGCGGTAGGATCCGTAATAGAGCCCCCGGAACATGTGGATGTAGACCACGATGAAGAACATGGACGCGCCGTTCATGTGCAGATAACGGATCAGCCAACCGTAGTTGACGTCGCGCATGATGCGCTCAACGCTATCGAACGCCATGGAAGTATGCGGCGTGTAGTTCATCACCAGGAACACACCGGTGAGGATCATGATGACCAGAACGGTCAGGGCCAGGGAACCGAAGTTCCACCAGTAATTCAGGTTTTTCGGGGTCGGATAACCGGCCGTCGAATGGTGCATCATGGAGAAGACAGGCAAACGGCTGTCGACCCACTTGATGACCGGATTTTTCCAAGTTACGTCGCTCATCTCAGGCCCCCCTAACCAATCTTGACGGTTTCGTCATCGAGAAACTCATAGGGCGGCACTTCGAGGTTCTTCGGCGCGGGACCCTTGCGGATACGGCCGGAGGTATCGTAGTGCGAACCATGGCAGGGGCAGAACCAACCGCCGAATTCCCCTTTCGGGTCGGTGGCTTTCTGGCCCAAGGGAATGCAGCCCAGATGGGTGCAAACGCCGACCATCACCAGCCACTGCTCTTTCTGGACCCGATCCTCGTCTTTCTGGACGTCGATCAGGGTCGCGCTGTCATCTTGCTTGGCCTGGGCAATTTCCTCTTCCGTCCGGTGCCGGACGAAAACCGGCTTGCCACGCCAGGTGATGGTGATGCTCTGACCTTCCTCGATCGCGGAAAGATCGACTTCCGTCGACGCCAACGCCAGAACGTCGGCCGACGGGTTCATGCTGTCGATGAAAGGCCAGACGGCGAGTCCGGTCCCAACGACTCCCACGGCGCTGGTCGCCAGGAGAAGGAAATCGCGTCGCGTCTCCCCATTCTCTCCGCCCGACTCAACCCCGGGATTTGCTGCTGTTTCAGCCATTGATATACCTCTTTGAAGCCCTTTACGGTGCCCACGAATTCGTCTGATTTTAAACCCCGTCCCCACAGCCCGGGCATAAAACGGGATGGGTATAGTCGAAAAAGCTGATTTGTGAAAGGGGTAAGACCGGGTTTTTCGCTATTTTGCACAACCATTCGATAAATAATGATAGAAAATATCTATGCGAATCGCCCTTTTCCAACCTGACATTCCTCAAAACACCGGCACCATCTTGCGCTTGGCGGCCTGCATGGCCGTCGGGGTCGATATTATCGAACCCTGCGGCTTTGTTTTTGGCGATAAACGGATGCGCCGCGCCGGGATGGACTATCTCGAAGGTGTCGACCTCACACGCCACGAATCCTGGCAGGCCTTTCAGAAAACCTCGACAGAGGCCGGACGGCGGATTGTCTTGCTGACCACCCGGAGCGACCGCCTCTATACGGATTTTGCTTTTGAAACGAACGACGCCCTTCTGCTTGGCCGCGAAAGCGCCGGAGTTCCCGAAGACGTCCATCAAGCAGCCGATGCGCAGCTGACCATTCCCATGGCCGAAGGCATGCGCTCGATCAACGTCGCCATCAGTGCGGCCTTAGTGCTTGGCGAGGCGCTGCGTCAAACAAAGACTTTCCCATAACTTTATTTGCCCGGTTCATTGGCTTGATCAATTTTCAATTATATATTTCCAGGGAATCTACGTTATTGTCCTAGGGAAACTACGCTCTTAAAGGCTCAAAAATAAAGAGCCCCGTTTAAAACAAAGCAAGCTGATGATTCGAGGCGTCTTTCTTTCCGTCTTATTTGGAATGTTGCTGGCCGGTCACGCCGTTGCCCAGACACTCAAGCCCGTGGATTTTTCTGCGGTAAACATCGTGACTTCGGAATATCCCCCTTACAGCTTTTCCGAGGATGACGAGATCAAAGGAGTGGCCGTAGAGCGTACGCGCAAGGTTCTATCCAAGCTTCAGCTCGATACGCCCATCACCATCTATCCCTGGGCTCGGGCCTATGAAACCGCCCGGGTCACGCCGAACACGCTGATTTTCAGCATGGCCCGCAGTCAAGAGCGCGAAAAAGCGTTCAAGTGGGTCGGCACCATCGTCGATTTCAACGTCAAGATCTTTAAGCTTAAGGAACGCGACGACATCCACGTTGAAAAGATCGCCGATCTGGCGAACTACAGCATTGGCGCGCTCAATCGAGACATCAAAGGCAATTACCTGCGCAGCCAGGGATTAAAACCGCAGACATACGCCTCTGAGGAAACCGGAATCCGGATGCTCTTCAGGGGCCGCATCGACCTGATGCCCATCGACATGGCGTCCTTTAAATACCGAATGGACAACTTGAATTTGCCTATCGATGCGGTGGAAGAAGTCATTACTCTTTCCGATATCTCTCACCCCCTCTACATGGCCTTTAACCAGCAAACCCCAGATGCGGTAGTCAACGCCTTCAGAGAAGCCCTCGATGCGGTGCACAAAGAAGAAACCGCTCAGTGATCCTTTTGCAACGGCGGCAAAAGAGGGGCCACGCAAAAAGCCTCTTGTTCTTTCAAAAATCGTCAATTCCGGTTAAAAGTCGGCCTGATCAACCGGTTTATCCATTGCCATGAGTCGAGGCCATGGGCGTTCGCCTAACTGAATATCCACTGCGGGAAACTTTGGTCGGAGAGCTACACGCAAGGCCCTTCGAGACCATGTGCGCGCCCGAACAGGCCTCCCACATCGCGCTTTTGACCGGCGAACGGACTGTCGAAGAGGATATTCGACACCTCGCCGATCTCTGCCGCCGATACAACGCCCCGACACCCGATGAAGACGCCAAGCACCACATTGCCGATCTCGGTGCTTTCCGGGTCCGCTGGGAGCGTCATACGGAATTTTGCACCTATACTTTCTATCGGCAGGAACCGATTGAAACCCCGTTTGACAATCCGGTCATCGAGTTGGTCCCTTCCGACTGGCTCAAGACCATTCCGGGCGAAGTCTTCGGCGCAGTCCACCTAACGCTCGAGCCCCAGGAAACACCCAACCGACAACCCCATGAGTTGGCTCGCCTGTTTGGCGGAAACTCACTGGTTGGCTGCCGGGTGGCGGGAGGTCGGGCGCTGATGTTCTCCGATCTGCGGCTTCACCAAGATCGCTTTTCACGCATTCTCATCCGCGACATGGGACTGAACGAACGTCAGGCCGGACGGCTGGCTCAACGCGCCTTCGAGCTAAATACCTACAGACTGCTGGCCCTGCTTTCCCTCCCCTTGGCGCGTAATAATACGTTGGTGGTCAACCGTTTGGAAACCCAGTTGGCCGAAGTGACGACTCGCATGGCCGAAGGCAACGGCAAGGGCTCGGAGGCCGAACTGCTCGGCACTCTGTCCGACCTCTCGGCCGAAACCGAAGGGCTTATCGCCGACAGCGGCTACCGCTATCGGGCCAGTAGAGCTTATGGAGAGTTGGTCCGCAAGCGGCTCGAAGACATGCGCCAGGAACGCATTGAGGGGCTTCAAACTTTTACCGAATTTCTCGACCGTCGGTTTACCCCCGCACTCGCCACCATCGAGGCAGCGGCCCGACGCCAGGAAGAACTTTCCGAAAGAGCGGCGCGGGTGACCGCCCTGTTGCGCACCCGGGTCGAGGTCGGGCTGGCCGAACAGAATCGCGGACTGCTCGAATCCATGGACCGACGGTCGCAAATCGCCTTACGTTTGCAAGAAACTGTCGAAGGCCTTTCGGTTGTCGCCATCAGTTACTATCTGGTGGGGCTGGTTCGCTACGCCTTAAAAGGCCTCAAAGAAGCCAAAAGTCTGCCTCTCGACCTGGATATCGCCACCGGACTTTCAGTTCCTCTGGTCATGTTGCTGGTCTGGTTCGGTCTTAAAAGGGTGAAACGAGGCCTTTTACGCGATGAATAGACATTAAATTTTCTGGCTAGGCGAATTGACGGTGTTTAGGATAAATCTAATCACAACGGAAGCCTCAATGACCGAAGATTACAGCCACCTCACACACATCGAAACTCATGACGAGTTGCGCCTTTACGAACTGATCCCCAATGTGGTCTGGATTTTCGATCTGGACAAACATGGCTGGTGGTGGGGCAACGAAGCAGCGCTCAAATTCTGGGGTCTCGAAAAGCTTGACGATCTCGTAAACAAAGACCTTTCTGACGACTCGCAAGGAGCCCGCGACCGCACCAAGCAAACCTTCGATCTGGCCGCCAAAAACGGCCTGACCATCGACCCCTGGACCACCTATCCCGGCGGCAAACCGAAAACCCTGCACATGATGCACCGGGCCGTCACCATCGGGCCCGACCGTCACCGGGCAATCATCGCCTATATCAATGAAGAGGTGAATCTGGGCGAAGCGCCGGAAAACCTGCTGCTCGTCGAAGCCATGCGCTACACCACCGTGCTGGTCACCAGTTTCACTCAGGAAGGCGACCCGGTGGTCGAAAATCCGGCGGCGACCGAGGCCTATAAGTCCATCGATCCCAAAAAACTTCCCAAGGGCGTCAATGCCTTCACCGCTCGGTTCGCCAATCTGGAAGACGGCAAACTCTGTCTGCAAAAGGCGCTCGACGAACAAGGCGGACGCTGGACTCACCTGATGAAGACCGATGAAGGGCTGCGCCGCCATACCCTCGATATCCGCATGACTCGTCATCCCTTGAGCGGGGACTGGCTGTTGCTGATGGCCGAGTATGACGTGACCCCCTTACACGAGGCGCTGGATGCAGCTCAAGAGGCCCAGGAGCAACTTCGCCAGTTGGCCCATTACGACGCCCTGACCGGTTTGCCGAGCCTCCACCTCCTCCAGGAAACCGCCGTTGTCCTTCTGTCACGGGCCAAACGCGATGGACAAAAAGTCGCCGTCATGTTCATCGATCTGGACGGCTTTAAAGCGGTCAACGATACCTGGGGGCATGATGTGGGCAACGGCGTTCTCAAAATAGTGGCCACGCGCTTAACGGCGGGTTTGCGCGATTGCGATCAACTGGCCAGGATCGGCGGCGATGAATTCGTCATACTGGCAACCGGCGTCGATGCCGAAAACGACGTCAAGGATCTGGCTGAAAAAATCATCGCCATCTTAAGCGAACCGATTCCCCTGGAAAAAGAAGGGCCCGGTGTTTTCGCCCGGATTGGCGCAAGCATCGGCATCGCTTTCTACCCGGACCACGGTTCCAACATGGAAACCCTGCTCAAAGCCGCCGACCGCTCCATGTATCAGGTCAAAAACGCCGGCAAGGGCCACTATCGGGTCGCTTAGAAGAGTTTATTCGTCGAACCAAGCCCGCCAGGCGTTCCACGCGCCGATCAGGTCGGCCATGCGTTCGTAACCTTCGCCCATGGCGTGAATGCCGTCGCTATTTTGCTGAGCTCGCGCCCAGCGTTCATCGGCGGCCAGGGTATCGAACACGTCGAGATAGGGAATGCCCAATTCCAACGCCAGAGACTTGTAGGCTTCCGATAGCGCTTTGGTGCGCTGATTGTCGAAGTTATAGACAACCCCGGTTCCGGGCGTTACCGGCATCATCTCTTCGACCACCGGCGGCGGACCGATCCATAGGGTCGGCAGCCAGGATTTGGCTTCTTCCATCATCGCCGCGGCATTGACCAGAGAGTGCTCGAGCGGCACCCGTACGCCATTGCCCACTTCTTCCGCCGCATCGTTAACACCGAAAGAAAAAACCAACGCGCAGTTAGCGCCTTCCGGCATACGGGCCTCGCATTCGGCCCGCCAGCGGCTGGATATATCGCTCGAGGTATTGGCGCGAATGCCCAGGTTATAAAGGGTTACGTCATGGCCCTTGGCCGCCTCCCGATTGCAGGCGCGGCCCGGCCAACCCTGATAATCCTCATCACCCGTTCCCACGGTCAATGAGTCGCCAACAAAGCAAATGCGTATTTCGGTCATTCCGGGTTCTCCTCAACACGTCTTTTCATTTCGGCAAAACAAGCCTCATAGTCGGCCCGACAGCCGCCATCTTCCCACCATGCCTGGATGGCTTTAAGCATCCGCCCCATGCCCTGTCCCGGCGCGAGGCCCAGCTTTTTCGCATCGCGGCCACGCAAGGGAAAATCCACCTCGACCCAAGCAGCCGCCTGTTCAAGAAGGCCGATCCATCCGTCCGTCACCAAGCGGGGAAGCTTAGCCTCGACGGCGAGCGCCCCGGCCCAGGTCAGCAATGCCCCATCACGCACGGCCTCTCCCCCCAGTCGGTGAAGCAACCGCCGCCGGTCGTCTTCCGTCAGGTCCGGCGCAATCATTTCCCGGTGGGCAAAAGCTTCGTGGAGGCGGTCGCGTTGCTTGTTGGACAGTTTCAACCGGTCGGCCACCGTATCGAGGCCCGGATCATCGGTCTTAAGCAGGGCGGCCAAACGGCGCAGGGCGTCGGGGGTCACACCGTCGATTTTTACCGCATTGGTTTCAAGCCAGGCCAGAGACTTAACAACGCCAAGCGAACCGGCTTCCGGCAATAGCTGCTCCAACGCGCCAACCATACGCATGTAGCTCAAAACCCCGGCCGGGTCGGGCGCGAGCAGAATCTTGAACAACTCATCACGCACCCGCTCACCGGACAATTCGGGCAGACGCGATGCTTTCAGGCGGCAGGCGGTAATCGCCGCCTCATCGGGCGGCGGCCTGCCGTAATGAGCGAAGAAACGGAAAAACCGTAAAAGCCTTAGAACGTCCTCGTCGATCCGGTCAACCGCCCGCCCGACGAAACGCACCCGCCCCCGCGCCAGATCGTCGAGGCCATCGAAAAAGTCGTAGATATCGCCCTCTTCGGTGCAGGACATGGCGTTGATGGTGAAATCGCG
>CBDUMN010000129.1:0-8287 GCA_965368335.1 uncultured Rhodospirillales bacterium
TGGGCGTAGGCTGCTTCGTCTTCGGCTCTTGAGACGACGATGCCGAGGAGTTCGGTGATGGCGTTGCCGATGGAGTTTTGGCTGATGGTGACGATGTATCGGCCCTCGTCGTCGCGGTAGATGATTTGCTTGTAGGCCGGTCGCCAGCGGATTTCGTTGGCGAATTGCGGGTCGGCCTTGATGCGGTCGCGGATTTCCTTGGCGACCCGGTGGAAATGGTTGTCGAATAGCAGGACGTTTTCCACCTGATCGGGGAAGTAGAGATCGCTCGGCATGCCGCCTTCAGGCGAGGCGACCAGGGTGAAAAAGGCCCGGTAGAAATCGAGAAAGCCTTTCAGGACGTCATCGTATTCATGCCAGAAACGGGCTTTTTTGACGCCTTCTATGCCGCCTTTGACGACCCAACTGGGCAGGCCCTGGGGGTATCCGGTAACGTTCAGCATGCCGGTTTTCGACGCCATGGGGCTGAGGATTTGTAGGTCCAGAACATCGAGGAAATCGTGGTAGACGTCGCTTAAGTGATAGAGGAACAGGCTGTGATGTCCGCCGTCGGTGAGGTTCGGGTTGTCCGGGTCTGCTGCTGGAGCGTCCCTCAGTTGGGTCTGGGGGAAGGCGATGAAGTGGTTGTGGATCATGCGGATGGAGGGCACGCCCGGCTTGCATAGGGGCCAGGTGGCGTCGAGGCTGGCTTCGCCGCACATGATCAGCGTCTCGCCCGGATCGGGATATGCCTCGGCCATATAGTCGACGATGGTGCGGCTCATCCGGCTGAACACCTTGCTCTCGCGCTCGGAAAGCTGATCGCGCCGCACCGGCCTGCCTAAAGGATCGAGAATGCGTTGTGAGGTATCGAGAATGACCGAGGTGTCGAACTCCAGGCTGTGGCCGATGGCCTTGCGGTACAAAAGGAAATCTTCGGGTGTTCTTAAAAGCCCATTGTCGTCGGCCAGATTGCGTAAGTTTGCCGCGCTATTGAAAAACTCCACCGCCGTCATGCCCTCGGGAACGGTCAGCGGAATTTTGCGATGCGGGGTGATGACTTGGCGAGGAAAACCGGTCGTCATGGGACTTCATTGCTCCAGGCGGTTCTATCGGTGCAATGAAGCTTAGTGTCTTATCTTGCCTCGGCAAAAACATTTATGAGAAAAACATAATATAAAAGGCTTTGCAAGGGTTTGCGGTTGGTTTTCGAGGCAAAAACCAACCCTTACGGGGCGGTCTAGCCTACCTTGCGCCAGAGCAGATGGTGCTCGTAGACCTTACCCGACTTGCTGGTTTCGGGAGCGGTTTTAAGCAGCAGTTGATGATCGCCGATCGGCTCCATGGTCCGCACCAGCGGATGGCCGATCCAGTGGGGGATGGTGGCGAACTTGACGTCGTGGATCACCTGCTCGCCGTCGATCCGCCAATCGGCTGTATAGGCGATGAGATCGTCCGGCGTCGGTAGAGTGCCGGGCTTTTGATTGTCGAACCCGGCCCGCATCATAAAGGCCGACATCTGGCCCGCCTCAGTATAGATGATTCTACCCGTAGCTTCTTCGCCCATGGGGAAGCCGTTCTCCACTCCGTCCTTTAGTGAGGTCCAGCGGACCAGCGCCCAGGTGCCGACGACGTTCATTGATTTTCCTTTCTTAGTTTTCGTAGACCGTGGTTTCGCCCAGGGTCATCCAGCGGAAAGCGCCATCCGGCAGCCCTGCTTCTTTCGCTGCTGCATCAAGCCGTTCGGTGGGCTCCATGGGCGGTTCGGCGGTTAGCGGGTAAGCGCCCCAGTGCATGCCGAGGGAGCGCTTGGCCCCGATGTCGAGGTGGATCTGGACCGCTTCTTCCGGATTGACGTGGTTGGTCTTCATGAAGTGGCGGGGGGCGTAGCCGCCGATGGGGATGAGGCCCAAATCGATGGTTTTGACGGCCTTACCGATTTTCTTGAACTGGATGGCGTTGTAGCCGGTGTCTCCGGCGAACCAGACCGTCTTGCCGCCAAAGGTCAGCCTCCAGGTGGCCCAGAGGGTCGCATTGCGGTTCCACAGGCCTCGGCCCGACCAATGCTGTGAGGGCATGGCCTGAACGGCAAGGCCCGGATAGCTCCCTTTGTCCCACCAGTCGAATTCGGTCACGCGGTCCGCCTCGACTCCTTGGTCGATAAACCATTGCTTGAGGCGCAAGGGTACGAGATAGCGCGGTCCATTGCCGAGAATTTTCACCGCTGTTTCGTCCAGATGGTCGTAGTGGTCGTGGCTGATCACCACATAGTCCACCTTGGGCAGTTTGGCGTAGTCGATAACATGCGGCGTATAGCGCTTGGGGCCGGCAAAGCTTAAGGGGGAAGCGCGGTCGGCGAAGATCGGGTCGGTGAGGATGGTTACCCCTCCCGCCTGGAGCAAAAAGGTCGAATGTCCGATCCATGTGATCTGTAGGCCATCGGCGGGTGGGGTGGCGATTTTCTCCATGTCGACCGGGCGGCGCGGCACGGTTTCGGCCAGGGCCTCGTGGTCGGCCCACTGGTCGTCGCCGAACCAACGCATCGAGAGAAAGCTGAAAAAGGTTTTGTCGAGCGGCGGGGCGTAGAGGTTTCTAAATCCGCTTTTGGTGTGATGCGCCGGGCCGTCAGGTAAAGGCTCGGCGTCGGGGATCATCGAGCAGGACAGCAGGAAAACACCGACCATTAGGAGCACAGAGATAGAAAGGGTTCTGAAGAAGGGAAGGCGGCGCATGGTTTCCGTCGCAAAAGTCCGGGCTGAGTTGAGATGTTCTTTATCGTTGAACCAAAGGTGGTGAGGATTAGGGGGGGCTGTCAAGCCTCAGTGTTTTTCTATGTTTCGCCCCGTGGTTCGCTACGCGGGTGTTGTGATCGGTTGCGGCTGCCATTACCATCCTTTTCAAATGATTCTTCCGGCCCATATCAAGAGGGTCGTTAATGTTTGATACGTTCTGGAGGCTCCATGAAATTCACGTTCGCCAAACCCTTTACGCCCGAAAAGGGAACCCTCGTCATCACCGCCACCGAAGGGCCCGAGCTCACCGCTTCGGGCAAGGCGCTGGACAAGAAATCCGGCTATGCGCTGACCAAAGCCATGAAGGCGGGCAAGTTCAAGGGGAAAGGCGGGCAGATGGTTTCGCTTTTCGCGCCGCATAACCTGGGCGTCGACCGTTTGATCATTGCCGGGCTTGGCAAGGCAGACGATTTGAAGGAACGGAATTTCGAGACTCTGGGCGGTAAGCTCTATGCCACGGTCGCCAATGGCGTTGAGCCCACGGTGGCGGTGCTGCTCGACCCCCTCCAGGGCTGCAAGGTGCCGGTGGCCGAGCGTTCGGCCCGTATCGCCCTGGGCGCTAAGCTCCGCTCTTTCCGTTTCGATAAATATCGCACCAAGGAAAAGAAGGAAGCCAAGCCGACCTTGAAAAGCTTGCGGCTGCTGGCCGACGAGGGAACCAAGGCGCGGGCCCTGTTTAACGAAATGGACAAGGTGGCCGATGGAGTGTTCTTCACCCGCAATCTGGTTAGCGAACCGGCCAACGTGATCTATCCGGCCTCTCTCGCCAAGGAGGCCAAGGGTCTGAAAGACCTGGGGGTCAAGGTCAAGGTGCTGGGCGAAAAGGACATGGAGAAACTGGGCATGGGAGCGCTTCTGGGCGTTGGTCAGGGCTCGGTGCGCGAGTCCAAGCTGGTCGCTCTTGAGTGGAACGGTCTTCCCAAAGGAACCAAACAGGACGACGGGCCGGTGGCTTTCGTCGGTAAAGGCGTGACCTTCGATTCCGGTGGTATTTCGATCAAGCCTTCTGCCGGCATGGAAGATATGAAATGGGATATGGGCGGCTCGGGCGTGGTCATCGGCCTGATGAAGGCCCTGGCCGGGCGCAAAGCCAAGGCCCACGTTGTCGGCATCGTCGGGCTGGTCGAGAACATGCCCTCGGGCGAAGCGCAGCGTCCCGGCGATATCGTTACCTCCATGTCGGGTCAGACCATCGAAGTGCTTAACACTGATGCCGAAGGTCGGCTGGTGCTGGCCGATGCGCTCTGGTACTGCCAGGAAACCTACAAGCCGAAGATCGTCATTGATCTGGCGACGCTGACCGGGGCGATCATGGTTTCGCTCGGCACGACCATTGCCGGCCTGTTCTCCAACGACGATGAGCTTGCCGACGATCTCTTCGCCAGCGGCGAGGCCGTTGATGAAAAGGTCTGGCGGATGCCCCTTGGGAGCGACTACGACAAGATGATCAAGTCGGATGTGGCCGATATGAAGAATATCGGTGGGCGCTGGGCCGGTTCGATCACCGCTGCTCAGTTCCTCAAGCGGTTCATTCAGGACGATGTGAAATGGGCGCACCTGGATATTGCCGGGGTGACCTGGTCGACCGCCGACAAACCGACCGTGCCCAAGGGCGGCACCGGCTTCGGCGTTCGTCTGCTCGACCGCTATATCGCCGACCATCACGAGGCCTAGCGAAGCCAAAGCGCGATGACCGAGGTTTCTTTCTATCACCTGCAGCAGTCCACCCTCGAGGTCGCCCTGCCCAAGCTCTTGGAGAAGACCTTAGGGGCTGGCAAACGGGCGGTGGTGCGCTTGGGGTCGGCCCAGCGGGTCGACGCCATCAATGCGCAGCTCTGGACCTACCGCCCCGATAGCTGGCTGCCGCACGGCGGGATCAAAGACGGTCACGGCGAAGACCAGCTAGTCTGGCTGACGGCGGAAGAGGAAAACCCCAACGGGGCGACTTTCCTCTTTCTCGCCGACGGGGCCGACTGGGCGGATGTCGGCGATTACGAACGATGCTTCGAGCTGTTCAACGGCCATGACGACGAGGCCGTGCAGACTGCGCGGGAGCGCTGGAAAGGCTATAAGGACGCCGGTCACGAGGTGACCTACTGGCAGCAGAATGATGGCGGGGCCTGGGAGAAGAAGGCCTGAGCCAACGCAAATTTAGTTAAGGAAGAAAACGATGCCGATTGTCAGAGTGGAAATGGTGGCGGGTCGCCCGGTCGAGGTTAAGCGTGAGTTGGCAGAAAAACTCACCGAAGAAACAGCCCGCATCCTGGGGCTGAAACCCGAAACCGTCTATGTGATGATCGAAGACATCCCCAAAGAAAACTGGGGCGTCGGCGGAACCTTGCTTGTCGATAAATAATCAGGGTTTGTTTTCAGCTTTTTTTGCTGCCGTCAACAGCAAGGATCGCAATTGATGCGGCGCGATCGGTCGGTGAAGAATGGTCGCCTGCGCTGGCAAGGTTGGTGAGATTTGGCCGTCATCTCGTTCGGGAAGAGTTACGAGGGTCGGAATTTTCGGCAATGTCTCCATTAGCTTGTAAAGGCCGAGGAATTCCGAATCAGGCCATTCCACGAGCAGAAAGTCTGTCTGGCCCTCTACGGGCGCTAGTGTTTTTTGCACACTGATATCGCATCCCCATTGCTTTAAAAGAGGAACGAGTGATTTGGAGGGGGCTGTTGTGGTGCTGACCGCAGTGACCCGAAACCCGGAGAGTAGGGAGGTGTAAGTCTTGCCGTCAGGCTTTTCTGTTGAGTCAGCGTAGATGGCCTCGGGTAACCCATCGATGGCTGCTATTGTACCAAGTTTCGGTGCCGATTGTATCCGGAAGGTTAAGCCAAGCAGGTCGGCCATCCGGTGTACGATATGCAATCCCAGCCCCATCCCTTCGCCTTGCCCTAGGTCGAGTGGTTCCAGCCGGGTAAATGGTTCTATGATGCGGTTTATGTTGCCGGGGGCTATCCCTACTCCCTGATTATGAACTTCAATCGACACCGAACCCTGCCGTTTGCGGCATCCGACGAGAATACGACCGGAACCACCGTAGCGAAATGCGTTATCAACGAGGTTTTGCACCATTGTGCGCAGGAGGGCTGGATCCGTCTCTATGTGGCTGCTGTGCGAAACCACCTTGAGCCGGTGCCCGTCGTCTCTTTGGGTGAATGCTTCCGTAGCATCGAACAGGAGCTTATCAAGAGAGGTTACAGTTTTTTTCGGTTCAATCCGGCCGCTTTCCAGTGCCGATAAATCGAGCAAAGTTTTGAGGAGCCGTCCCATGGCTTCGACGAGCATATCGATTTTGTCGATTGTTCTCCGGCTCTCAGGGGTGTTGGACCGGCAGCGTAAAGTTTCGACATAGAGACCGATGGCATGAACTGGATGGCGGAGGTCATGGCTGAGTTGAGCCAGCAGGTCCGACTTGTTTTGATGAATTTTGTCGGTATGGCGTTTAGCTTTCTCAAGGTTATCCGTGAGGTCTGTCAATGCCCTGACCTTGTCTGCCATGCCTTCAGCCAACCGCCTGTTTTCCCTCAAAAAATGGTTCATTCGTTTGGCGATGACCGAGAGCGTTGCACCGTAGAGCAAAATGAGGATGGCCATGCTCAAGCCCAGTTCATTCTGCAAGTAAATGGCAAAAGAGAGCGCTAAAATTGGGATGGACGTCCAGATCGAGGTCATGCAGGACCGCAGTAGACTGTGCTGTGTATTGACTGCTCCCATTGCAGTGCCGCCCAAAGCGAACGAATAAAAGAGTAGAAGTTCCGGAGCTTCGCGGCCGATTGCCAAACTTCCCATTCCCCAGGTCAGGCCGATGAAACCCACGATGGCGGTATGCGCTGCTCCTAATAAAAGCGGTGCTTTGGGGGAGAGACCATATCTGCGATAGAGCGTTCCTAGGACGGCAAGGCAAAAACTGAGCGCCACCATCGTAGTGGACCAGATATAGACGGTAATGTTGGAAACGGTTCCCAATAGTGAGGCCATCGTTATAACCGCGACGGTGGCGTGGATGACAGCGCCGCGCATAACGATTTCAAATAGATAGTCTAAACGCCAATATTCCGATGATGTTTCCCCATCAAATGAATTATTCTTCATTCCAGTAGCTCGCTTCTTGAGAGGCGATTGCGGCTGCTGCGGCTCTATTGCTGACATTTAAGGTCCGGAGCAGGGCGCTGACATGGATGCGGACAGTCGATGGGGAAATTCCTAGGCGTTTTGCGATTTCCTTGTTGGTTAATCCCTTTCGGATCAGATTTAACACTTCTTTTTGCCGGGTGGGGAGCGGCGGTAGTTTCGAGGATCGAGACCAGGGCGTCGGCGTTTTTGGGATTTGCGCCATGCCATTTCCGATTTTGACGACGATATTACCTTCCATCACGGATTCGATACCGCTTGTCATTTCATTAGCCGAGACGCCTTTCGAAATAAAACCGTTTACCCCCATATCCATGACCTTGCTCACGATATCTGCAGAATCGAGCATTGAAATTGCGATGATTGCCGCGAGAGGGGCTTCGTCTCGAAGGATGCCGATATCGGTTTCCCAGTTGAAGCCGGGAAAAACCAGATCCACGAGAATAAGGGAAAAATCGTCGCCGGTTTTCAGCAAGTCAATCACCTCCTCCCATCGCCCTGCTTCTACGATAGTAAAGGGCAGGCTGCTTCGCTTGACGATCTGCTGTACGGCATCTCTAAAAATGGGATGGTCGTCAATGATTAGAACGGAACTCATCGTTTCCCGGAGCTCCCTGATGGGCAAGAGGCTATGGCTGAAAGGCTTTTTTTTAGTGATTTCCATCAAGCTAACAGACGAAACGGGGGCAGCCAATAGTACATCTGTACGAATTGTTTCTGTGTCGTCGTTGGTTCAGTTTAGGGCACTTGCTCTTGCGAATGGGGGACCTTTGGTGTGCGTAAAAAATGGGAATTGGGATTGGCCGTCGGCTTTGGCCTGACGTTGCTTGTGGTTGGCGGTAGTGTCAATGGTGAGCCGCGAAATAAATCAGCTGAAAATTTGATTTCGGCGGAGGACGCAGTAAATCTTGCGCAATTGGTTTCATCATCCGCGGATGGCAAGGCGCTTGCCGCCGGTGTTGCGAATTCTTCCATCGATTTCATTCTTCCCACTCTCGGTGAGAAGCTTCCCGAATACTTGAAGGGGCTTGAAATCGAGGTCAATTTTCGTGAAGACCTAAAGCCGGAGTATGCCATTCTTACTGTCCAGCCGCTGTGGCAATCGGAAGGTAAGGATAGGACTGTCTTTACTCAGTTGAGCCAACGCCGTTACAGCTACTTGGGAACGGACCGTGATGTTACCAACGCGGGACTCGGGTATCGGCAGGCTTTTCTGGAAAATTCCATCATGGCCGGAGTAAACGGCTTTTTCGATTACGAATGGAAGCGCGGACATAAGCGGGCTGGAGTTGGCGCCGAAGTAAAGTGGTCGGGGCTCGATCTAACCGCCAATACCTACTACGCCATCAGTAATAAAAGCGGGCGCGGCTTGGATGGGGATGCG
>CBDUMN010000130.1:0-8003 GCA_965368335.1 uncultured Rhodospirillales bacterium
GGAAGATCGGCGGCTTCGGCAAATCCCATATTGGCGATGTCGTTGGCGCGGAGGTTCACTTCGGCGGCGCTGCCCGCACCTTCTACCAGAACCAGATCGCAGCCCTGTCCGACGATCTCGAAACTTTCGAGCACCTTGGCCATGAGGGAGCGCTTGAAAATCGAATAGTCCTTGGCGCTTTTATTGCCCAAGACCTTGCCCTGGACGACGACTTGCGCGCCCACGTCGGTTTGAGGCTTGAGCAGGACCGGGTTCATATGGACCGAAAGCGGCAGGCCGCAGGCCCGCGCCTGAAGGGCTTGGGCGCGGCCGATTTCGCCACCGTCTTCCGTCACGGCGGCGTTGTTGGACATGTTTTGCGGCTTGAAGGGCGCGACCTTGAGTCCGCGCTTTTTAAAAGCCCGGCAGAGACCGGCGACCATGAGCGACTTTCCCACGTCGGAGCCGGTTCCCTGAAACATCAGGGCGGCGGGCTTTCCCTTGTCTTGGGCCATTTCTAGTATTTCGCCAAGGCTTCCCTGAGCGTTGCGGAGCCTGGGTTGGCCGTCATGCTGGGCTGCAAGATGGCGCGCGGCTCGACCTCTTCTCCGTAATAGGCCTTGTTGTAGTCGCTGCGCTTGCCGATTACCGCGCCTTCGAAAGCGCCGCCCCCAAATACGCCGCGGGCCAGTGAGTAGCTGACGATATCCGCTCCGACGTTGGTGGTGGTTGCGCCGCCCATGCCGGCACCCAATGTGCCAACCGCGATGCTGGCGTCAGCCCCCAGTTTCACCTGGTCGTCGAGGACTGAGATCAACCCTTTTTCAGTGCGGATGATCAACACGACCTGGGCATCTTGCACGCCGAATTGCACACCAATGCTTCCCGCGCCCATGGTGTAAAAGGCGGGTTGGCTCCATTGGCCCTCGAGGTTTTTGGCGAGCAGTACGCCATTGCCGCCAGCACCGCCAACGAAAAACCCGGCCTTGAAGAACTGAGGGATGATCAAGACGCCCTTGGCGGTTTTCATCAACTCACGGGCTGATTCAAAATTTTTCTCGCTCAACACTGCGTCCACCGACATGCGGGCGCGGTCCACCAAGTCCTGAGCGTCTTGCTTGGATACATCATCTGCATAGGCCGGAACGGCTGGTAAGGCCGACACAAGAAACATCGCAACGGCAGCAAAAAGAGTCCGAACGTTCATAATTCCCCCCAAACGGGTCAATATTCCACACCGGGTTGGGCCTTGACGCCCGATTTGAAGGGATGCTTAAGCAACTTCATCTCGGTAACAAGGTCCGCCTGCTCGATCAGGGCGTCGGCGGCGTTGCGCCCGGTCACGACTACATGGGTGCCTTCGGGCCGGTTGGCGATGGTTTCCAGCACGTCGGCCAAAGGCACATAGTCGTAGCGCAGCGCCACGTTCAACTCGTCGAGCACCACCATTTTGTAGGATGGATCGTTAATCATCTCTTTCGCTGCGTCCCATGCTTTCATTGCAGCGGCGACGTCGCGGTCCCGATCCTGGGTTTCCCAGGTGAATCCTTCGCCCATCGCCTTGAAGGTGACGAGATCGGGGAACCCTTCGAAAACCCGGCGTTCGGCGGTGTCCCAAGCCCCTTTGATGAACTGAATGACACCCACTTTCATCTCATGGCCGACGCAGCGCAGGACCATGCCGAAAGCAGCCGAAGATTTGCCTTTGCCCGGCCCCGTATGGACGATGCAAAGCCCCTTATCGGCGGTTTTGCCGTCCATGATTTTGTCCCGCGCCGCTTTTTTGCGGGCCATTTTACTCTTATGCCGGTCTTCCTCGGACATGCCGCCCCCTTTAAAATCTGCTCCTTCTTTAAGGGCTTATATAGGCCTGTTATGACCCTTTAACAATCGCTTTGGCGGCAGCGCGGGCGGTGAGGATGCAGCCGCCGAGGAAGGTGCCTTCGAGGGCGCGGAGGCCATGCATCCCGCCGCCGCCGAACCCGGCGGCCTCGCCGACGGCGAACAGGTTGGCGATGGGCGACCCGTTTTCCGCCAGGACCCGACTTTCAAGGTCGGTTTCGATGCCGCCCAAGCTTTTTCGGCTGATGATGAACTCGCGAATGGCGATGAGCGGCGCGGCTTTGGGGTCGAGGATTTTCTGGAACTTGCAGGTTCTTAAGCGGTCGCCCCGGTATTCGCGAAGGTGGGCGAGTTTCTGTAACTGCTCGTCCCGCCAGGGCGCGCCCCGACTGATTTCGGCGTCATAGGCTCTAATATCGGCCTCCATGGCGTCGGCCTCCACATCGACGGGATTGCCCAGTGCGTTCATTTTGTGGGCCAGTTCCGGCACCGTATGGGCGACGACCACGTCTTCGAAATTCTCGGTCATGTCGCGGTAGAGCGCTTTGTTGCCGAACAATACACCCATCAGGAAGGAGAATTTTTTGTTGTCGCGGATCGCCGTATTGAACTCGGCCCCGGAGATGGCGAATTCCTTGAGGGCGATTTTCCGGTTTAAGACTTGCCAGGAATATTTTTGTTCTCTGGTGCAGATTTGAGTGATCAGGTCGCGGGTGTCGAAGGCCGACACCAGAGGGCGTGGGTCTTTGAACCGGCGGCCCGTCGCATCGAGCCAGAGGGCCGATTTGCTGGGCACCAGGCTGAGGCCGTGATTGGGTTTGCGCGGCCTCGGGTGGCGGACGCCCGCGGCATAGTTCCACATGCGGTTGAGGTTGGTCACCCGTCCGCCTATCTCCATGGCGGCGTCATGTAATGTGCCGTCGGCGAATTTATGGGAGCCGTTGAGAATAACTTCGGGCGGCTTTTCGCCCCAATCGGGATGCCAGTTCGTGCGTACCCGTTCCATGGAGCCGTTGATGCCTCCCGCGGCGATCACCGTCACTTCGCCTAAGGCTCGAAATGAGTCATGGGTGCCGCCGATGGAACCCGAGCAGCCGACGATCTGTCCGCCATCGCTCTCCAGTCGTTCGACCTTGTGGCCGAACAATCGCGTCAATTTGCCGTGTGCCGGATGGGTGTCGAGCGCGTGGGTCAGGGCGACGATTAAGCCATGACCGGTTCCCCAGGTAATGTGAAAGCGCGGCAGGGAATTGCCTTGAACGTCTTCTCCCCGCTCAACCCACTGGACGACCGGGAGAAAGGAAACGCCCCTGGCGACCAGCCAGTCGCGGACGTCCGGCGTAGAGCGCTCGACCATTCGCTTGGCCCAGGCGCGCGGCCAGTGATCGTTTTCTTCGAATTGGCCGAACGATTGCCAGTCGGCCCAGGCTTTTTCGGGACTGTCCGCAATCCCGCCCTTGCGCTGTTCCGGGCTATCGACGAAGAACATGCCGCCGAAGGATTCCTTGGCGAGACCTCCGAAATGTTCCTGCTGGTCGCGGTCGATCAGCAGGACTGATTTTCCGCCGTTCAAGCATTCCAAGGCAACCGTGATGCCTGCGATGCCGCCGCCAATGACGACGATGTCGGCTCGATAGTCGGCCATGTTTCACCTCCCCGGTGAATGGATTTTTCTTTCAATTCCTCCGATGATTGGCGATATGGAGGGACAATTCAACGGTCCCGTCCCTTCGTAAGGAGTCGCGAGTGCCCAAAGGGTCAAATAACAAGCGTAGCGAACTGCTGCTTCCGGCGGGCGATCTGGCGCGTCTTAAAACCGCCATTCTCTATGGCGCGGACGCCGTCTATGCGGGAACGCCCGACCTGTCGTTGCGCACCCAGTCGGGCTTTACCCTGGAGGAACTGGCCGAAGGGGTGAGGTTCGCCCACGGGGCAGGTAAGAAAATCTACCTGACCCTCAATCTGTTCACCCATAACAAAGACATCGAAAAACTGCCGGGATTTATCGAGACCATCCGTAAGGTCCAGCCCGATGGGGTGATCGTCGCCGACCCAGGAGTGTTTCAATACCTCAAGGACAATGCGCCCGAACTGGAGCGCCATATCTCGACCCAGGCCAATATCGTCTCCTGGCTGACGGTGGATTATTGGAAGAAGCAGGGGGCCGATCTTTGCGTTTTGGCCCGCGAGGCGAGTTTCGCCGAGCTGGCTGAAATCCGCGAGAAGGTATCGGACATCAAGCTCGAAGCCTTCGTCCATGGCGCCATGTGCATGACCTATTCGGGCCGCTGCCTGTTGTCGAATTTTATGGCCGAGCGTGGCGCTAACCAGGGGAATTGCGCCCATAGCTGTCGCTGGAAATACGACCTCAAAGTGCGCACCAAGGATGGTGAGGAAAAGACCATCGGGATCACCGACCAGAATATGGAGGATTTCGAGTTCTTTCTCGAAGAGGAGTACCGTCCGGGAGAAATCTATCCTATCGAGGAGGACGGCCACGGGTCTTACATCATGAATTCCAAAGACCTTTGCCTCATGCCGGTGCTCGACGACTATCTGAAAATCGGTGTTGATTCGCTGAAAATCGAAGGTCGCAATAAGAGCGAGTATTATGTGGCGATTGCCGCTCGCGCCTACCGCCAAGCCATCGACGCCTGGTATGCCGCCCCCGAAGATTGGTTGCCGGAGCCCTTTCTGAAGGAACTTCACACCTTGCAATCGCGTGGCTACACCATGGGCTTCCACCATGGACGCCTGACCGATCTAGCCCACTCTTATGATCGCTCGGAATCCCTTGGCGGCTGGTCGTTCGCCGGGGTGGTGCGTGAGTGGCAGGGGGATGATTTGATCCTTGAAATCCGCAACCGTATGGAGGCTGGAGACGTTATCGAGTTTTTGCCGCCCGGTGAAACCGAGGTGATCCGTTTACGGCTTTATGAGTTCCTCGACGCCAAGAAACATTCGACTCACGACACCGTGTCGGCGGGGCAGGGGCGGGCCATACGGTTGAACGCCAAGCTGTTCCATGCCGAGGATGCCGACAGGCTCAAGGGCCGGTTGCCGCCCTTGACGGTGGCGCGCAAGGAAACTCCTTTGCCCGAGGACAAGCAGGTATTGGTCGAAGCTTCCGTTCGCGCCCAGGACGTGGAGCGCGGCGTTATGGACAAAGAAGACCTGCAGGCCTGGAAAGACGATCCTCAAGGGGCGGCGAAAAAAGCCTCGCTCAAAAGCCGGTCATTCCTCGGCAAAGCGCCGAAACTGGGATTGGAGGGCTGCTGCGGTTTGGGGTGCAATGGTTGCCTGATGTTCTGGAACGACCCCAAGTATGAAGAGGCGCGTAAAAAGATGGCGGCCAAGGGGATCGGTGAAATGCTGGAAAAGGATTGTTCACCTTAACCTGCTCAATCCCCGGCAAAATCCTTCCTATATTCAAGGGAGCCAAACGGAAGGAATTTTGCTATGCGCTCGCTCCCCACGGTTTTCGTCAGTCACGGTTCGCCGACCACTCTCATTGAACAAAACAGCCCGGCGAGAGCCTTTCTCTCCGGTCTCGGCGAACGCCTGGGTCGGCCCAAGGCGATTGTCAGCATTACCGCCCATTGGGTGACAGGTGCGCCGAAGGTCGGAGCAGTGGAAGCTCCTGAGACCATTCACGATTTTGCCGGATTTCCCCAGGAACTCTTTGACATGCAGTATCCGGCGCGAGGGGATGCGGAGCTGGCCGGGCGTGTCGCCCAATCTTTGCGTGAGGCTGGGTTCGATAGTCGGCTTGATGAGAGACGTGGTTTGGATCACGGTACCTGGTCGCCCTTGAAGCTCATGTATCCCGAGGCGGATGTGCCGGTGGTCCAGATGTCCGTTCAACGTTCCGACCCCCGCCATCATCTGGCCTTGGGAGCCGCTCTATCTTCTTTGGGAGAGGAAGGCGTTCTGGTCCTGGGGTCGGGCAGCACGACCCATAATCTGGGCAACTTCGAATATGGCGGCCGTGAGGCTATGCCCTGGGCCGAAGCCTTTGAAAACTGGCTGGCCCAGACCATAGAAGCCAACGATTGGGAGGCGCTTTTGGACTACCGCGCCAATGCGCCGTATGGCGAGAGGGCTCATCCCAGTGAAGAGCACTTCATGCCGCTGTTCGTTGCCTTGGGAGCGGCGGGAAAAAGGGCTGTGCCGGAGATTCTGCATCGCGGGATTGAACATGGCAGTATCGGCATGAGCGCTTTCGCCTTCAACTCCCTTTAAAATGTTCAAAAACCGTCCAACAACCGAGCAGGATAAAACCGCTTCCGGCAATCAGCTTTAAAGGGATGACCTCCAGATACTTGGAGGCCAGGGCGCCCACCAGAACGGCGAGGGCTGTCGAAAGAACCAATGCGCCTGCAGCGGCAATGAATACGGCGATAGGGTGGTGCTCACCTTCGGAGGCGAACAGGAGGGTCGCCAATTGGGTTTTGTCGCCGAGTTCGGCAAGAAAAACAGCTGAAAAGACAGCGAATAGCTTGAGCATTCGTATAATCCCATGCAACTTAAAACAATGCCTTGCTATAGACTAAAAGGAAGTAGGCCGCATCCATGAAACAGGCCCAGGATACTCTTGTCGTTCGCACCCGGGGGCAGGGGCTTTATGAATTTACTGGCGAAGCGGCGCGGTTTGTCGAGGCGTCCGGCATCGAGATGGGACTGCTGACGGTTTTTGTCCGCCATACAAGTGCGAGCCTAACCATTCAGGAAAATGCCGACCCGGACGTGCAGCGCGACCTCACCGAATTTTTCAAACGTCTTGTCCCGGAAAATCAATCCTGGATGCGACATACCATGGAAGGGCCAGACGATATGCCCGCCCACATCAAAGGGGCGCTTACGGATACCTCGTTGACCGTACCGGTCGGCAGCGGTCGGCTGATGCTCGGTACCTGGCAAGGGCTCTACCTGTTTGAGCACAGGGCCCGCGCCCATTCCCGGCAGGTGGTTTTACATATTTTTGGTGGATATTCTTAAGGGTAATCCTTTTTATACTGGTGGATTGTTGGATGTCTTTTGATCTGCAGATATAATCATCAGAATGGCCGCCGCTATTTGAAAGGGAAATTTTGGCACCCCCAGGCACAACTTCCGATATGACGATCTTCCGCTACGCCCTGGTTGTTGCGGCTGCCTTGTCCGCATTAATCGCCACATCGCTTTTCTGGACACTCAACAACCTGGAAAAGCAGGTTGTTAAGCTCGCCACGATTGAGGCGCGGTCCAACTGGAACAAGGATCAGGCGTTCCGTCGCTGGGCGACCCGCCACGGAGGTCTTTATGTCAAGCCGGATCAGCGGACGCCACCCAATCCCTATCTCGATCATCTGCCAAATCGTGACGTGGAAACCACAGAGGGAGAGAAGCTTACCCTGATGAATCCCGCCTACATGATGAGCCAGATGACCCGGGAGTTTGAAGAGATGTACGGCATCAAGGGTAAAATCACCGGGCAGGTGCTTCTTAACCCGAAGAACGAACCGGACCCTTGGGAGCGTAATGTTCTGGAGCGTTTCGATAAGGGGGTGAAAGAGGTTGTCGAGCAAAGGGACATCGACGGTGAGCCGTTTATTAGATTTATGAAGCCCATGGTAATGACCGAGGGGTGTGTCCTTTGCCATGGACATCTGGGCTTCGATGTCGGCGATATTCGGGGCGGGGTCAGTGTCTCCATCCCTTTGACGCCTTATTTTGCGGCAATGGAAGGGAGCCAAAGCGCCATTCTGGTTTCTCATGGCAGCGTTTGGGTGTTTGGACTTTGCGTTATCGGCGTTATCGCTCGCCGCCGACAAAGGCTTGAAGGTGAGCGTCGGGCTGCGCAAGAAGAGCTGGCGCGACACCGCGATCACTTAAAAGAAATGGTTGACGCCCGCACGAGTGAATTGGTTGAGGCGCGGGACGCCGCCGACCGGGCCAATCAGGCGAAAACCGAGTTTCTCGCTAAAATGAGCCATGAATTACGCACGCCGCTTAATTCCATTATCGGCCTCTCTGAATTTCTCAATGAAGAAGCCAATGAAGCGGGCGACGTTGATTATCTCGACCCGTTGCAGCGGGTTAACCGATCCGGCCAGCATTTATTGGAACTGATCAACGACATCCTCGATTTGGCGAAAATCGAGGCGGGCAATGTGGAACTGGATATCAAGCCGGTTCAGCTT
>CBDUMN010000131.1:0-7909 GCA_965368335.1 uncultured Rhodospirillales bacterium
CCATTGAAGGAAGGAGCCCGTTAATTGACGGTTTCGGGCTTATCGCCTTTGCGAGTTTGTTCCCCATGATGTCGGTCATGGGATACGCCATGTTGACCACATGGCTGAAAAAGCGCCACGATGAGAAGGAAGAGGAAACGATACAATGCGCCTCAAATTGATTGTCGCTCTGGTGAACGATGAGCGAACCGATATTGTTGTCGATGCCGCCCGCGAAAAAGGGGCGACGGGAGCGACCATTATCACTAGTGTTCGTGGCGAAGGGTTGAAACCTCAGAAAACTTTTCTGGGGCTCGATCTGGCGGGTCAGCGGGATGTGGTCTTGTTTATCGTCGCCGAAGAAATGTCTCGTGAAATTCTCGAAGAAATCGGGCGGGTGGGCGAGTTCGATGCCGAGGCGGGCGCCGGGGTGGCTTTCGAGCTTTCCATTGATGACGCCGTCGGCATGAAAACCCAATTGCCAACCCTTTTGGAAGAAATTGAGGATACAGTATGAGCGAGCAATCTTCCGCCCCCGCCTTCGTGCGGGTCAGCGATGTCATGACGCCATCGGTTCGCACCGTTGAGCGCACCGCGACGGTTCTGGGTGCGATTAAGGACATGCGCCAGCATCGGGTCAGCTCTCTCGTCGTTGAGCGACGCGACGAAACCGATGAGTTCGGCGTTCTTACCGTCACCGACGTAGCTAAGAAAGTGGTGGCCCAAGGCAAGGCGGCCGACCGGATTTACGTTTATGAAGTGATGAGTAAACCGGTGCTGACGGTGGCGGCTGAGATGAATATCGTTTACGCCATCCGACTGTTGGTCCAGTTCGACGTTTCCCGCGCCGTGGTGACCGACCATGAGCGCAAGCCGGTAGGGATCGTCACCCTGCGCGACATGGTGCTGCGTCATGCGCCGGAAGAGGAAAGCTAACCGATGAACGGGCGTACGGCGGACAATGAGCTCAGGGAAGTGGCTTTGGCTGAAACCCGGAGGCTCTTAGAGACCAATGTCGCTGGAATGCTGGCGATGGCCATGGTGGAAAAAAGCAGCCATCCTTACGTTTCACTGGCTACTTTCGCTCTTACCTCCAAAGGGGAGCCGTTATTTCTTCTCTCTGATCTCGCCGACCATACGCGCAATCTCAAGGCCGACTGGCGGGCTTCTCTGATGGTTGAGGAAGCCTCTCATCTCAAGAACCCGCAAACCGGTTTGCGCTCCACCTTGGTGGGAACCGTGACCCTAAGCGACGATTTGGAGCATCGCTCGGCCTATCTGAAAAAGCATCCAAGCGCGGGCAAGTATGCCGGGTTTGCCGATTTCAATGTTTATCGGATGACCGTTGAAATGGTCCATTTCGTCGGTGGATTCGGGGAAGCTATTTGGTTTGATGGAGAGGCGCTGAAAGAGGTATTTTAATTTTTTCTTAAGTCTTCAGACAAACGAAAATGGGCCCGGCAAAGCCGAGCCCATTTTGTTTTTTTCTTTATTGTCCGCTTAAGCCTTTGGGCCGCAGGCGACCAAGGACTTGCCTTCGGCCGTATCGGTGAAGCGCTCGAAGTTGTCGGCGAACAGGCCAGCCAGTTTTTTGGCTTTGCCGTGCCACTCATCGCCGTTCGAGTAGGTCTCAATCGGATTGAGAATGCCGTTTTCAACGCCAGGCAGAGCCGTCGGAATGGCTAGGTTGAAGTAGTCCAGATCGGCGGCTTCGGCATCTTCGATGGAGCCATCGAGAATGGCGTCGATGATGGCCCGGGTGGCCTTGATGGAAATTCGATCCCCGGTGCCGTTCCAGCCGGTATTGACCAGATAGGCCTGGGCACCGGAAGCTTCCATCCGCTTGGTCAGCACCTCGGCGTATTGGGTCGGGTGCAGGGTCAGGAAGGCCGCGCCGAAGCAGGACGAGAAGGTCGGAGTCGGCTCGGTGATGCCGCGCTCGGTGCCCGCCAGCTTAGAGGTATAGCCCGAAAGGAAGTAATACCGGGTCTGCTCCGGGGTCAGCTTGGCGACCGGGGGCAAAACGCCGAAAGCGTCGGCGGTCAGGAAGATCACCTTGTTGGCGTGGCCAGCTTTGGAAACCGGCTTGACGATATTGTCGATGTGGTGGATCGGATAGGAAACGCGGGTGTTCTCCGTTTTCGATCCATCGTCGAAATCGATGGATTTGTCGTCACGCACGGTAACGTTTTCAAGCAGCGCATCGCGACGGATGGCCTTGAAAATATCCGGCTCGTTTTCTTCGCGGAGGTTGATCGTCTTGGCGTAGCAGCCGCCCTCGAAGTTGAACACGCCGTTGTCGTCCCAGCCGTGCTCGTCGTCGCCGATGAGCGCCCGTTTGGGGTCGGTGGAAAGCGTCGTTTTGCCGGTGCCCGACAGACCGAAGAAAACGGCCACGTCGCCGTCTTTGCCTTCGTTGGCCGAGCAGTGCATGGAGGCGATGCCTTTAAGCGGCAGCAGGTAGTTCATCATGGAGAACATACCCTTCTTCATTTCGCCGCCATACCAGGTGCCGCCGATGAGCTGCATCTTTTCGGTGAGATTGAAGGCCACGAAGTTTTCCGAGTTGAGGCCGTGATCCTGCCAGTTCGGATTGGTGGTCTTGGCGCCGTTCATCACGATGAAGTCGGGCTTGAAGGTTTTCAGTTCTTCGTCCGTCGGACGGATGAACATGTTTTTGACGAAGTGGGCCTGCCAGGCGACTTCCATGATGAAGCGGACGGAGAGCCGGGTGTCTTCGTTGGCGCCGCAGAAGGTGTCGACGACGAACAGGCGCTTGCCGGAAAGCTGCTTGGAGACCAGATCTTTCAGATCGTCCCAGACTTCGGTGGAAATGGGTTTGTTGTCGTTCTTGCCCTGATCGGACCACCAGACAGTGTCTTTGGTGGTATCGTCCTTGACGATATATTTGTCCTTGGGCGAGCGGCCGGTGAAAATGCCGGTGTTGACGGAAACGGCGCCAAGCTCGGTTACCGTTCCGGCTTCGTATTCGATTTCAAAGCCGGACTTGGTTTCTTCGTCGTAAAGCAAGTCGTAGGAAGGATTATAGACAATTTCGGCAACGTCGGTGATGCCATAGGCCTGAAGATCCAAGTCTGCAGGAACAGCCGCCATTTTGGTCTCCGTCAATCATTTGGTTTTGGAAGAACGACACGCGGGCTTTTGGAACACCGCTTTAAAAACCAGCATTTCCGGGAGCCACAAGGCGCACACAATATTGTCTGAGGGTCGGAATATCAATAGGCATATTGGTCATACCGGGCAGGCAGTGGGCTATCCCATGGATAGCTCTATAAGTGTGGGGCTGCGACGGCGCTGAAAGCGAGAGCGGCAGGTGGGTGTTTCGACTGGGAAACCGCTATTGAATCAATAAATTACCGGGATGGCGTAGTGCGATTCGCCGGTTTAATAAAATGGTCCGGTTGGTTGACTGTTAGGGCGCCAAACAGCGCATATTTTTTATGGTCGCAGCCCTTTTAACAACCCATCGATAACCATTTCGACGGTTTTATCGGGGCAGGCTTGTACGCCGGGGGCCCAGGCGGTGTTCATTGCGACAACGCCATAGACGGCTTGAAAAAGACTGTCGGTGATCAGGTGCGGATCGTCGCGCCGAACGTCACCGTTTTCGATGGCGTTTTTCACCAACTCTTCAAGCATCGAGCGCATGCGCATGATGCTCGGTGTGCGGCTTAGGCACTCGGGGCAGTCGCTGCGGGCCTGGCGGATAAGAAAGCTGACCCGGAAATGGTCGGGGCGCTCGAACCAGTAGCGGGCATAACCTTTCAAGACGGCGGCCAGACAATCGAGCGGCGTCTGGCACCCTTTGGATGCGATATCTTTAAAAGCGGCTTCCAGATTGTCGAAATCTTCACGCCAGATTTCGGAAAACAGATCGGTTTGACTGGGAAAGTAGAGATAGAGCGTTCCCGGCGAGTAACCCAATTCGGCGGCCAGCTTGCGCATGGAGACGTTTTCCAAGCCCCGCTCGGCGAACAACTGGCGAGCCGTCTCGACGATGCGTCGCTTAAGCGCCGCCTGTTCTTCGGCGCTGCGCGCTCGTTTTCTGGTGCCGGTTGCGTTCATGCAAAACAAGATAGATGAACGCGTTCATCTATTCTAGTGGTTTTTGCTTAAATCCATGCCCGCATAGAGCTGTCCTACTTCTTCGTCATAACCGTTGAACATATGGGTTTTCCGGCGGAGGAAATCACCGATTCGCCGCTCTTTACTCTGGCTCCAGCGCGGATGATCGACCTCGGGGTTGACGTTGGAATAGAAGCCGTATTCGCGCGGGTTGGCCATGTTCCAGGATGTCTGGGGCATGGTTTCGGTGAGCCGGATGCGGACGATGGATTTGATCGACTTGAAGCCATATTTCCAGGGAACGACCAGCCGAATCGGCGCGCCGTTTTGACCGGGGAGTATCTGATCGTAAATGCCGACCGACAGGATGGTCAGGGGGTGCAGCGCCTCGTCGAGCCGCAGGCCTTCGCGATAGGGCCAGTTAAGGACGGCGCGGGTCTGGCCGGGCATCCGCTCGGGATCGACCAAAGTTTCGAACGCCACATATTTCGCTTTGCCCGTTGGCTCGACTTCACGAAGTAAATTTCCAAGTTCGAAACCGATCCAGGGCACCACCATGGACCAGGCTTCAACGCAGCGCATACGGTAGATGCGCTCTTCCAGAGGATAGCGTTTGAGTAGATCGTCGATGCCGAAGGTCTTTGGGTTCCCGACCTCCCCATCGACCGTCACGGTCCAGGGGCGGGTGATCAGTTTGTCGGCGTTTTCCGCCGGGTCTTCCTTGCCTGTGCCAAGCTCATAAAAATTGTTGTAGCTGGTCACGGCGTCGAAAGATGTTTTTTCTTCGTCGGTCGAATAACGGCCACGGGTGACCATTTCGCCGAATGCCGAGGCTTTGGCCTCGCGTGGCAGCAATAGCGAAGGGGCGACAGCGGCGATTGAGCCTGCAATAGCGGCGGTCTTTAAGAAATCACGGCGCTTCTGGTAGACGCCCCAGGGGGTGATCTCCGAGGATTTGGGGGTGGAACGTTTGTTCAATTTAATCAGCATGACTTTTCCCATAGAAACCAAACTTCGACCGGTATAGTGATATCTCAGTTTCGGTGAAAAAGTTTTCAAGCCGAGTCACTTTAACGTGAGGAGAGACCCAATGGGGGAAGCCGAGGCCTATGAAACGCGCATCGAAGAGTTGGAGATCCGGGTCGCCCACCAGGAAAGCCAGATCGAAGAGCTGAATAAGGCCCTGTTTGACCATTGGCGGTTAATCGATGAGTTAACCAAGAAGCTTAAGCACCTGAACGATAAAGTTTCGATGATTGATGAAAGGGTTCCCTCCAACCCTGGTGACGAACCGCCGCCTCCACATTACTAATAACCGACTTTATTTGTCGGATATTTCTATTGACAGGCAAAATTCCTCTGATAAGCTAGCCTTAATACCTGATCAAATAAGTTGGTCTTTAGGACCGGCAAGGAGAGACGGAAGGAGCGCGACATGACGGAATATGCGACCTATTACATCAGCCCCCGGGGTGAGCTTTATCTTTGCGATCCCAAAGGAGCCTGCCACAAGGCCGATGAAAAGGAATGGCTTGCCGTCTGGCGCAACAATCCGGAAATCACTCTGCAACTGGCAGCCCAGCGTTAATCCCTTTCCCCTGGACCGCTAAAGAGGAGACGACAGTCTAGCTTATTAGAAATCCTACCCCCCCCTCGGGACCTCAGGGCCGTCATGCAGTTTTTGCAGGCGGCCCTTTTTTTAAACGCTGACCTGATTGCGTCCGCCGTCCTTGGCGCGATAGAGGGCTTTGTCGGCAGCCTTTAAAACGTCGTAGGGGCGTTGGGGAGTATGGTGTTCGTCTCCCAAATCCGGTTGGGCGACACCGATGCTGATGGTCACCGAGACCGTTTCGGGGTTGCGCGGTTTCGGTTGCTTGGCTTCCGGTTTTTCTTTTGGCCGGTCTTTTCCGCGAATAACGAATCGGTCGTCTTCGACGCCCTTGCGTAGGCTTTCTAGGGCGGGCAGGGACTGCTCAAGGGTCCGGCCGGAAAAAAGAACGGCGAACTCTTCACCGCCGTAGCGGAAGGGCCTTCCGCCGCTGCTGACCTTCATCATCTGCGTTGCGACCATGCGCAGCACCTGATCGCCGACATCGTGGCCGTGGGTGTCGTTGAATTTCTTGAAGTGGTCCACATCGAGCATGGCGATGGCGTATTGATCGCCCAGTTGCAAAAGCGCGTCTTCCAGCGCCCGGCGGCCGGGCAGTCCGGTCAATTCGTCGATGAAAGCCATGCGGTGGCTGTCTTGAATTACGGAAAGGGCGACGATGATGCCGCTGGCCGTAAAAAACAAGGTGTCGCCATGGCCCGTGCCGACCATATGAAGCGCCACGGCCGAGGCGGCGAGCGCAAAGAGGAAGCCGATGTCGAGGGGGCCGTTATCGATCCAAAACAGTCGAATCGTCAGGATCGCGGCGGATAGGCCGAATAGCAGGATTGCCGGTTGGGGCAGATAGCTCCAGGCGTCGAATTCCTTGGGGAAAATGCGCCAGTGCGTCAGTTCGGCCAGGGCGGTCTGGACGGTTTCGGCGGTGGTGGGTTCCATCCAGAGGGGGCCCTGCGCCACGGCCAGCACGGCCAAGACCTGTAGGGCGATGATGGCGAATCGGGCGAGTCCCTTTTCCGAGGTCATGCCGCGTTCGTGGAAGAAGGCGAAGACGGTGATATTGATGGGCAACAAAAAGGCCAGAGCGGCATAGACGACTTGGCCCATAATATCCGGCCCTGGGCCGTTGGGAGTCAGAGAGGTCGTTACCCAATGGCTGATGAGTAGGGCGATCATGAAGAAAACGGCGCGGCTGCGGTTGAACCAAGCGGCCAACCCGATGCCGCTGAGCAAAACCAGATATGGGATATAGCCAAGGACGATTTTTGCCGATTCGGGCAACAGGCTTACGTTGGCCCAAAGCAGGGTTGCGCCGCCGATCAGGCCAAGCGGAACCAGCAACGCCGGTAATTTGCGCAGCAAAGAGCGGTTCAACGCCGTTAGGCTATCCAATCCAATCGCAACAGACATTTTTCCTCGCCTATAGGAAAGCGTGAGTTGCTTAAAGAAACGGTTAATGGGCGGTTGATGCGTAAAATCTGGACCTGGAAACGGCCTGCCGTTATATACGGACCAACGGGTTCCAACGAATTTTGGATAGAGAAAAAATGATCAAATACCGCCTTCAGTGTTCCGAGGGACATCAGTTCGACGAGTGGTTCAAGTCCATGGGCAATTACGACGAACGAAAAGACGCAGGCGAACTCGTCTGTCCCGAATGTGGCGATGCGAAAATTTCCAAAGCCCTGATGGCGCCATCCGTCGGCTCCACCGTCGGCAAGCCCTGGCAAGGCAGCGGTCCCAGCTGTTCGGATGCGTCAAGCAGTTGCGCGAGCGCAGGCTGTCCCATGGCTAATGCGGGCTGACGGGCAGCGGTCGATGAACTTATTCGCCGCTCTGGGCGCGTTGAACGGTTTTCTGGCCGTCGCCCTGGCGGCGTTCGGCGCTCACGCCCTGGCCGACGCGGCCAGTGTCGCCCAGATGGCGAGTTTTGAGAAAGCCAATCACTATCAGATGGTCCATGCCTTGGCGCTACTCGCCGCCGGATGGATGGTTGAAGCGCGGCCCGGCAAAGCCGCCCGGATTGCCGGCTGGGCTTTTTTCTTCGGTATCGTTTTCTTTTGTGGCGCGGTCTATTCCATTGGGTTGAGCGGTTCGCGCGCCCTGGCCCCGGCGGCTCCTGTGGGGGGCGTCCTGTTTATGGTCGGCTGGCTTTCCCTGGCCTTTGCGGCCTTTCGTAAATGACTTTTCGATTATTTGGACCGCTAGTCACCTGGAATTGAAATAGATGGCATTAAT
>CBDUMN010000132.1:0-7879 GCA_965368335.1 uncultured Rhodospirillales bacterium
AGATTGAGGCTTAATAACTGGCCCTTCATAGCCGAGATATTTCCCGTCAAGGGTGGCGCGAACGCCCTTTTTGACAAGCATCTCACCATTGCGTATTTCACACCCGCCATCCTTGAGGCAGTCGACTTTGAACTGGCGATATTTGCTTGGGGCGTCCGTGACAGGTGGTCCGGCCAGTGCAACCGACGACGCGCAGATCGCGACCACGGCCAGGAGTAGGGTAGGGGTGCGTTTCATGTTCGGTTCACCTTGTAGGGGTTGTCTGTTCTGGCTGATATGGGTTCTCGCAACCGTGATAATCGCACCAGCCTTTTACGTAGCCGGGATCATCATCCCATTCATAAAGGGGTTCACCGGCTGCCGCTTCGTACCGGCCCCAGTTATACATGAGTTGTTCGCCTGTAATTCCTGCGCTCATGGTTTTCACCTTGTGTGTTCGAGAAATTCACGGGCAAATGTTGCGCCGTGTTCCTGCGCTTCGTGCGGCGAAAGGGCTCTCGTCGTTCCTAGCAGGTCGTTGTTCCTTCCATAAATAACATCCTGGGTCGGCATCGGCGGGACATGGCTCGTTTCATCTAGGAGATTGGCATTCCGCAAGCGTCCCGCTATCCATGTCCATTCAAAGGTGCTTAATGGCAGCTTGACCTCCGCTAGGTCGATTCCTCCGTGAACGATTAGCGAGCAACCGTCGTCTAGGGCTTTTTCGACCAATTCTCGCGTTGGTGTCGTGGTTTCAAGAAAGGCCAGCAAATCACCGGGCTTATATTCATAGTTGGCTGAGGGGGAGCGGAAGAAGATTTTCACTTCTCGTCCTTTTTCAAAGGCAGCAAGTCTCGCAGGCCCGACACAACTCGCATATAAACCGTCACCAGCCGCCCCCATTAGAAGAATGACCGACGGCCTAGTAATCCAATTCTCTAAAACCGTTCGACGGATATTTGCTTCGGCCATTTTCTCTATCCTTCACCTTATAGGTTGTTCGATTTTATCTACAGGCACCTCGCATAGGAATTCTTCACCCGGTCGTAGGTTGTCTATTTCGAGACGGAACGTGCGGGGATCTTCCGTCCAACCGACCTCCCATCTAGCATAACCATCTACGCCCAATGTGCCTGGATTAAGTCGGTAGCCTTCGGGAGGGTGCATTGTGACGTCGATTGCCTTTGTGACATCGCCGTTGTTTTGAAACCTAACCTCGGCCCAGTCCCACGCCCTTTCCGGAAGGCCGCCGACAATTCGGTGGCTTACTCCTACCCCGTCAAGGTCGCTGTGCTCGGTTAATTGAACCGTCTGTCCTTCGAGTTTCTTGTCGTTCAACATCGAGGTTCACCTTGTATGGTTGTTAAGGGTGCTGCCGATTGCGTTCCGCCAACTCACCAATATTGACGGAAGCGCGCCAAAAGAAAGCACGACGAAAACCAACACTTCGCCCCAATTTGCACCGGCGAAAAACTTCCATAGCGCTAGGCTGAGAGCTAAAAGAAA
The DNA here is from genome assembly GCA_965368335.1 of uncultured Rhodospirillales bacterium. Classification (GTDB taxonomy): domain Bacteria; phylum Pseudomonadota; class Alphaproteobacteria; order Rhodospirillales; family JAPHRK01; genus CBDUMN01. The sequence goes on from CBDUMN010000132.1 coordinate 1,486, forward strand.
GATAACGACGCCCAGGAACAGCCCGAGGCGATCCGCTGGCTGGTTATAGACCCTACTGAATGTCTGCGCCTGTTCAACGGTAATGCCCGCTTCTTTTGCCGCGTTCTCTATTAAACTCATATTCTTTCCTCGCAGGGTTCACCTTGTGGGTTTTGTCAGTTGGCCGTAATCGTAATCGCCGAAGATTGAAGCGCTTCCTTCAGGACTCGTATCAATGGCGAAATATCCGGCACCCTTATCGCTTTTCTCATGAAGTTCCCTCGATAGGTCCGGATCCATTTTTTTTTGTTCTCGCGCCCATCTGAGTTCAAATGGTTGGTGATGCTTTGTGATGTTGTTCCAAAACACCGCCGCTGTTCGGTCACTCAGCCCTAGCCTAATGAAGTCCGTCTTTATCTGTTCATACACCCTCTGTGCTTCCATCCTGTCACGTGGCAGATTCTCGGTTTCCCAACAGAAACGAACTCCGTTTTTCCTACCTTCGGTGCAAAAAGCACAAAAAGCTTCTTCCCAACCCGTTGTTGTGGCTACGGCGGCAAGATTAGCCCGGACTACCCGACGCCCTTCAACAGCGATGCCGTTTTTTTCAATTGCTTCAAAAAGTTCTTCAATATTTGGTCCAGCCATAGGTTCACCTTGTGGGCTTATTCGTTTTCATCAAATCGTAGGTTTCATCGTGAAACACCTTGAAGGGCTCCGTAACAGGAGAACCGTCTGGGACGAAATGAACGTTCGGATAGCCCCTTCGCTGTAGGAGGCTTTGGGAGAGCGCCGGTGCTTCTTCCGCCAGCTTCCCCTCAAGGTGTTTGGAGAACGCTTCGATATCGTCCTTACCGCCTTCGTAGCCTTCGCCGTAACAGGTGTCGATAAGCCCATCCATGGCCTGCTCTTGCGTTTCCTCGATGTAGTCGAGGACGAACAGACGAAGCACAATGTCCTGCGTCCTGATCGCTACGATACGAAAGGCGTTCTTAGCCTGTTCTGAATATTGCTCACTCATGAGGTCCACCTTGTAATCAAATTCGCGATCGTCCCGACAAGCATCATGAAAAAGATTAAGCACAATAACGATTGAAGCTCCTTGCGACACAATGAACTCAAGGATGGCGCTTCGACCGACAAGTAATTCTCACGGTATGGCTCAAGGAGAGCCGCTATTGGCAATAGCGACAAGCCGAGGAATGGTGCGGCAACAAACCGGACTGCCGCTATTAATGCGTCCGCAGCGTCTTCCATGGCGTCAACCGCTAATCCACCCAACATTCTTAAACCATTCCATCTCTTCATTCGGTTCACCTTAGCGGAAATCTCGTTAGCTCTTCTGACCTAGTGTTTCCGGGTACTAGGCTCGCCCTGTGTGGGGGTTGTCTGGCTGACTGACGATAGCTCGTTTGCCAAAGCCCAAAGCACTTCGCCACGTTCGTTTTCTCGTTTCGTGACGCAGCCGCGCCTCTCCAACCGCATCAGGGCGTTTCTTACTGTCGATCTAGGGCGGCGAAAGCCTTTCAGGCTACAAGCGATTTCGCCAACCGTCGGTCTGGCGACAGTCCCTTTAAAGTTTGGCAGTTTTTCCAGTATGGCGTTCTCAAGTTCCGTCCCGGTAAGCCGGGCTGAAATAGATGTCCCTTCGGTCTTGTGGGCTTGGCAGGCGTACCAGTGGCTCTTGAAACCTTCTTCGTGTGTTTCGATCAAAAAGCCCCATTCCGCTTCGGCCAAGGCCTCTGCGGAGAACACCAGTGCTCTACTACAAGCTTTACAGGGCACTTTCGGTTTTTCGTTGCTCATGGGGTTCACCTTGTGTAATTACTTGACAGCTGTTGTGTCGCTCAGGGCCTTCTTTATCATTTTAATGCGCTTCGGCCCAGGTCGCGCCAGTTCCGGTGTCGACATCAAGCGGGATGCTGAGAACAGCCGCCCCTTCCATCACTTTCTTAACCAGCGCCTTGGTTTCCTCAAACTCGGAATCGGGCACCTCGAAGACCAGTTCATCGTGAACCTGCAGCAGCATCCTGGTGTTTAGGCCTGCGTCTTTCAGCGTGCCGGGGAGCTTGATCATGGCCACTCGGATGATATCGGCCGCCCCCCCTTGAATGGGCGCGTTGATCGCCGCCCGTTCGGCGAAATTGCGCATGTTGGGGTTCTTTTCATTGATCCCCTTGACGTGACACTTACGCCCCATGAAGGTCGAGACATAGCCTTGGCGGCGAGCCTCTTCCCTGGTTTTTTCCATATAGGCGCGGATGCCGGGGAAGCGCTCGAAGTAGGCTTCGATGAATTCGGCGGCTTCGGTGCGCCCGATGTCTAGCTGTCTGGCCAGTCCGAAGGCCGAGATGCCGTAGACGATGCCGAAGTTGATCGCCTTGGCCCGGCGGCGGACCATCGGGTCCATGCCTTCGACCGGCACGCCGAAAACCTGACTGGCGGTCAGGGCGTGAATGTCGATGCCGTCTTTAAACGCCTGCTTCATGCTTTCGATTTCGGCCACATGGGCGAGCAGTCGCAACTCGATCTGGGAGTAGTCGGCGGCCAACAGAGTATGGCCCGGCTCGGCGATGAAGGCTGTGCGGATCTTGCGGCCTTCTTCGGTGCGGATGGGAATGTTCTGAATGTTGGGATCCGAAGACGCCAGGCGTCCCGTGGTGGTGGCGGCCATGACGAAGGAGGTGTGGACCCGGCCCGTCTGTGGGTTGATCTGTTCCAAAAGCGCGTCGGTATAGGTGCTCTTGAGCTTGGAAAGCTGCCGCCATTCGAGCACTTTGACCGGCAGGTCGTGGCCGTCGTCGGCCAGCTTTTCCAAAACGTCCGCACCCGTCGCATAGGCTCCGGTCTTACCCTTTTTGCCGCCGGGGAGCTGCAGATCGTCAAACAGAATCTCACCCAACTGTTTGGGCGATCCCACATTGAATTCCTTGCCCGCCAGCTTGTGGATTTCGATCTCCAGATCGCCGATACGGGCGGTGAAGTCGTTGCTTAAGTCTTTTAAGCGGGCCGCGTCGACCTTGATGCCGGCCCGCTCCATGTCGATCAATACGGGAACCAGGGGGCGCTCCAGGGTTTCATAAACCGTAGCCATGCGCTCGGTGACCAGCCGGGGCTTTAAAAGCCTATGCAGACGACCGGTGATGTCGGCGTCTTCGGCGGCGTAATCGCACGCCTTATCGAGTTCCACCAGGTCGAAGGTCACTTGTTTCTTGCCCGTGCCCGCCACCTCTTTGAACGGAATGCACTGGTGATCAAGGTGCAAAAGGGCCAGCTCATCCATGCCGTGACCATGCGCGCCGCCTTCCAGAACGTAGGAAAGCAGCATGGTGTCGTCGATCGGGCTGATGGTGATGCCGCCGTTTTCCGGGCGCGACAGAACCAAGGCGTCGTATTTGATGTTCTGTCCGATTTTTAAAACCGAGGGCTCTTCGAGCAGCCGCTTGATCAGTTCTATGGCCTCGTCCCAGGGCGCCTGCTCCGGCGCGGCTTGTTCACCGCCGCCGAACATATCGGTCTGGGCCTCGGGATTTTTGTGACGCAAGGGGATGTAACAGGCCTTGCCGGGTTCGATGGAGAGCGAGACGCCGACCAGATCGGCGCGCATGGCGTCGAGCGAGGTGGTTTCCGTATCGACGGCCACCTGCCCGGCGCTATAGGCGTCGCGACACCAACTGCGCAGGGTCTCGATGTCTTGAACCAGGGTGTATTCGATGGTTTCCGGCGCGCTCGGCTCTGCTGCGCCCTTGGCCGCGCTCCCGTTCGCGCCGTTCATCCGGCTTTTCACCTTGGGGATGATCCGGTTGAAGCCCTGTTCTTCAAGAAAAGCCAGCAAGGTCTCAGGATCGGGTTTTCGGGTCACCATGTCGCTCAAGGCGATCGGCTGGGGCGTATCGTCTTTGAGGGTGACGAGTTGCCTTGAAATCCGGGCCGCATCGGCGAATTCGATGAGCTTTTCGCGGCGTTTGGGCTGCTTGATTTCGCCCGCCCGTTCCAGTAGGCCGTCCAGGCTGCTGTATTCCTCGATCAGCTGTGCGGCCGTCTTGAGGCCGATGCCGGGTACACCGGGCACGTTGTCCGACGTATCGCCCGCCAGAGCCTGAACCTCGACCACTTTTTCAGGGGGGACGCCGAATTTCTCGACCACCTGTTCAGCGCCGATGACTTTGTTCTTCATCGCGTCATAAAGGGTGACCCTGTCGTTGACCAGTTGCATCAGGTCCTTGTCCGACGAGACGATGGTCACTTTCGCGCCCTGCTCGGCGGCTTCGCGGGCGTAGGTAGCGATCAGGTCGTCGGCCTCGAAGCCGTCCAACTCGACGCTGGCCACGTTGAACGCCTTGACCGCTTCACGGACCAGACCGAACTGCGGGATCAGTTCTTCCGGTGGTGGCGGTCGGTGGGCCTTGTATTCGGCGTAGATTTCGTTGCGGAAGGTCTTGCGGGCCGTGTCGAAGACCACGCAGACATGATCGGCCTCGGTGTCGTCCAGCAGCTTCATTAACATGGTGCAGAAGCCGAAGACGGCGTTGGTCGGCGTGCCGTCGGCGCGGTTCATCGGCGGCAGGCCGTAAAAAGCGCGGAAAATGAAGCCCGATCCGTCGACCAGGTAAAGGGCTTTTAACGGCCCCGCGCTGTTCATCGAACTCATCCCATGTTCACCTCGTCTGACCGCCCCATGACTTGTCATGGTAGGCGGGAAGGGCGCTATGCCCCGCCATGTGTGGATTTGACTACTTTAAAGGCTGAGGCGTCCAAAAGGCTTTGGGCATCCTTTTCTCTGTAAGTCCGGTTCATCGATTCAATTTCCTGCCGAGCACCATTGACAAAAACCTGAAGGGTTCCGGCATCGTCACGATTGACCAGAACATCATGGCCATGTTTTTGCGCCTCGATTGCTACGGCTAGGACTTGGGCCTCCAATCGTGACTCTGGGTCAAATCCTGTTAGGTCTTGAACGTCGCTCATAGGTTCACCTTGTGGAATTGTCTGGGTTCGGCTGAATGTAGACGGGTACGTCTCGGCTCACTGGCTGCAATTCGTTAATCGCCCATGCCGCAGCGCCGAGAGCCAAGCAGGAAAGCAGGAGCATTCCAGCCAATGTAGCGGTGACCCTGTTGAAGCTCTTGTATGCCTTGGCAAAATCTTCATCCCGCCTTTCAAGGGCCTCGAAAAGGCGATCCTCGCGGCCCCGCAAATCCTCAAGGATTTTATCGAGTCCGGCAATTTGATCGCCCCTTGCATCAAAACCCGCCGCCAACTCTCGGGCCTGGCTAGTCAATTCCTCGAAGGTTATTGAGCCAACAGGGATGCGAACACCTTCTTTCCCATGGGTTCGCACAAAAATGTCTAGATCGCTTTCCGCCATTTTATCCGCCTTCCTTGCGTTCTTTTCGTCAGTGGATATCCGTCAGCCAGTCTTCAATCCGCAGCCCTTCAACCCGATTGAACTCTCGCGTGTTATTTGTCACCAGTGTCAAGCCGCGCGATCGAGCGTGCCCTGCGATCATTAGATCGTAAGAGCCTATCGGCGTTCCCTTTTGTTCAAGAGAGGCCCGTATTTCTGCAAAATGGTCCGAGGCATCGTCATCGAAGGGCAGAACATCCAGGCGGGCAATAAACCGTTCGACCGTGCTTCGGTTCTCGGCTCGTCTGGCGGATTTTTCGGCCCCATACAACAACTCGCCAAGCGTCACTGTGGAAATGCAAAGCCCTGTTGCCTCTGCCGTAAATCTCTCACCAACATGGGGCGGGCGTGATTTTATGACGTTGATACAAACGTTTGTATCGAGCATGTAACGATGCAACGCTAGAGCTCCTCTCGCTCTTGAGCTTCCGGCTGATTTCTTTCTTCTGGAAAGTCCGCCGCGCCGGGTTCAGCGAAGAAATCATCCCAAACCGCGTCGGCTGGAACGATGATGCGCCGACGCCCTTCTGCGAGGATTGTTACCTCTGATACATCTTCTGGGAACGCTACCGCCTTTGGCAGGCGCACTGCCTGGGAGCGATTCGACATGAAGAGCTTACTTCGTTGAGTGGTCATGTGACCTCCAAAAAAAGGATATGTTTATTGTATATCCCTGCCGGGATATGTCAATGGGATATCTTCTCCTTATGAAGGTTCACCTTGTAGGGTTGTCTGACCAAAACTCTTCACCCTGCGCTGCATAATCTTCAAGGATCAAAATCAAGAGTTTGTCACGACTACCCATGTTGAAAGTAAAATCGGCCCAGACCATTGTTGCGTTGATGGCGTCTATAATCTTTTGGACCGTAGACGGTTTGATTTCACCCACTTCGTCACGGGCGATCCTTAGCCGCAATTCTTCTTTAAGGCGCTTAATAAGATCATCACTACTGATCTTTTCGACTTTTTGAGGCCAAAAGATTTTTTCTATGATTCCCATGCTCGGTT
>CBDUMN010000133.1:0-7741 GCA_965368335.1 uncultured Rhodospirillales bacterium
CATTGCCCAGACATGAGGGATGGTGTAAAGTTCTGAAATCGGGTGAGAAATCAGGCTTAAACAATCTTTTCTACAGCTTAATTGGTCGCCTGTTTCCGCAATCGGGTGGGGGCTCGAACGGAAATATCTTTGGGGAAGGAATAAAAGTGCAGGTTGTACTTGCCGATGATCATAACTTGGTGCGAGAAGCGCTCAAGCCCTTGATCAACCGAGTTGATGAAGGGGTTGAAATCATTGACGCTGAGAATTTTCAGCAAGCATTACAATGTTCGGCTGATGCTACCGATCTCAAATTAATCATTCTTGATCTTAAAATGCCTGGCATGAATGGCTTTGCCGGGCTTGAGCAAATTCGAGCCCGTTTTCCAGAGATTCCCGTCGTCATTCTTTCCGGCTCCGTCAACCGCGGCGATGTTATGGGGGCAATGAAGCACGGGGCGGCCGGCTATATACCTAAAACCGTCGGCGGGGCGGCGCTTGTCAATGCTCTTCGTTTAGTCCTTTCCGGAGAAAACTATTATCCGTCCTTCGTTTTTTCCAAGGATGACAATACTGGCGATAAAGGGCTTTCAAGCAACGGCATCGCCAATCCGTTCGATTCTTTGAACAGCCGAGAAGAAGAGGTGCTGGCGCTCGTCATCGACGGGATGTCGAACAAGGAAATTGCCCGGGAACTGGATATTCAGGAAATAACGGTAAAGAAACGTTTGAGCAGCATCTTCCGCAAACTCAATGTTTCCAATCGGACTCAGGCAACAAAGTTTGCACTTCAGCTCAATTGGAGCCAGTAAGACTAAGCTCCGCGGCAAACTGCCCCTCCCAGACCTTCAATCGCAAGGTATACGACCGTATACAGCCTATGCAAATGGCGGCAGGCGGTATACGAACACCCGATTGAGACTTACCCATTCATTGCTTAGTTTCGAAAGTGGAAACAAATAGCGAGCCCGAAACAAAAAGACGGCAATTGGGGCGCTTGGTGCCACAACCCGCTAGGTCACCATCAAAGCGCAGCAAACTTGGGCAACGCTTTAGGCGCCGACAGCCGCTTTTTGCCTCCCTGTGGCGGTCTGTCGGCTCCTTCCTCCCTGGGAATGTCCTCTTGCGGACGTAACAGCCAAGGAGTGTCTTGCGATGAATACTTTACTTTCAGCTATTTCCCAGGAAGCCCGTACTTTATCCAGTGAAGTGCAATCGATCATTGACGGGAAAGCCGCTAAATGGCTTGCCGAAACCTCTTTGGACCAGCGCGTTGAGATGCTGATTGGCTTGGGCTACGTCAAAGAGAATCTTCAAGCGGTGATTACTTGGAGTGCGGCGCAACAAGCTGTCCTCGACGGGATGTTGTCGCTTCAAGAAGCCCTGCCGGATAGTTATCGCGTGACCAATATGCAGGATTTGCCTCCGTCTCTTACTCACCAGACATTCCCCGAAGAGTTCTGCTTCTTGGTTGAGCGTATTCGCATCTTTCTCGGCTGGGTGATCCAGATAGAAACAGTCGTCAGCGAAAATCGGCAAGGCGCAGTAGGCAACGACCTGGCTGCATAAGGAGCAGTATCCTTGCTCTTTTTTTCTGGTGCGACGCTCGCTAGACTCCTATGTGATTATAAGAGTAATTAACCTGGAAGCAGCATGCATAAAAGGATCGCCGAAAAAGCTCTAGCTGGATTGGAGAGTGAGCAGGCGGCTTATTTCGCCGATCTTATTCATGAGATCGAAGGGGACCCACGAACCCAGGCGAACCCCAATCTTATTTTTATGGTGCTGCGCAACACCATCCCACTTCTTCCTATTTATTTGTCGAAACGAGAATTAATCGAACGCCTCTATGTGTTCGTTGACAACAATTCAGCCCGGCTCAATCAGTCGCTTTTTTCCAAAGAATTCGTCACCAATTAACGGGTATTACGGGAGGTGACCGATGATTTTGTCGATGAGGTCGTATCCGTTGCTCTACAGCGATATGAAAAAGGTGAGCTGGAAAGCGGTGAGGTAAGAGTCCATCGGGTTTCTTGGCCCTACAACGACGTTGACTTTCCCTTTGAAGACGACGATGAAATAGAAAGCGAATTTTAGACGGAGGGAGGGAAATGGCGCGCAAGACCGGTCTTTTCTTGCTCGTCTTGTTGCTCTTCCTTGGCGGCCTGTTCGGTGCTGCTTTGAGCGTAAAAGAAACAATCGCAACTGCTCTGCTGAACTGGGCTGTCGATAAGAGCGGCATCTCTCTTAAGCACATCCCCATCCAGTCTATCGCTATGGATAGGGTCATTCTTGGGCCCGTCACAACCCGAGACGGTAGCCTGACCTTTTCAAAAATCACCCTCCAATACTCTCTTGTTGCGCTTCTGGCGGGAACTCTCGATAGACTTGAGGCTGAAGGAGTGTTTATTGAACTTTCCGCCAATTCTTCTGGCGTGAACCTGCCGTTCCTCAACTCATTCCCAACAGCAGAAAACACTGGCGAAGCGTTACCGATATTACCGCTTCCTTTTAAGGCCTTTCGTGTCTTAGGGAATTTGCAGTTGAAATATGAGGGAGTGAGGGAGCCTTTTGATGTCTCGGTTGACCTCAATGGTCGCCAAACGGTGAATGGATATTCGGTGGCGCTAAAAGCCGATTCCCAAACATTGGGCTGTAAGATTGACAGCGAAATCTTGCTTAGCGAGAAGAATATCGGCAGTGAAACTCTATTAACCCTAAAGAGTTTCAAACCCTCAATTTTTGTTGGCGCCTTGCCGATAAAAGGCGCCGTCACTGGAGAAAGCGTTATTAGAATAAACGGTCCGATTGCTGGACTTTTCGGCAAAATCCCTCTGTCCTCTCAGCATTTTAAGCTTGTGCGTTCGGAACTATCGATACCGACGCTTCAGTTTGACCGGATGAATATTTCGAATGTGAAGCTTAATTCTTCAGGTGAAGGCTCCCTTGATTCCTTTGCGGGACAATGGGACATCGCGGCAAAGCTTAAAGGAGGTTTTGTAGGCGGAGAAATTGCAGAAACAGCTTTCAAGGCAAAGGGCCGCGTCGAGCTTAAAGGGCAAGCCCATCGACTGGAGGCTTTTGTTCCGGGTTTCCCTTTCGCCTTAACTCTAGATCGCACAGGCAAGGATGAAAACTTGTCACTCTCCGGGGGCACCCCATCTGTGGACGCCATTGTCGAGTGGCGTGGGCAGCAGGCTAAAATCAAAGGAAAATATCTGGGGGGAGGACTGAAAAAGGGGATTGTCCCTGCTCAAATCACTTTTGGTGAAGGGGCGTTTGATCTGGTTGTCGGGGGAGAGGGGCAACTGAGCGCCAAGTTTTCCGTCAGCGGAGCAAAGGCTCATTGGGCAAAAACGTTCCCGGTCAAAAAAAATCTGACACTCAATGCGGTCGGAAACATTTCCGGGGAACGTGACCTCATCGTGAAAGGGGAGGTTCACGCTGATCAAGCAATCAGAATGCCCTTTAGCCTAAAGCACAACATATCTTTGGCAGATGGGAGGATAGTTTTTTCCATCCCTTCGACAGTCTTTATCCCTAAAGGTCTTCAGCCATCAAATTTCCTCCGTGGCATGGAAGGAATTATCTCGTCAGTGGAAGGCGGCGTTTCAGGTGAGGGGCGTATAGCTTGGGGGCAAAAAGAAAGCTCCAGGCTGCTCCTTCATATGGAAAATATTGGTTTTCACACTGCGGTTGCGAAGCTCGCGGGCCTCAATGCGACGATTGATTTCAACGGTCTTTTTCCTCTCGCAACCGCTAAAAAACAAACCATAACGGCCTCTCTTGTCGATGTGGGAATTCCTTTTACCGATCTGGCGGCGGTTTTTGACCTGTCGCCCGACGGAATAATTTCTATTGAGGAACTGATCTGGCCTTTTGCCGGTGGCGTCTTCAATCTTGGCGGGGCCTCGTTCGATCTTAAGAAGCAACGACATAACCTTAAAGTAGACGTGATCGGTGTCCGGTTGGACGAATTGTCCAAAACGGTCAATCTTGAAGGGCTTAGCGGTACAGGGCGAATTAGCGGCACTTTTCCACTACTCATGGAGGGGGGCTCTTTGTTTGTTGACGGGGCAGAATTGAGTTCTCGTGAAAAAGGCGTTTTAAAGTACCTTGCACCGGCCACTGGGGGAGCCCTTAAGGCCGCAGGAGAAAATACCAATCTGCTTGTGAAGGCCTTGGAAAATTTTCATTACGACGTATTGGCATTAAAACTAAATGGCGATTTGGCCCGCGATGTGGAAGTCCGTGTCGAGCTTGCTGGAAACAATCCCGAACTTTACGATGGGTATCCGCTACGCTTGAATTTTACGATTTCTGGAGCTCTGGGCGACATGATCCGTAAAGGGATGATCGGTATGGATATTCCCGAATCCGTGAAACGAAAATTACAATCGAGACACTAACGTTTAATGGCGGAAACAGCAGGGGTGTGAGAATGAGGCAGATAAAACATGATGCATAAATCCGTATTGTTTATTCCGCTTATGGCGTTTTCCCTTGCCGCTTGTTCTCCAACGGTAAAGGTCGAAGCGCCGGACAAACCCATCACAATTAATTTGAATGTCAAGATTGAGCATGAAGTGCGTGTGAAAATTGAAAAAGACGTAGAAGATCTTCTCTCCAAGGATTCCGGACTTTTCTAGGGGTAAACAAATATGAGTTTTAAAAAGCGTATTGCAGTTTTTTGTTTCGCACTCGTTCTTGGCTGCCCGATTTTTATATCTCAGGCTCAGGCCGGTCCATTGGAAGTCGCTAAAGCGGCCGGATATTTAGGCGAGCAAGCTAACGGATACCTGGGAGTCGTTTCCTCCTCCGCTCCTGCTCAAGCTGTGAGTCTCGCTAAAGAAATCAACTTAAAAAGGCGGGCCAAGTATCGCGAAATTGCTCAAAAGAACCAAACGACCCTGCAGGCCGTTGAAGCTGTTGTCGGTCAGAAGCTGATTTCCAGGGCCAGCCCAGGTGAATTTATTCAACCCGCTGGCGGCAGCTGGCAAAGAAAATAGGTTGATGGTCCCGGTGAAGTTTCATCGGATAGGTTGTCAAGTCTGCGCCGAAAGGGTATTTTCCAGACGTTAGGTTGTGTTGGGGAATATAACGAACAATGACAGGTCAATCGAAATTTAAGTTCGGTCTCATGTACGAGACCGAAGAAGGCGTCCGCGAGATAGAAGAATGGCTCGACTTGCACATGCAAGGCGATTGGTCACTCAATGTTGAAGGTATTAGTGACGATCTACGCAAAAAGAATTTCAAAGTTCTTTTTGAGCATGAGCACGATAAAGATCTCTTCAAACGGCATGTAACACGCCGGGTTTAGTTTTCTTGCATGCTGATTTTTATGCCGCCCATTTGGGCGGCATTTTTATTTTATCCCCAAAAGGATTCCCCTTATCTACAAGAATCGGGTTTCTTGTCGAGGCGAAGCCCTTTAAAAAAAGGAACCAACTTCGACGCGATTTGCTCTAGAGTGCGATCAGATTAGATTGAGCCGCTTCATGGTTCAATCTAAGTCGTTAATCGCCCTCTAACCATTTGAATGAGGGGCGGATTCACACTTTAAGCCGAATCACGAAGTAATTCGGTTTGAAACGATCCCGCCCTAGGGAAGGGGACCCGATGCCGCATAAAAACACGACGCTCACTCAATTCGTTATTGAAGAACAGAGGCGCGTTGGAGGGTCGGGAAACTTCACCTCACTGCTTCATGAAATTATTACCGCCTGCAAGATGATTTCAAGCCAGGTTGCCCGCGGCGCTTTGGTTGGAACGCACGGGGCGCTGGAAACGGAAAACGTGCAGGGCGAAACCCAGAAAATGCTGGATGTTATCGCCAACGACATTTTCCTCAAAGGCAATGAAATGAGCGGTCAGTTCGCCGCCATGGCGTCTGAAGAAATGGAGGGCGTTCATCAAATCCCCAGTCACTATCCGCGCGGCAACTATCTTCTTCTGTTTGATCCTCTTGATGGCTCGTCAAATATTGGCGTCAATATCTCGGTGGGAACGATCTTCTCGATCCTCAGGTGTCCGGAAGGAATTAAAGAGCCGAAGGTTGAAGATTTTCTGCAACCTGGCACAGAGCAGGTTTGCGCGGGATATGCGCTTTACGGCTCATCGACGATGATGGTTTTGTCGACCGGACGTGGCGTTAACGGCTTTACGCTCGACCGCAATATCGGTTCGTTTATTCTGACCCATCCCAATATGCGTATTCCTGAAGAAACCAGCGAATACGCCATCAATTCATCTCGGACCCGGTTCTGGGATGCGCCGGTCAAACGATATATCGATGAGATTCAACTCGGCAAGGATGGCCCTCGCGGGAAGAACTTCACTCTACGTTGGGTCGCCTCGATGGTTGCTGAAATTCATCGCATTTTGAGTCGGGGCGGTGTGTTCCTTTATCCCGATGATGCGGATTTGCGCGCCAAAGGCGGGAAGCTCCGGTTGCTTTACGAAGCCAACCCAATGTCTATGCTTGTCGAGCAGGCTGGGGGCATGGCGATAACCGGCAAGCAGCGAATAATGGAAGTCCAGCCAACTGACTTGCACCAACGCATTTCAGTTATCATGGGGTCGAAACAAGAGATTGAGCGTGTTCAATCCTATTTTAAAGACGACTCTTAATCGACTGTTCAAAAACAATATTTTGCTGATACACTCGAAGAAATAAAAACGCCGCTTGCTTTGAATGCTTGTTGGCGTTTGCTGCAGGTAAATACTGCAGATCGCTTGTTCGGGGTGGGTAATGGCAAAAAATATTTCGATTCGCACGCAAATACTTTTTGCTGTCTGGGGAGTCGTTACGTCCGTCTCTCTTCTTTTCTCCTACCTTCTCTATCAAACGCAGAAGAACGAATATCTTTCGGGAATTGATAAAAAGCTGGTTGCTGGAGCTGAACTGGCCAGAACGTTTGTCGGCGAAAACTATCACGATACGCTTACCGATAAATCTTCTGTCTCAATGGAGAATTATCTCGCCATTGTGGATGCTTACAACAAGGTATGCCTTAAGACCGGGTTTCAATATCTGTGGAGCAATCTGTTTCTAGAGGATGGCTCTATCGTTTTCACGACAGGCACCTCAACAAGCAAAAAAGTGGAGAAGGGCGATCACGCGTTGTTTTTCGATACTCATTCCGACCCAGTCTCTTTTAAGCCGGTTGTCGAATCTGGAAAAACAACTTTTTCGTCTTTTGAAAATGAATGGGGAGGGGGCCGGATGGTTCTTATTCCTCATAAAGACGCACAGGGCCGGACCTATGTTTTCGGGGCGAGTATTTCAACAGCTGAATTCCTCGCTCGAATTCAGAAAACTGGCGAACAGGCGATTTTTATCTTTGTCGTTATGTTTTTTGTCGGTAGCGCAGTGAGCGTCTTGGTTGCTCAGATCATCGCGGCCCCGGTCAGGAGACTTAATCAGACTGCCAAAAAAATTGCCCAGGGGAAATACGGTAACAAAGTCGCGGAAATTAGCGGTGGTGCTGAGTTGGTTGAACTGACGGAAACCGTTAATGCCATGAGTGATGAAATCCTGGCGAACTATGAAGAGCTTGGAAAAACGGTGCGTCAACTGGAGGAAACCCAGGATCAATTAAGCCGTTCTCATGAGGAGCTGGAAAGTCGGGTAGCCAAAAGGACCCGTGATGTAAGGAAACTGACAAAAGCAGTCGAACAAAGCCCTCATATGGTGATGATAACAGCTGGACACCCGCATTAACTCCAAGTTTTCGGCCGTTTGATTGCGGAGGAAGCG
>CBDUMN010000134.1:0-7553 GCA_965368335.1 uncultured Rhodospirillales bacterium
CCCTCGGCTAAATCGAATGAACAGAATTGCATCAGATTAATGAGTCCTGACCCTAGCAGGTAGGCATCGCCCGCATCCCTTGCAAGAAGATTCGGCTCACACCACTCTGGACACACTTCAGATATACTCGCGCAAAGCCTCAAGGTTCATTCCGGCGAGGGAATCAACCACTGAGAGGGCTCCGGAAAAATCCTGCCCCTTGGTATAGGCGCTGACCGTGATCATGGTCGGCACACCGGCGGCCAGGGCGGACCTCAACCCGTTTTCCGAGTCCTCAATGGCGATGCAACGTTTGGGATCAAGGTTCAAATCATCGAGCGCCTTAAGATAAATATCTGGAGCAGGCTTCTTTACAGGCACCATATCGCCCGCCGCCACAGCGTCGAAGAGCTTCATCGCATCGGCTCCTAAGGTGCCGGTCAGCAAAGCCTCCACATTGGGAACGCTGGTCGTCGTGGCGATGGCGAGTTTCATGCCCGCATCGTGAGCTTCGTAGATGAGGTCGGCAACGCCGGGACGCAGCCGCGCCTCGCCGGAACCGATCAGCTCAACATAGTATGCGGTTTTCCTCCTATGAAGCTCGGCAATCTCCTCATGGCTCAAGGATGCGCCGGGATCATATTCGGTTATGTAATGCTTAATCCGCTCCTTGCCGCCGGTAACCTTCAGCAACTTGCCGTATAGATGACGGCTCCATCGCCAACTGAGCCCCTGCGCCCGAAAGGTCTCGTTGAACGCCCGCCGGTGAACCTCTTCGGTTTCCGACAAGGTTCCATCAACATCGAAAAGGATAGCATCCAGGCACATGGCTCCGTTCCAGATTACCGCCCCAGGGTTTTCTTCCGGCGATCCATCAGTTTCCAGATGAACGGCGTAAAGATCAGTTGCATGGCGAGTTCCATTTTGCCGCCCGGCACAACAATGGTGTTGGGCCGCGACATGAAGGAATCATGCAACATGCTCAGCAGGTAGGGAAAATCGATGCCCTTGGGGTTGGCGAACCGGATAACCAACAGGCTTTCATCGGGCGAGGGAATATACCGCGCAATGAACGGATTGGAGGTATCCACCGTCGGCACCCGCTGGAAGTTGACATGGGTCTGGGTGAACTGGGGCGTGATGTAGTGCACGTAGTCGTGCATCCGGCGCAAGATGGTATCGGTCACCGCCTCGGTGGAATAGCCGCGCGCCGACTTATCGCGGGTGAGCTTCTGAATCCACTCAAGATTGATCACCGGAACGACGCCGATCAGCAGATCGGGATACTGCGCCACATTGACATCCTCGGTCACCACCGCACCATGCAGCCCCTCATAAAACAGCATATCGCTTTCAGGCAGGTCTTCCCAAGGCGTGAAAGTGCCGGGTTTTTGTTTGTAGGGCGCAGCCTCTTGTTCGTTATGCAGATACTTACGGCTCTTGCCGCTGCCGGTCTCCGAATAGGTTTTGAACAACCCTTCCAGATCGCCCAGGATATTGGCTTCCGGACCGAAATGGCTGAAGTGAGGCGGCGCATCCTTCATTTGCTCTTTCATGCCCTCGCGGTCGTAACGGTGGAAGCTGTCGCCTTCAATCACTGCGGCTTCCACTTTTTCGCGGCGGAAAATCTCCTGAAAGGTCGAGGTGACGGAACTGGTGCCCGCGCCGGAGGATCCGGTAATGGCGATGATAGGATGCTTTGCCGACATGGATGACGTCTCCCTTTTTTATCTGCCCGGTGCGAGGCGATGAATTAGCTGGCGTCGCGGAACAGACCGCGCGTATTGAATAAGGGAATTTCGCCCTCTTCGTCCGGCGTATTCTCGTGGTACTCCTCGATACGCTCCACCTCTTCCCTGGAGCCGAAAATCAAGGGAACCCGCTGGTGTAGTTCGGTCGGCTCCACATCGAGAATGGAGCCGTGACCGGTCGAGGCCTTACCGCCCGCCTGCTCCATCAGAAAAGCCACCGGACTGGCTTCATAGAGCAGCCGCAGACGGCCGGGCTTAGGCGGTTGCTTGTTGTCGCGCGGATACAGGAAAACCCCGCCACGCATGAAAATTCGGTGCGCCTCGGCAACCAGGGAAGCAACCCAGCGCATGTTGAAGTCCTTACCGCGTGGGCCGGTTTTTCCGGCCATGCATTCTTCCACATAGCGCGTCACCGGCGGTTCCCAGAAACGACTGTTCGAGGCATTGATGGCGAATTCCTGGGTCGTTTCCGGCACCGTGAGATTTGGGCGAGTGAGAACGAAGTTACCGAGCACCGGGTCGAGCGTGAAGCCCATGACGCCATGGCCCACCGAAAGAACCATCTTGGTCGAGGGGCCGTAGATGGCGTAGCCCGCCGCCACCTGTTTGCGCCCGGCTTGCAGAAAGTCTTCGTCTTTGACGTCTTCGCCCGGACGCGGCGCTTTCAAAACGGAGAAAATGCTCCCCACCGAAACGTTGACGTCGATGTTGGACGACCCATCCAGCGGATCGTAGAGCAGCAGATATTCGCCCTTCTTGAAGTTATCGGGAATGGGATAGGGATCGTCCATCTCCTCGGACGCCAATCCGGCGACATAACCGCCAAACTCGGTCCGCTGGCGGAAAATCTCATCGCTGATCACGTCGAGTTTG
Organism: uncultured Rhodospirillales bacterium; assembly: GCA_965368335.1. Lineage (GTDB taxonomy): Bacteria > Pseudomonadota > Alphaproteobacteria > Rhodospirillales > JAPHRK01 > CBDUMN01. Next base: position 2,604 of record CBDUMN010000134.1, read on the forward strand.
GCCTGGACCTCTCCTTGAACGTTGGTGCTGTCGAGCTTGCCCGTTGCGCCCCCCAAAGAGCCCATGGCGACCGTGCGCGAGATAATCTTGCATGCCTGGGCCACGCTCAACAGCAGAGCCACAAGGTCGGGACCGCCTTCCTTATGCTGAATTTCCTCGATCAGATATTGAGCGAGCGTCGTGCGATTGGTGTGCAACATGGCTTCCGTCCGGCTTATGGATAAGGGAAACCAAATACTACGTAGTTTGCTAATATAAAAACAATTAATTTATCTTTTTGCTGTCATTTGGTATTGCTAATTTATTGTCCTTTTGGAGTTTCCCGGATGCGCCATACCACCCTTCGCCAGATGCAGGTTTTCGAAGCCGTTTCGCGGCATTTGAGCTTCTCTCGCGCGGCCCAGGAACTCGGCCTGACCCAACCTGCCGTTTCCTTACAAATCAAACAGTTGGAAGGTCTCACCCGGCTACCGCTGTTCGAGCAGGTCGGGCGGAAGGTTTATCTCACCGAAGCTGGCGAGACTTTGCTCGATCACGTTCGCGCAGTACTGAACGCCGTTGAAAACGCCGACGAGGCCATGGCCGCTTTGCGTGGCGAAGCAGCAGGCAAACTACGCATCGGGGTAATCAGCACGGCCAAATACGTCGCGCCGACAATTCTCTCTTCCTTCGAATCCGGTTTTCCCGGCATCGATCTGAGCCTCACCGTCGGCAACCGCCAGCAAATCCTCGCCCTGCTCGGCGACAACGCGGTGGATCTCGCTATCATGGGTCGCCCACCGACCAGCATCAGCGTCTCGGCAACGCCTTTCGCACCCCATCCCATGGTCTTTATCTGCAACCCATCCCACCCCATGGCGCGCAAGAAAATTGAGCTCTCAGAGCTGGACGGCGAGGCCTTCCTGGTTCGCGAAAAAGGCTCTGGAACCAGGACCTTAATGGAAGACTTGCTGGCTGAACACGGGGTGGCGCCGAGCAAGCTGATCGAGATGACCAGCAACGAAACCATCAAACAGGGCGTCATGGCGGGCATGGGGGTGAGTTTTATTTCGGCCCATACGGTGGGCCTTGAGGTTTCCGTCGGGCGCATTGAGGTGATGCTCGTTAAAAACACGCCTATTAAGCGGGAATGGTTCGCCGTCACTCGGGAAGGCAAACGACTTTTGCCTGTCGCCGAGGCGTTTATCCGCTTCCTCATCGAAAACGGCGAGGGCCTGATCGAAACCGCCATCAGGGGTCCAGCCGTCCGCAGAAGGCGAAAGCAATAGATAAGGTTTTACTTATGTCATACTGGAATATTATAAATTTCTAATTATCAATCCATCTTGATAGCGTCTTTCTCAACACCCGCGCTTGATCAAAAAGCGCTTGATCATCTGAACTCAATGAGTTGACGGAGAGAGGTTATGGACCAGTCGGCACGTTACGCAGATTTGACGCTTAAGGAAGAAGACCTGATTGCAGGCGGCAAGCATGTGCTTTGCGCCTATATCATGAAACCCAAGGCCGGTTACGGCTACTTGGAAACGGCCGCCCACTTCGCCGCCGAGTCCTCTACCGGCACCAACGTCGAAGTTTCGACCACCGACGACTTCACCCGTGGCGTCGATGCCCTGGTCTATGAAATCGACGAAGCGAATGAGTTGATGAAGATCGCCTATCCAGTCGATCTCTTCGACCGCAACATCATCGACGGTCGCGCCATGCTGGCCTCCTTCCTCACCCTTTGCATTGGCAACAACCAGGGCATGGGCGATGTGGAATACGCCAAGATGCACGACTTCTACATGCCGCCCGCCTACCTGCGTCAGTTCGACGGTCCATCGATGAACATCGAAGATATGTGGCGCGTCCTCGGTCGCCCGCAGGAAAACGGCGGCATGGTGGTCGGCACGATCATCAAGCCCAAGCTCGGCCTGCGCCCGCAACCCTTCGCCGACGCCTGCTACGAGTTCTGGCTGGGCGGTGACTTCATCAAGAACGACGAACCGCAAGGCAACCAGGTTTTCGCGCCTTTGAAGGAAACCATCGCCCTGGTCGCCGACGCCATGAAGCGGGCTCAGGACAAGACCGGCCAGCCCAAACTCTTCTCGGCCAACATTACAGCCGACGACCCAGCGGAAATGATCGCTCGGGGCAACTATATTCTCGAAACTTTTGGTCCCGACGCCGACCATGTGGCCTTCCTGGTCGACGGCTACGTCGCCGGACCGACCGCCATCACCACGGCGCGGCGCAATTTCCCCAATCAGTTCCTCCACTATCACCGGGCCGGGCACGGCGCAGTCACCTCGCCCCAGTCCATGCGCGGCTACACGGCCTTTGTCCATTGCAAGATGTCTCGTCTCTCGGGCGCATCGGGCATCCATACGGGAACCATGGGCTTCGGCAAAATGGAAGGCGACGCGGCGGATAAAGCCATCGCCTTCATGCTGGAACGCGATCAGGCCGAAGGCCCCTATTTCAGCCAGTCCTGGCAGGGTATGAAAGCCACCACGCCAATCATTTCGGGCGGCATGAACGCCCTGAGGCTTCCCGGCTTCTTCGACAATCTGGGTCACGCCAACATCATCCAGACTTCCGGTGGCGGTGCTTTCGGCCACAAGGACGGCGGCATGGCGGGCGCCAAGTCCCTTCGTCAGGCCTACGACGCCTGGAGCCAGGGCATCGATCTCGTCACCTACGCCAAGGACCACCCGGAACTGGCGGGCGCTTTCGAGAGCTTCCAGCATGATGCGGACAAGCTGTTCCCCGAATGGCGCGGGAAACTCGCCGCCTAAGGAGGCCAACCTTATAAACCTGGCAAACAATAACCCAACCTAGAACCCTACTCCCCGGACGGCCCCCACGACCGTCCGGGGCTTTTTTTATTCAGATTTTCCCAGAAGCGGATTTGACTTTCAAACAAGCCCCCAACACGGCAAAATATTCACCCGACAAAAGCAAGCCCGCGTAAATGTGAAAGATGGAAGACCCTACGACCGACTTAGACGACCTACTGGGCCGAACCGGCAAAAACATCAAGGCGACGGTTATTGACCGACTGGGAGCGAACCCAACGGTCCAGACATTCATCACGCTAATGACTGCCTCTATGGAAACGGCCAATCGGCTCAGCGATTGTTTCGGCAAAGTTTTTCCTGCCGAAACTCCATTAGCCTGTCAGGCTGGATGTGATATCTGCTGCACAAGAACCGAAGTCCAGACCCAGCCGGCCTTCGCCATTTACACTCTCTATCACGCCAAGGCGACAGCAGACGGCAAGCCCTATCGCAACGCCTTACAGCGCCTCCAAAAACATAGCGTCGACTGTCCATTCTTAGAAAACCGCGCCTGCTCCATCTACCCGGCGCGCCCCATCGTTTGCCGCCTCTATCACTCATACGATCTGGCGCATTGCCTTAAACGGGAAAGCCTGAAAAACCCAACCTTGGCGACCAGCGGTCTGATCGCCGTCGCCAAAGGCCTGGAAGACGGTTTCAAAGCCCTCTCGCTTGACTGCGAAGACATATCGCTCCACGAGGCCCTCAAGCTGCTAACAAGCGAAGAAGGAGTGGCCGAGAGATGGCTTAAAGGTCAGGAAGTGTTCGCCCCCTGCCGAATCTAAGCAGGCATGTTGGGGTGGAAGTGGTAGAGCAAGAGATAGACGACCACGCCGGTGATCGAGACATAAATCCAGATGGGCGCGGCCCATTTGGCGACCGGTTTGTGTTTATCGAACTCGCCGCGCAGAGCCCGCCAGATCACATAGAGCACCAAAAACGGCACCAGGGCCGCCAGGATGACATGGGAGATCAAGGTGGCGTAGTAGAAGATCTTGATAAAGCCCTCGCCGCGGAAAACGAAAATCGGCGCAACCGCGTGATAAGTTAGATAGCTCACCAGAAAGACCGCAGAAACTCCCGTCGCCGCCAGCATAGCTTTCTTATGCTTTTCCCGCTCCCCCATCTTGATTTGATAAAAAGCATAAAAAATCAAAACGGTGGCAACCGAATTAAGCAGGGCGTTCAGGTGCGGAAGAGGCGTGACATCGATCATGCGCGAGGGGCTTTCCCGTTCTTAAATCATTAGGTGGTCTTAAAATATAACCCCGAAATACAGTGCGGTGGCGAAAAAACCAAAAGCCAATGGCTGCACATCCTATTGGGCGTAGGTGCGCTCCACGTAGCCGGCCAATTGCGCGATGCATTCCTCAACCGAATGCTTCGCCGTATCAACGGTAACTTCGGCCGTTTCGGGTTTTTCGTAGGGTGCCGAAATTCCGGTAAACTCAGGGATTTCCCCGGCGCGGGCCTTTTTATAAAGGCCCTTAGGGTCGCGCCGTTCACAGGTTTCAAGATCGGCATCGACGAAAACTTCGCTAAACAAATCACCCGCTGCGGCCCGCGCCTGACGACGGTCGGCACGATAGGGCGAAATGAAGGCGCTAATCACCAGAAATCCTGCCTCGGCAAACAGAGCCGCCACTTCACCGATCCGCCGGATGTTTTCCTCCCGATCCTCAGGCGAAAAACCCAGGTCACGATTGAGTCTTGCCCGCACATTGTCGCCATCGAGAACGTAGACCTGCATCCCTTTTTCAAAAAGGCGCCGCTCCAAAGCGATGGCCAGTGTGCTCTTGCCCGAGCCCGAGAGACCGGTAAACCACAAAACCCCTCCACGGTGCTTATTGCGTTGCCAGCGCTCATCCGCCGGAACGCGAGTTTCCACCTTTGTAATGTTTTGCGATTTGACGTCCACGGGAATGGCTCCGTTTTGATAAGAACTTGCCTTGCATAAGGGGGAGGCTCTTAAATATCAACTAACAATGGAGCAAAATTAGGGAGGCAGCTTATGTCCAAGAAAATCGCCGACGTTCTCGCCGGTTGCGGAGTTTATGACGGATCGGAAATCCATGAATCGGTTTTGACCCTGCTGGCCCTGCACCGCCAGGGAGCGACCAAACAATGC
>CBDUMN010000135.1:0-7519 GCA_965368335.1 uncultured Rhodospirillales bacterium
CCAACGCTCGCGCCCGTTGCTCGACCGCTGCCATCAAGGTGTTGCGCCGGGTAAAGTTTTTGCGGCGTTGATGGACCGCATTGCTCTCGCCCATCCCTTGAAGGTCTTTCAGCAGCTTAAATGGATCGCCATAAGACACGGTAATCACGTCCGTATCGACCACAGGCAGTGCGAACCCGGCGCGTTGTAAAAGATTGCCGATGTCCTGAACCCTGGCGAGCGGCGAAAAGCGAGGGCTAACGCCGCCTTCCTGGTTCATTTCGGCGCGGGCCAACGAGTTACGCAATTCGAACAGGCTGTCGCCGCCGAGCATGGCGCCGAGAAATAGGCCGTCTTGTTTAAGGGCTTGGCGGATTTGCAGAAAAGCGCCGGGCAGATCGTTGACCCAATGGAGACTGAGGCAGCTCATGATCAGGTCGAACCGGCCACCGCCAAAGGGCAGAAGCTCCTCATCCGCCACGACTTTAAGGCCGGGAGCCTGAGCCACCATGCCTTGGGAAAGGTCGCACTGGATCAGGGTTTCGACACCGCCTCTGCCTTTAATGGCTTTGCCCAATTCCCCGGTATGGCACCCAAGGTCGAGGGCTAAAGGGAATTGGTAGGTCAGGTCGTCCAGGCGGTCGAGCAGTCGCTCAGCCACTTCCCGCAAAAGGAAGTCGAAATCGCCGAATTTCGGTGCGGCCCGGTCCCGGTGCATACGCACGGTCTTGCGGTCAAAAACATTCATACTGTCGGTCATGGTCTCCCGGATTTAGGGAAAAGTGAGGTAAAAGGAAAGGGTGAAAACTCCGGGAGAGGCTATTTTGCAGGATTTGGTCGGTGAAAACAGGCTGTTGCGCAGGATGTTGGACATCCTGATACCGCCGCGTTGTCTGGGATGCCGGACCGTCGTTACCGAAGATGGAGCGCTTTGTCCCTCTTGTTGGTCTGAGGTCTCTTTCATCTCGCCACCCCAATGCAAAATCTGCGGCCTGCCTTTTACCGTCGATCCCGGTGGTGAGGCTATTTGCGGGGCCTGCTCTGCCCGACGTCCTGCATTTGGTCGGGCTCGTGCCGTTTTTCTGTATGACGAAGGGGGGCGGCGATTGGTGCTTGACTACAAACACCGGGACCGTACGCACGGTGCGGCTTTTTTCGCCAAGTGGATAGTTCGGGCAGCTCCCGATCTCTGCGCCGATGCCGATGTTATCGTACCCGTACCGCTTCACTGGTCGCGCCTGTTTAAACGCGGCTACAACCAGTCGGCTTTGGTCGGCCGGGCGCTTGGAAAAATCACCGAAACCCCTTATGAGCCGATGGTTCTTAAACGTATCCGGCGTACGATTTCTCAAGTTGGATTATCCGGGGATGCCCGCAAGCGCAATGTTGCCGGAGCCTTTTCCGTCTCGGCGAAAGGCCCAGAAAAGCTGGACGGTAAGCGCGTGCTGTTGGTCGATGACGTTTTGACAACCGGGGCCACCGTGGAAGGCTGCGCCAAGGTCTTGCGCAAGGCTGGGGCATCGGGTGTCGACGTGGTGACACTTGCCCGCGTGTCCCGCTCGGACTAAATTCTGGTCACGGCGTTTCCAATGTTTAAGGAAACATAGAAAACGAAAAACATTTGAGGCGAACATGCCCCTAGTTGAAATCTATACGACAGCCATGTGCCCATTCTGCGTTCGGGCTAAGAAGCTCCTGAACAAGAAGGGCGTGGAATACACTGAATACGACGTCACCATGGACCCCGAGGGTCGCAAGAAGATGACCGTTCGGGCCGAGGGACGCACTTCGGTGCCGCAAATTTTCATCGAAGGCGAAGCCATCGGCGGCTGTGATGAGCTTCTCGAGTTGGACTTTGACGGCGAGCTTGACGCTAAGTTGGGCTTAAGCGGAGAGACTATTTGAGCCAAGCATTCAAGACTGCATGTGTCCAAGTTACGGCGGGGCGCGACATTGAAGCCAACATTGAAGCTGCCGCAGAACTAATAGGCCAAGCCGCTAGAGATGGCGCGCGGCTTATTTGTCTGCCGGAAAACGTCTCAATGCTGGAATCCGATCAAAAAATGGTGCCCGAACGGGCGCTTTATGAAGAAGATCATCCGGCTCTACCGGCCTTTTCTTCATTGGCGAAAGACGCCGGAGCCTGGATTCTTGTGGGCTCGTTGTCCATTCGCTTACCTGGGGAATCTCGTGCGGCCAACCGTTCCTATCTGATCGATGATCGGGGGCGAGTTGCCGCCTCTTACGATAAAATCCATCTGTTCGATGTTGATCTCGCCAATGGCGAAACCTATCGGGAATCCAACAATTTCCGACCCGGTGAGCGCGCTGTGTTGGCTGAAACGCCTTGGGGCATGCTTGGGATGACCGTTTGTTACGATTTGCGGTTTCCTCAGCTCTATCGGCGCCTTGCCCGGGCCGGGGCTTCTTTCCTGTCCGTGCCTGCGGCCTTTACCCGACCGACCGGTGAGGCCCATTGGCACACGTTGCTTCGGGCGCGGGCCATCGAAACCGGGTGTTATGTTTTTGCGCCCGCCCAATGTGGCGAACACGAAGGAGGGCGCAAGACCTACGGTCATTCGCTCATCGTCAGTCCTTGGGGTGAAATTCTGCAAGATGGTGGCGAGGAGCCAGGATATGTTTCTGCGCTTATCGATCCGGCCGAAGTGATGCAAGCCCGCCAGCGTATCCCCAGCTTGACCCACGACAGGGATTTTTCCCTCTAAATAGACCCATTTCCGGATTAGGGCTTGTGTTTGACGAGAAAAGCTGGAAAATTTACCTCGAAATGTTCGCAATTATATAAATAATTGAAGGGACTAGCGGCATTTTCTTAAAATTTTAGGAAAGTTGGCAATTTAGCGCATGTTTAGGTTTGGCTATTTCGATTTAGCAACCATCGCCGGTTTGGTGATTGGTTTGACCGTTGTGCTGATGGCTATTGCCTCGGGGTCCGACTTTTGGATCTTCGTCAACGTTCCCGGCATGCTGATCGTTTTCGGCGGAACCTTCGCCGCTATTATGATCAAGTTCCCCCTCGCTGGCGTGTTTATCGCCATGCCCGTTGGATTCAAGGCGGCCTTTACCAACGTTACAGAGCATCCGCGCGACTACATCCGTCAGTCGGTCAAGTTCGTTAAGATTGCCCGCAAGTCGGGGCATGTGGTGCTGGAGCGTCAAAGGGTCGCTAACCCGTTCTTTAAAAAGGGACTGCAACTGGTCGCCGACGGACGGGACCTGACCTATATCCGCAAGGTTTTGACCCAGGAGATGGCCAGCTCCATCCAGCGCGACGAGTTGGGCGCCAAGGTCTTTATGTCGATTGGCGAATACGCGCCGGCGTTCGGCATGTTCGGCACCCTTGTCGGTCTCGTTCAGATGCTTTCGGCGATGAGCGATCCGACGAGTATCGGCCGGGCGATGGCGGTGGCTTTGCTGACCACCCTTTATGGTGTGCTGATCGCCAACCTGATTGCGCTTCCCATTGCCGATAAGCTCGATGACAAACGGGAGCAGGAAGTGGCTCTTCGCGCTTTGATTATTGAATGTGTTTTCCAGATACAGATGAAAACCAATCCCACGGAACTGATTGAGGTCCTGGAGCCCTACCTCCCTGAAAAGCAACGGCAGGTTGGCGCCAAGGATTCTTATACAGCCAAGAAGTAGCGGGGGCTTGGAAACAGAATGTCTGTGATGCTGCCGGGACAAAAATTTAAAAAGCTTAAGAGGCGGGAGCCGAAGTGGCTCGTTTCCTTCGCCGATCTGATGTCGCTTCTACTCGCTCTATTTGTCCTGATTCTGTCTTTTTCCGAGATCAACAGCGACAGTTTCAAGCGCAATGCAGGGCCCATATCGGAGGCCTTCAACGCCAAACCAAAAATCATTAACATTATTCCAACCGACCAAAGCAAATCGTCTCAATCGATTCAGCTTGATGTCACTAAGCCCCACAAAAAGGAAGCGGACGAGAGTTCCGAATTGGCGCGTTCCGATTTGGTCTTCCGTCTATCCATTGATTTGGCCGATCAGATCGCCAAGAACCAGATACAGGTGTTGGAGCGTGATTTCGGTGTGGTGATCCGGTTTAGGGACAACGCAGCTTTCGCCTCGGGCAGCCGCGATCTTAAATCCTCTATTGAGCCGACGATCAAGCGGATTACCCAGGTGTTGGGGAGAACCAAAGGGAAAATTCGGGTTGAAGGGCATACCGACAATATCCCCATTTCCACCAATATGTTCCGTGATAACTGGGACCTTTCGGCGGCCCGTGCGGCATCGGTGGTGCGTGCTATTCTGGCCAATTCGACCATCGACCCGAAGCGTCTTTCCGCCCAGGGATTTGCCGATAGCCAGCCCCTTGCCCCCAACGACACACCCGAAGGCCGGGCCAAGAACCGCCGGGTTGAGGTCTCCATCCAACTACCCAAGGCAGGCGGCTTCGCCGTCGACCCGCGATTCAACTAAACTTGACTCCTACCCCGGCACAAAGGTACGGACGCAGAATGGATCGGATTAATGGGTCCTGACCCTAGAGGCGTAAGAAACGCGCCCAGCATGAGGAACGAAGGTAAAGCCATGTCCAAACCCGATCCGCGCGTTGGTATCGTCAGCCTGGGGTGTCCCAAGGCTCTGGTCGATTCCGAGCGCATTCTGACCCAGTTGCGCGCCGAAGGATATGAGGTGGTGCCGACCTATGAGGCGGCGGATGCGGTGATCGTCAATACCTGTGGCTTTATCGATGCGGCCAAGGCGGAATCGCTCGAAGCCATCGGTGAGGCGATGAACCGTAACGGCAAAGTAATTGTTACGGGCTGTATGGGTGTGGATGAAGAGGCGATCCGCAACGCCCATCCAAACGTGCTGTCGGTTTCTGGCCCCCATCAGTACGAACAGGTGGTTTCCGCCGTCCACGACGCCGTGCCGCCCGCCCACGATCCCTATATGGATTTGTTGCCGCCCCAAGGGGTCAAGCTGACGCCGCGCCATTACGCCTATTTAAAGATTTCCGAAGGCTGCAATCACCGCTGTTCTTTCTGCATCATTCCCCATCTGCGAGGCGACCTTGTGAGCCGTCCGGTTGGCGAGGTGCTTCAAGAAGCTGAAAAACTGGTGCTTTCGGGTGTGCGGGAATTGTTGGTCATTTCCCAGGATACCAGCGCCTATGGGGTCGATATCAAGCATGCGACGGGCGACTGGCATGGGCGGGCCGTTAATGCCGATATGACCGGCCTGTCTGAGGCTTTGGGAGAACTCGGGGCTTGGGTGCGGCTGCACTACGTTTACCCTTATCCCAATGTCGATAAAGTCATTCCCTTGATGGCCGAGGGAAAAATTCTACCCTATCTCGATCTGCCGTTTCAGCATGCCAGCCCCGGAGTGCTCAAGACCATGCGTCGCCCGGCCCATCAGGAGAAAACTCTTGAGCGGATTAACCGGTGGCGCGACATTTGCCCCGATCTGACGCTTCGCTCGACCTTCATTGTCGGCTTTCCCGGAGAGACGGAGGAAGACTTCGAGTTTTTGCTCGACTGGTTGGAGGAGGCCAAACTCGACCGGGTTGGCTGCTTTACCTATTCCGCCGTCGAAGGCGCACCGGCCAACGATCTGCCGGGAGCCGTTGATGAGGAGATCAAGCAAGAGCGCCTCGATCGCTTCATGGCTGTCCAGGCCGAAGTAAGCGCGGCTAAGATGGCTGAGAAAGTCGGCAAAACCTTCGAGGTGATGATCGACGAAGTGGATGAAGAAGGCGCTATTGGCCGGACCAAGGGTGATGCGCCGGAAATCGACGGTAACGTTTTCCTCGATGGCGAAACCGACCTCAAGCCTGGCGAAATCGTCAAGGTGAAGGTCGATGAAGCCAACGACTACGACCTTTGGGGCGACGTGGTCTAACTCTTGATGGGATGGACTCTAGGCTCGCCTTCTGGCGGCAGGTCGTTGACTGCGCAGATGCGCTGGACCACGCCGGGCAGGGGGTGGCTTTCCTTAAGGCCATGTTCGTAGGCCACGACCTGCATTCGTCCGCGCACCAGTTCCAGAAGTTCGCCTGATTTCAGAAGATGGTCCGGGTTGCGCGGTCTGGCGTAGGCCTCATTGCCCCGAGCGAAGGTTTCGTAGATCAGCACTCCGCCGGGCAAAAGGTTTGTGAGCAAATCTTCCAAGGTGTCGCGGTAGAGGTAGTTGGTCACCACGATTCCGTCGAAGCGACGTCCCGCCAGGGGCCAGGGACCTCCTTCTTCCAGGTCGGCTGCAATGAGTTCGGTATCGAGCCCTTCAAGCGGTTCTGTGGTTTTGTCTACCGCCGTGACCGAAAGGCCGAGGCCTAAGAGATGACGTGTATGACGCCCACCGCCCGCAGCGAGGTCGAGCACTGTTCCACCCGGCTTGATTAGCGATGCGAAGCGGACCACCCAAGGGGAGGGATCGCTGATCCTCAAATGGCGGGGCGTTTTGTCCTGATTGCCTGAGAGCGGCGGGGATTTAGCCATGACAACCCTGTTTAGCATTGCGGTTTGGCGGCGACTCCTGCTAGGAACACCTATCGGAAACGACTGTACCCCAGACAAAAGCGGCGTCAACAAAAGCGATGATTAAATACGAGTTGAAATGCACCGCCGATCACCGGTTCGAGGCTTGGTTCAAGGACTCGAAGACTTATGAGGCCCAGGCGGCTAGCGGTGAAGTGGAATGCCCGTTCTGTGGTGATCGGGCGGTGACGCGCGCCCCTATGGCGCCCAATGTCGTTACCCGTAAAAGCACTGCGCCCGCTTCCGAGGAAAACCAGACTAACGCCCGTGGCGCCGACGCCAATCTTTCGGCTATCGAAAACCAGGCTCAGAAGCTGGCTCATGATGATCGGTCCCGCGAGATCGCCAAGCAGATCATGAAGGCGGTCGATAAGGTGCGCGAACACATTGAAGATACGTTCGACTACGTGGGCGAGGATTTCGCCGATGAAGCCCGCGCCATCCATTCAGGCGATGCGGAAAAACGTCCCATCTATGGCGAGGCGACCGATGATGAGGCCGCCGAGCTTGAAGAAGAAGGCGTTGAGTTCGAACGCCTGACCTTTCCGACCCGCGGCGCAAAGAACAAACTGAGCTAACCGAACGCCCCGACCGGCGGCGACGCCCCTATGAAACACACCTTTGAAAAGATCGCTGGCCTGTTTATCGGCTTGGCGCTTTTAGCGGTGCTTGTATCAATCCTGATGGTTTTGTTCGGCGGTTCGGTGGTTGGCTTGTTGACCGTTGTCTTTGGCTTTCCCGCCGCTTTTCCCCTAACCACCGCCGTCTTGGTTATCCTTGTGTTGGGACTGATTGTCTATAAGCGGTTTAAGTAGGGTGTGTCGACGCATAAGGAAAAATATCCAATTTTACTGATCTGCCAAGCTATTCCGTTCTGGTTTGCTTGATGGAAGGGGGGGGGCATCGAGGGATGTCTATGTCCCGGTGGAAAATTCCGTTTCTGGTTGTGGCCATTATGTTCTAGGCCGTAAACTCATAAACGGGCTTCCCCAAACGTCTTGAATGTGATTCAA
>CBDUMN010000136.1:0-7332 GCA_965368335.1 uncultured Rhodospirillales bacterium
CAACACGACGATATTGAGGGAAACGTCGAGCATGAAGAGAACCAACAAGGTCGCCAGAAAAGAACCGGGAATAGCGATGCCGACCAGCGCCGAAGAACGGACGCCAAGCGCCGCAATCACCACGACCATAACCAGCAGAACCGCCGAAAGAACACTGTTCTGCAGATCGGAAAGCATCGTTCTGATCTGGCTAGACCGATCCTGCGAATAGCCGACCTTGACCGCTCGACGCAACTCTTCCGGCCAACTGGCCCGCTCCTCTTCGACCACCTGGCGAACTTTTTCGATGGTGTCGATGATATTTTCGCCCGTCCGCTTGGAGACTTCGAGGGCGACGGCAGGCTTACCATTGACCCGAGCATAGCTGGCGGCGTCTTTAAAGGTCCGGCGCACATCGGCCACATCGCCGACAGTCACAACCGAATCTCCATCAACTTTAATGGGCAGATGAATGATGTCCTCGACCGTCTCAAACAAGCCCGGCACCTTGACGGAAAACTTGCCTTTCCCCGTATCCTGGAACCCGGCGGCGACCAACAGGTTAGAGCCCTTAACGGTGTTGGCGGCAGTGGCCGGGTCGAGGCCATAACTCTCAACCTTAACCGGATCGATGATCACTTCGACCAATTCTTCCCGATCCCCCGCAATGGGGGCTTCCAAAACCGTTGAAATGCCCTCTACGGCATCCTGAAGGTCGCTGGCCAGACGATAAAGCGTCCGGTCCTGCACTTCGCCCGAAAGGATAACGACCAAGACTGGAAAAAGACTGAAATTCACCTCGTGAACTTCCGGCTCATCGGAATCGTCGGGCAATTCGGTTTTGGCGGTATCGACCTTCTCGCGCACATCGTCGAGCGCAGTATCGGCATTGAACCCCGCTTCGAATTCCATAAGTACGCTGGCCCCACCCTCAAAACCGGTCGAGCGCATTTCCTTGATGCCTTCAATGGTCCGGAGTTCCTGCTCCAGAGGGCGAATAATCAACCGCTCTGAATCCTCAGGCGAGATGCCATCGTGGTTCACCGTCACGTAGATGATCGGAATATTAATATCCGGGTCGGATTCCTTGGGAATATCCATATAGGCGACCGCACCGGCGATCAAAATGAAGACCAGGATGGACAGGACCGTTCGCGTGCGCCCCAACGCCGCGTCGATAACCGATAACATGACCGCTTACTCCTCCACCACTTCAACCGCCTGTCCGGCCTTAACAAACTCCTGACCGAGGGTGATCAGTCTGATTTCTTCCGGCAACCCGCCGAGCCAAGAACCTTCCGGTGAGTCGGAAACCAGCGAAACAGGTATAAACTCCACTTTGCTTTCCCGATTGACGATCTTGACGCCGACGATACCTTTGTCATTCAAAGTCAGAACGGCGGGAGAAAGCTTGTGGGCCAGTTTTTCACCCACAGCCAAGCGAATATCCGCCGTGATGCCGTCAGCTACCGCATTGTCAGGATTGGGTGCTTCCATTTCGACTCTAAAAGTACGAGTCGAGGTCGCGCTTGCTTTAGAAACGAAAGTTACGACGCCATCAAGCTCACGGCCATCAACCAACACCGCGCGTCCATTGCTTCCTACAGCAATTTTTGAGACTAAACTTTCCGCTACATCGCCGGTGACGACGACAGTTGAAAGATCGAGAATGGAAGCAATGTTTTCCCCAACCTTCAAATAATCGCCTTCTTCAATAAAACGATCATCAACGACACCGTCGAACGGCGCGGTAATCACCGTATGGGCCAAATCAACCCGCATGGCGGCCAAAGAGGCGCGAGCGCCATTTAGCAGAGTACTGGCTTCGGCCAGCTTGGTCTTGGAGCGGAAGTTCTTTTTTGAAAGCTCCTTTGCCGCATCGAACTCGATTTCCCGCTGACGAACCAGCGCTTCGGCTTCACGTAGTTTATGCCGCCGGTCGTTTTCACATCGCCTTTTTTAACCGTCTGCCCTTTTTTGGCCACGACCTCGGCAATACTTCCCGCCGTCTCGGCCCGAAGCGTCACCTCACGCTTGGCTTCCGTGCGGCCCAGCAGATGAATTTCTTCAACGACCGGTGAGGCCTGAAGCGTCTGGACCTGGACCTTATAGATCGGCGCTAAGGTTTCAGCCTTGGCTTCACCTGTAATCCCATCATCCGTGGCTTTGGCCGCCGGCCCTTGCCCCGGCAATTGCCCGGACCCGATCCAAACAATGACCGCAAGCGCCAAGATTGCGGCATACCAGTACGACCGCTTGGCTTTGATGGATCCCATTTTTAAACTACTCAGCAGCCGCATCATTTTCTTCCTTGAAAAGCAGGGGTCGGTTCTGTTCCAGATAGTCAACGATGGCCGTGTAGACGGCGACGCCGAAACCGTGGGCAAAGTCATGGCCGGGCAGATCGTCGAAACACTCGCCGACCTGCGTACAAACCCCATCGATTTCACCTTTCATCTCCGCCAGATGGCGTCGGTGGAAATTGAGATAGGTGTCGTAGGCCTCTTGACGATTTTTCGAATCGAGCAGGTGGGCAAAAAGCATCATCACCAGAAAATCCGAGCGCAAACGATCATGCTCGGGCCTTTGGTTGATCGCTTCTTTCAACTCGGCGCGGCCTGCGTCGTTGATGCTGTAGACCTTTTTGTCCGGCTTCCCCTCTTGCGGCACCGCCCGCACCGTCACCAATCCTTGCTCATTGAGCTTGTTCAGCGCCGGATAAATCGAGCCATACCCCGCTTCATACATGTAGGCGAAGGGGCCGTCTTCGAAGTGCTTCCTGATTTCATAGCCGGTCGAATCGCTCACGCTGAGGATCGCCAGACAAACGGTTTTCACATCCATCGTTTCAATTCCCGAGCAATATTTATTTTTATTAATATGATGGTTCGATATATGTCGAAACGGAATATATATATTCGATATATATCGAGTCAATAGTATCAACTTGAAATTTCAGGAAGCCATTCAACCGATAGGATGTAACAGGAATATGTCGGAAAAGAAGATGGTTCGTAACGGGATGTAACAAAACCCCAAAGCAACCTATTTGACGGCGCAGCCAAAAGGGCGAACCATTCACGACTTCAAACTGCCTCTGCTGCAGAACATCTAATGATGGTAGCTGTCGACGCCGGAATTTCCTTTAATTTCAATTGAGTTAGCGGGTAGCTACTTGACTGCTTTCATATTTAAGCTGACTGGCATGTTTTTCCCAAGCATCAAAGAACTGCTATCGTCAAAAAAACTGAAATTCTTCACCCGTTTAGGGTTTCGAAATCCCGCACCTATCAGGAATTCCCTGAGAAAGTCCTCTGTAAAGCCTACTCTATGAAAATCATATAGGTCCATTTGGCCACCAAACATTATCCGCATGATGTGAAAGCGGTCTTTTTGGCTGAGCCCTGGGATCAAAAAGTAACGACAAAGTGCATCAAGGTCTGGAACACTAATCATCACCTTCCCCCCCGGTTTTATAACCCGATACCACTCCTTCAATGCTTTGGGTAATTCCTCTTGATACCCTAGGTGCTCAAGTATATGGCTTGCATAAATTTCATCTATGCTATTTTCGGCAAATTGCCTTAGGTCTCCGCAATCACCAACAAAATCAACATATGTAGCGTCCTGTGCATTGAGGATTTGCCATCCCTTTTTCGCTTCTTCGCCGCCAATATGAAGCCGCATCAGGTGCCTCCCTTTTTTGAGCTTTTTATGTTGATATACTTTCTTACCACAAAGCTTTTAGCTTTTCTGCGAAAGCCATAAATAAAAAAGCACCGCTGCTTATAGACAGCGGTGCTTTAAAAAATCATATAGACTAAAGCCTATTTATTGGCTTTCATCAGCTCGATAACGGCCTTGCGGTCGGCTTCTTTTTTCAAGCCCGCGAAGGACATTTTGGTTTTCGGGACCAGCTTTTTCGGCTTGGTCAGATATTTGTCGAGAGTGGCTTCGTCCCAGGTCAGGCCGGATTCTTTCATGGCGCTGGAATACTTGAAACCGTCTTTGGATGCTGCCGGGGCTCCGAAAACACCGAACAGGTTCGGGCCGACTTTCTTTTTGCCGCCTTCATCAATGGTGTGACAGGCTTTGCACTTCTTGAACGACTTGTCCTTGTTCGGATCAGCCTGAGCGGAGGTGGCGGACAGGGCCAGACCGACGACGGCGGCGACAGCCAGAATCTTACCATACTTCATTAAATTCGTTCTCCCGAAACGAGCAATTAAAAAATACGCCCTTACTGTTCCGCGGGCCGTCATTTGGCCTCATCGGTAGAAGGGCGGCGAAAAACAGCCGACAATATGACGACCTCTGCCAAGTTTTTCAACCCAGACTTGGAGTTTCTCTAAATTCTACGCGTTCGTAACTGACCGACATCAAGAACCTACACCTCAGATTTAGGACGCAAAAGGCATGCTATTGACGTATACGTTACTCATCGCTATTAATCGTCAAAATTTGAAAAATGATAGAAGAACAGGAGAGCATCCATGACCATGGACGACGAAGTAAATGGCGAGAGCTGGTTGGCCCATTACCCTGAAGGGGTTCACTGGGATACGCCGCTTGAGTCCCGGTCCCTCGTCGGCTTCATGGATGATTCGGTATCGCGCTATAGTCAAAAGCCCTGCATCGACTTTCTTGGACGCAAATACACCTATGCGCAAGTTGGCGCATTGATCGACAAGGCCGCCAAGGGTTTTCAGAAAATTGGCGTCAAGAAAGGAACCAAGGTAGGGCTCTGCCTGCCCAACACCCCCTACTCCGTTATTTGCTATTTCGGCATCCTCAAGGCCGGTGGCGTCGTGGTGAACTACAACCCGCTTTACGCCGAGAGAGAGCTGGCCTTCCAAATCGAAGATTCGCATACCGAAATCATGGTAACGATGGACCTGGGCCTGATCTATCCCAAAGTCGGCGCAATGTTCACCCGCACCAATTTGAAAAAAATCGTCGTCTGCACCATGGCCGGGATCCTACCGCCGCTTAAAGGTTTGCTGTTCAAGCTCTTCAAGAAAGGTGACATCGCTAAAGTCCCGTTCGATGATCAACACATCCCGTTCGAGGCTTTCACCGACAACGACGGCCACCCCGCCCCCGTGACGATTGATCCGGCGGAAGACGTTGCCGTGCTGCAATATACCGGCGGCACGACCGGCCAGCCCAAGGGCGCGATGCTCACCCACGCCAACCTGACGATCAACGCCGCTCAACTCAGCGCCTGGACCGATCCTTCAGGAATATTGCAAGACGGTGTCGAGCGGGTTATCGGCGTTCTTCCATTCTTCCATGTTTTCGCCATGACCGTGGTGATGAATCAGGGCTTGGCGAAAGGCTACGAGTTGATCCTCCTGCCCCGTTTCGAACTTGATCTTCTGCTGAAAACCATTCAAAGGACCAAGGCGACGCTGGTCCCGGCGGTGCCAACCATCTATACGGCGATCAACCATGCACCAAACCTGAAAAAATACGACCTGACCAGCATCAAGATGTGCAATTCCGGCGGCGCTCCCTTACCGAACGAGGTGCGCCACGATTTCGAGCGCATGACCGGTTGCTACCTGATCGAAGGGTACGGCCTAAGCGAATCTTCGCCCGTTGCATCCTCAAGCCCCCCGGGCGGTCTGAACAAGGAAGGCTCCATCGGCATTCCCCTCCCCGGCACCAAGCTGGAAATCCGCAACGTCGAAGCACCGCACGACCTACTCCCTCAGGGTGAAGCCGGTGAAATCTGCATCATCGGCCCTCAGGTGATGAAGGGATATTGGGACCGTCCAGAGGAAACCGCCGAGACCATCATTGACGGGCGGCTCCACACCGGCGATGTGGGCTATATGGATGAAGACGGCTACATCTTTATTGTTGATCGCTTGAAAGACGTCATTCTCTGCGGTGGCTACAACGTCTATCCACGCAACATCGAAGAAGCCATCTATCTTCATCCGGCGGTCGAGGAAGTCACCGTTATCGGTATCCCCGATGAATACCGGGGGCAAAGCCCCAAGGCCTTTATCAAGCTTAAAGACAACGAGACTTTGACGGAAGACGGTCTCAAAGCTTTCCTCAAGGATAAGATTTCCAAAATTGAAATGCCCGGCGCCATCGAGTTCCGTGCCGAACTGCCAAAGACCATGATCGGCAAACTATCAAAAAAAGAATTGGTCGCCGAGGAAGCGGCCAAGGCCGCCACGTCCCAAAAGGAGGCTTCATAACCCTGCGAATACGCCCGGAGGCTGCGCCGTCACCTACTGTCGCGCACAGAATATGACGATACGGTTATGAGGTTGACGTTAACGTTACTTCAGAATACCATGGTCAAGCCTCCACCAACTTCTGCAAGGTTAGAGACCCGTTATGGACATGAGAGAAGACCCAACCAACAAGCTCTACAGCGTGACCGAGCTCGCCAACGAGTTCGATATCACGCCACGAGCCATACGCTTTTATGAGACAAAAGGGCTGCTCGCACCGCAACGGGCCGGGTCGACACGGGTCTACACTTACAAGGACCGCGCTCGATTGA
This sequence comes from uncultured Rhodospirillales bacterium, assembly GCA_965368335.1. Classification (GTDB taxonomy): domain Bacteria; phylum Pseudomonadota; class Alphaproteobacteria; order Rhodospirillales; family JAPHRK01; genus CBDUMN01. Next base: position 6,506 of record CBDUMN010000136.1, read on the forward strand.
TGATTATTCTGCGCGGCAAACGGATGGGCTTCTCCCTTTCCGGCATCAAGGAATATCTCGACCTTTACGATGCCGACCCCACCCAAAAAACCCAAATGTCGGTCCTACTGGATGCGGTCCGAGAGCGGATGCAGGAACTGGACGAACAACGCAAAGATTTGGAAACCACGCTTGAAGAACTGAAAGACGTGGAACGGCAAACCCTGGAAGCGCTAGACAGCGCGACCGATTAACCCCAATTGAACCCGAACAACGGCTTTAACGCTATTTCGACACGGAGACGCAACAGATGAAAAACGTCGTAATCGCCGGTTACGCCCGGTCCCCCTTCCATTTCGCCAACAAAGGCGAATTGACGAAAGTCCGCCCCGACGACATGGCCGCCCAGGTTATCAAAGGACTGGTCGAAAAGACCGGCGTCAAGGGTGAGGACATTGAAGATCTGATTATGGGCTGCGCCTTCCCCGAAGGTGAACAGGGTTTCAACGTGGCGCGTTTGGTCGGCTTCATGGCCGGTCTGCCGCTCTCCGTTGCGGGCACGACGGTCAACCGTTTCTGCGGTTCTTCCATGCAATCCGTCCATATGGCGGCAGGCGCCATTCAGATGAATGCGGGCGAGGCCTTTATTTGCGCCGGTATGGAAAGCATGACCCGAATTCCCATGGGCGGCTTCAACCCGCTCCCCAACCCCGGCCTGATGCAGGAATACCCACAAGCCTACGTCTCCATGGGCGAAACGGCGGAAAACCTCGCCAACCAATACTCCATCGCTCGGGCCGACCAGGAAGCCTTCGCCGTGGCCTCTCACGAAAAAGCCAGCAAAGCCC
>CBDUMN010000137.1:0-7110 GCA_965368335.1 uncultured Rhodospirillales bacterium
ATAAAATCCCCTTCCTCGTAGTCGCCGACGCCTATCATTCGGAAACCGTGCAGTTCGCCGATCTGGTCTTGCCGGATACGACCTATCTTGAGCGCTATGACGTGATGTCGATCCTCGACCGGCCAATCTCCGAGTTTGAGGGGCCGGTGGATAGCGTGCGCGTGCCCATTTTGCCGCCCAAGGGCGATTGCAAGCCGTTCCAGGAAGTGATTCTGGAAATGGGGGCGCGGTTGGGTCTGCCTTCTTTCGTTAATGAAAAGGGCGAAAAGAAATACCGCAACTACCCCGACTTCATCGTCAACTTCGAGACCGAGCCGGGATCGGGTATCGGTTTTCTGGCCGGGTGGCGCGGCAAGGCGGGCGAAGACTTCATGCGCGGCGAACCCAACCCGCGTCAGTGGGAGATGTACGCCAAGAACAACGCCCATTATCACTACGAACTGCCGCGGTCTTATCAGTACATGCGCAACTGGAACGAGGGCTATCTGGAGTGGGCCAGCGAACATGGCTTGGTGCGCCAGACCAACCCGATCCTCATTCACATCTATTCGGAAGTGCTGCAAAAATTCCGCCTCGCCGCCCAGGGCAAACGGGAAGGCCGCCAGCCGCCCGATCATCTGCGCAAGCGGGTGGAGACCTATTTCGATCCTCTACCTTTCCATTACGAGACCCTGGAAAGCCAGTTGGTCGATACGCAGGAGTTCAAGCTCAACGCCGTCACCCAACGGCCGATGGCGATGTATCACTCTTGGGACAGCCAGAACGCCTGGCTGCGGCAAATCCATACCTACAACGTGCTCTACGTCCATCCGAGCGTCGGCCGCGTCGGTGGCTTTAAGGATGGCGACTGGGTCAATGTGGAAAGCCCGACCGGCAAGATCCGCTGCATCGCCAAATTCAGTGAAGCGACCGAGCCCGGCACGGTCTGGACCTGGAACGCCATCGGCAAGGCGTCCGGGGCTTGGGGGCTTGATGAGAACGCCGAAGAATCGCGCAAAGGATTCCTTCTCAATCACCTGATTTCCGAAGAGTTGCCGCCTCATGAAGCGGGCGAGCATATTTCCAATTCGGACCCAGTGACCGGACAGGCCGCTTGGTATGACGTGCGGGTTAAGGTGACTAAGGCCGAAGAGGGAGCCGATCACAGCTTGCCGCAGTTCACCGCCGTCAAACCGCTTCCCGGCATGAAACGGTTCCTCGGTTCGGTGCGCCGTTTCGTGGCGGGCAAAGGGGAGGGCCGCTCATGACCGACACGGTGGCCAAACAACTCGCCCTGGTGATCGATCTTAATGTTTGCGTCGGCTGCCATGCCTGCGTGACCTCCTGCAAGGAATGGAATACCTCGGGCGAGGCCGGTCCGATGACCGACTTCAATCCCTATGGGGCCGACCCGGCGGGGGTCTTCTTCAACCGGGTGCAGACCTACGAAGCGGGGACCTTCCCCAACACCGAGACCATCCATTTTCCCAAGTCCTGCATGCATTGCGAAGACCCGCCCTGTGTGCCGGTCTGCCCGACGGGGGCGAGCTTCAAGCGCCAGGAAGACGGCATCGTGCTGGTCGATTACGACAAATGCATCGGCTGTAAATATTGCTCCTGGGCCTGCCCCTATGGAGCGCGTGAATTCGATGCGGCCCAGGGCGTGATGAAGAAATGCACCCTCTGCGTCGACCGGATTTACGACGAATCTCTGCCCGAAGACCGGCGCAAACCGGCCTGTGTTCTGGCTTGCCCGGCGGGGGCGCGGTTGTTCGGCGATGTGACCGACCCGATGAGCGAGGTCTCGGTGGCGATCCGTGAGGAAGGGGGCTATCAGTCCATGCCCGAATGGGGCGCCAAACCGGCCAACCACTACCTGCCGCGCCGTAAACAGCGCGTCACCATTCACGAAGACGAGTTGGTGCGCGCCGACAATCCGCTCAAGAAAGAGCGCAAGCGTCCGAAGATCGACGACAAGGCTCCGTCGATCGACGATTGGGCATCCTGGTAAGGAAAGGGACATCAGCTATGAGACCAGCTTTTTCAGTCGTTTTCCTCACCACTCTGATTGGTGCGGGTCAGGGGTTATTTCTCGCCCTCGTCGCCGGGCAGTTTTATTGGACCATCGGTGCGACCGAAGTTCAGGAGGGCGGAGCGTTCTATGCCGGCGGCAGCGTTATTGCGCTGGCCTTCCTCGGGCTTGGCTTGTTCGCCTCGTTCTTTCACCTTGCGCGGCCCGAACGGGCCTGGCGGGCGGCGTCGCAATGGCGGACCAGTTGGCTTTCCCGCGAGGTCATTTTGTTGCCCGCGACCATGGGCGGTATTTTCCTCTATGGCGCGTTCCATTGGTTCGGCTTCAAGCCGGTGCTGATGACGTTTTCCAACATGAAGACCCTCGATCTGACCATGGCCATGGGCTATGCGGGGGCGGGCGTCACCCTGCTGTTGTTTGTCTGCACCGGGATGATCTACGCCTCGATCAAGTTCATTCAGGAATGGGCGACGCCGCTGACCGTGGTTAACTATGTGCTATTGGGTACGGCCTCCGGCTTCGTTCTGGCGACGGTTTACGCCATGGCGTTCGGCAGTCATCTGGCCGATTTTTATGCCGGGGGCGCTATTGCGCTGACGGTGCTGGCGTTCTTGGGCCGGGCTGCGAGTCTGTGGCGGAACCGGCGTCTTAAGTATCTCTCATCCTTGCAATCGGCGGTCGGCCTGCATCACCGTCAGCTGCGCCAGTTGACCCGAGGGTTTCTCGCCGGTTCGTTCAATCTCAAGGAATTTTTCCACCCCGGCAGCCCGCAACTGCTCCAGCTTCTAACGGTGGTCTTCGTGATTACCGTTTTCATCTTGCCGTTGGCTCTGTTGGCCTTGGCCTGGGGGGAAGCATCGCTTGTCGGGTTCGCTGCGGCCTTCCTCATTCAATACGCCGGTCTGCTGGCCGAACGCTGGGTCTTCTTCGCCGAAGCCCGCCACCCGCAAAACCTCTATTACCAAAACGCGGGTTAGTTGATCTTGTCATTCCGGGTTCATGCGATGCATGCCCTGGAATGACGATGGAAATTGTTTGAGGCAGCGCTTAAAGTCTCGGCAGCGATTCTCAATTTTTAAGGACCGGGCGTGGCGGAAATATCGGAAAAGCTTCAGAAGATGATTGACGGGCTGTTGGCGGGCGACCGGGCGTCGCTGGCGCGCGCCATTACGGCGGTAGAAAACCGCACTCCCGATGCCGGTCCTATTTTGAAAAGCATCCAGCCTCAGTTGGGCCGCGCCCTCGTCGTCGGCTTTACCGGTCCGCCGGGTGCTGGCAAATCGACCCTGATCAACGCCTATGTGAGCGAGTTGAGGAAGCGTGGCAAGTCGGTCGCTGTGCTGGCGGTCGATCCTTCGAGCCCGGTTAGCGGCGGGGCGATCCTCGGTGACCGTATCCGCATGTCGGAACATACCAACGACCCGATGGTCTTCGTCCGCTCGCTGGCGTCGCGCGGCCACCTGGGCGGCCTGACGCGCATGGCGGCCCGCGTGGTCGACGTGATGGATGCAGCGGGGCGCGATGTGGTGGTTATCGAAACCGTCGGCACCGGCCAGTCCGAGGTTGAAGTGGCAGAGGTGGCGGGCACCAAGGTGGTGATTTCGGCTCCCTCGTTGGGCGATGGCATCCAGGCGATCAAGGCGGGAATCCTGGAGATTGCCGATGTGCTGGTGGTCAACAAATGCGATATGCCGCATGCCAAGGACACCAAGGCGCAACTGAAATCCATGCTGCATCTGCGCGAAAAATCGGACTGGACCGTGCCGGTCATCGGCACCACGGCGACCACGTTTGAGGGGCTGGCCGACCTAGCCGATGCGGTAGAAGCCCACGACGCCACCCTGCGTGGCGCTCGCAACCGCCTCGACCCGAGAGCGCGAACCCGCAAAGTCCTCGCCGAAACCTTGGCCCATTTTATCGAAGACCGCTTACTTGAGGGCAACGATCCTGAGCTACTGAAGATCTTCGATGCCCTCCAAAGCGGTGAGCTGGATTTCGATGAAGCGGGACGGAAAATTCTGGAAAGCGGGTTGTTGTATGGCGAGGATACCTCGTAGCAAACCGGCCTCATCATTTTCGATCAATGAAATAATCGAATATCTCGCAGGGGTTGTTCTTTGGTGATAGATGCGATTAGTATTCTACGGATGGTGTTCTAAGAATAAGAATCGTCAATTTGCCGAGATGCCCGTTTTAAGAGTTGCAATCTGTAGTGCCGGAAGCATTTAAGCTAAAGGCGTCTGCAATCGCATTTACACCTTAAAAGACTGTGGGGCTGATGAACCAGAAAGCCGCGACGACTACAAACTCTATACTGAAAAGCTCCAGCAAATTTTTGCTGTTTCTGATGGTGTTTACGCCGCTTGCAATTGTGCTTGTGGTGCTGCTCGTGGTTTATGAATATCTCAATCACCGGATCGAGAGAACGGAGTTTGAAAGCCGTGAGCTCAGCTACAACACGCTCGCCCGAAACAGTTTAATTCGTGACCTCGAATACCTCAGTTCGGATATTCGCATTCTGGCCTTTAGCGACGCCATGGAGCGCATGCTCAATGGTGATGGTCCGGTTACTCCAGTCTATCTAACACGGCTTTTTGTCACTTATTCGACCGATAGAGGCTTTTACGATCAGATTCGTTACATCGATGAGACTGGTATGGAGCGAGTTCGCGTCAACCGAGTGGGGGATCAGGCGGTGGTTGTTTCCCAAGACGACCTGCAGGACAAGAGCCACCGTTATTACTTCCGCGAAACGATGAAACTCGATGCCGATGATGTCTATGTTTCGCGTCTCGATCTCAATGTGGAAGACGGCCAGATTGAAAGGCCGTTCAAGCCGATGATCCGCATCGCCAAGCCGGTTTTCGATCAAACGGGTCGCAAAAGGGGTGTGGTGGTGTTGAACTATCTCGCCGCCTATTTGATTGATCGTTACGTCGCCTCGATCCCTAAAGAAACTGAGAACAATTATTTGTTGAACAAAGACGGATTTTGGATTCATTCCTCTTCTGAGGAGCAGGAATGGGGGTTCATGTTCGAAAACGGCAAAGGCTTTTCTGACGCTTATCCCGATGAGTGGCGGGTTATTAGGAGCGGGGATAGCGGATCGTTTTATTCCAAGGTTGGATATATTTCATATGCCACGGTTTATCCCAAAAAACATATCGCGCCGAAACGTCGACTAGAGGGGGATTTGGAGCGTTATTGGAAGATCGTCAGCATCTTGCCGTCGTCTCGTTTCGATATTTTTTCGATGCTCGCCAAACGCCATTACGATCTTTTAGCGTTTTTAACGATGCTGATTTTCGTCGGGCTGGTGAGTTACTACATCGCTTCCGTGCGGAGCGCGGAAAAACGGGCCCAATACGAACTGGCCATGGCTAAGCTCGAAGCGGAGCGCGCCAATCGGAGCAAGTCGGAATTCCTCGCCAATATGAGCCACGAACTTCGTACGCCGCTCAATGCAATCATCGGCTTTTCCTCGACTATGTCGCTCGAGATATTCGGCCCGTTAGGCGACAAGTACAAAGAACAGGTCACCGATATCAACAATTCGGGCGAACACTTGCTTGAGCTGATTAATGACATTCTCGATATTTCGGCGATTGAAGCCAATGCGGTGCACCTCCATGAGGAATGGGCAACGGTTCAGAAGGTTGTCGAGTCCGTCTGTCGGTTGATTGAGGTGCGGGCGCAGAAAGAGAAAATCTCCCTCAGCATGGATATTCCAACCGATTTACCTGAAATTTATGTCGATACACGCCGGATCAAACAGGTTTTGATCAACCTCTTGAGCAATGCGGTGAAGTTTACCGAAAAACGGGGGCGGGTTATCGTTAAGGGGTTCATGAATAAGGATGGCTCATTGGCTATTGCCGTAAGCGATACCGGCATCGGAATGGATCAGGATGAGGCTGAGATCGCCATGACCATTTTCGGCCAGCTTGAGGGCTCTCTGACCCGCAAGTACGACGGGGCCGGTTTGGGCCTGCCTTTGTCCAGACAATTGGTCGACATTCATGGCGGTTACCTGAATATTGTGAGCGCAAAGGGGCAGGGGACGACGGTTACGGTCGTTTTGCCCGCCGAGCGTGTCGGTCGCCATCCGGAAGAGCCCGCATCACTGGCCGGGGAATAAGGCCACCGCTTCTTTCAGCGCTCTCCTAAATATCCGGTCTTTCTTTAGATGCCATTCCCGGCTCATGGCGTCGCTTCGCGTGCCGTATTTCTCGGCATAGAGCAGGACCCAGGTACGCCCGCGTGTCGATTTAGCGCCCGTTCCATTGTTGTGGGCAGCGAGGCGCTGCTCCAGATCGGTCGTCCACCCCACATAGGTTTTGCCGCCGTCTTGGCCGGGACTGCCGATGATGTAGGTGAAACAGGGCATGGTCGTTGGCGGCGGCTCTAAAGCCCGATCTGGATTTTATCGCGGGCGCGGTTCCATTTGGAGGCGGTGTCTTCGTCGAGCACGATATCGGCGTCGGCATTGATGATATCCCAGCCGCCGCGCTTGAGTTCGCTCTCAAGCTGTCCCGGCGCCCAACCCGCATAACCTAAAAGCATGAGGTAGCGCTCTGGCCCTTCCCCGGCGGCAATGGCGCGGATAACCTCCGGCCCCACTGTCATGGATATTTGACGGTTAATCACCGTCGTGTTCTCTGCCTTAAAGCCGGGCCCGTGAAGAATGAAGCCGAGCCCCGGCTCGACCGGGCCGCCCGCGTGGAGGCGGATGGGCAGTTTTGCACCTTCCGCACTTCCTTCCTTGGGCTCTATTCCCAGGCCTTTCATCAATGAAAGGACAGAACCGCGCCCCATTTCGCGATTGAGGACGAGGCCGAAAGCGCCGGTTTCGTCGTGGGTGATGATCAGCACCACCGTTTCGGCGAAGTTGGGATCTTCCATCTCCGAGCTGGCGATCAGCATCTGTCCTTTGAGCGATTGGGCGAGGGCCGGAACCGCCAGGCAGACGAAAAAAACGATGAGGCTCAATCGACGAAACATGAAGACAGCTTACAGTAAGTTTCTAAGAAAATCCCACTTCACCGAGTCGATTTTAGTTAGCGCAATGGGCCCGGCGTAGAGGGTCTGATGTTTTAGGG
>CBDUMN010000138.1:0-7040 GCA_965368335.1 uncultured Rhodospirillales bacterium
GCGATCATGCTGGAAAAACTAACTTCTCAATGGAACAACATTGGGGAGAACAGCACCGGCAAAAAGCGCTCAAGGACCAATACAACTCAGCGAACTCTGATAACGATGATTTCTGCTACAATCGATACAAGCAAGAGTCCAGAAACTGCAGTAAGTGGGATAAAAAATGGTTGGCCGGGCACAAAAAAAGAGCGACCATTCGAAGAGACTTATGCAATCGAAAAATTAGCACAGAGCCGCCAGAATGGGGCCAGGCGATATGGAGGTAAGTCCTCCAAGATAGTAAGGCTAATTATGGCGGAAGACGGACACGAAAAATTCAGGCAGATAAGTGAGAAAGTCATATCTCCACTCTACCGCCAAAAACGCTTTTCCGAACTCCGGGATCGGGTTATCGAAATATTGGACTCAGAATCCGACCCGGACCTTCGGAAATCACTTATGAGCGAGCTTGCCGTCACATTTTATCGCCCTGGCTGGGTTGATGAAAGCCGGAAATGGGCTCATTGTCGGGCCGATGAATATCCAGAAGATCCACATTCTTGGAGTTATCTCGCCCACTGGTATCTTTACTCCGATCCAGAGAAAGATGGCATAGAAAACGGCCAGGAAATTGGACTAAAAAACTATAAAATCGCCCTGCAAAAAGCACGCGAATCCAACGAATGGGTAAGAAGCACTCTGTTCGACATTTGCCGTGCTTTAACTCATATAGGCGACTATAAGGCCGTTGAAAAACGAATGCGGGAAATACTCAAGGATCTAGAGATCAAGCGTGAAATTGATGTTCCATTCTTAGAGTGCGATTGGCTGGAACACATTCCCGAGGGGAAAATAGACCTTGAGCTAGCCGAGGAATTTCTCACCCTCAACGACAAAGACAAAGAGCGCATCAAAAAACACGGCCACAAAGACAGTCCGCCAACTTTGGATGATTTGAAGTAGGGACAACTAATGAAAGCTCCGTTCGAGCTAGAAGCCTTGGCTAAAGGAACAGACGGCTCCCTTGGCGCCTTCATCCTAAAAATCTCTTCCCCGGAGTTTGAAGAAGGGCGAGGGTATTTTTGTATAATCGAGGGTGTTTTTGTATAATTAAGTGCCCTTTCATTCGTGAGAAAGAAATGAAGGTATTTGGTGTCGATGAGAACCAAGCCGGAGAATTGGCATTCGACCTAGTCAGAAACTTACTGAAACACAAGACCGCCACAATAGTTGACGGCAATGGAAATCCGCTAGACGTCCCGTGGGCGTAACCTGCTTTCTATTGCGAGATATTTCCGCCAATTCCCCGAGTCTCTGCCGCGCGCAGATATCGCCTAAAGCCCCGGACGTGCGGGCTTGCCGGCGTCTTGCGGTCTGGTCTTCGGTTTTCGGGAAAAAGAGTGGTAGGGGACGCAGTCTGGAGCGAAACGGTCTCCGGTGGCTTCCCTGTTTCATAAGGAAAATACAGGGAATAACTTCGGAAATGAGGCGTCTTGCCGGGAATCTCGCCTTGGTGCACCAGTAAAATCCGTATCGCCTCACCGTTTTCTCTATACGGGGAAACAGGGAATTTATCCCCTCGTATCAAGGACACCTTGAATTCAATAGATCGCGCCAGATCGCGCCAAGAAATAGGATTTTTTTCTTGACATTGACACAGTGTTCACTTATTGTTCTTTTTGCTTGAAAGTGGTTCGGGCGGTCTTTGACCATAACCCACATGGGCCCTTTCATGCCGGATGCGCCCGTTTGGGCCGGTACCGGGGGACGCCCCGCACGCCGATAACCCAATAAGCGGATAACGCTCCACCAGAAATTCAAACTTCATTTGTTCGGCCGGCTTTTTTGTTGGCCGGGACAGTCGAGCTTTTGCAATTTCCGGGGAGCGCGCGCCCGTTCCTCGGAACCCAACACGAGGAACAAGAGATATGCACTCCCTCCTAAACCTCCGAAAGACCGTTGGACCCAGCTACAACGTCGATCCGGAAGATGTTTTAACGCTCAAAAAGGCCCTTAACAAAACGGGCCACTACAAGATGCCGGATTTCGGCCTGACGCCGTATCCCGATACGCCCCTCATGAAGGGGATTAAATCTTTTCAAAAGGATACGGGTCTCAAGCAGGACAGTATCGTCAAACCCGGCGGTCCAACCGAGAAGATGCTCGCGTTTGCTGAAAAAGCTAGCTCCAAATCTCCTGAAAACTCTGAAAAATGTCGCGAACGGTGGGATAAGGAACATTCAAAATGTTTTAAGTGGTTCCCATATGGCTCCAATGCCGTTCGCGGTTGCATTGAAAGATCCACCGATAGGTTGAGATTGTGCAACCGCTATGGTTATCCTGAACCCAGAGAGCCGAAAGAATGGAGTCTCCAGGATATTCTCGGATAACCAAACAATTCAAAGGAAGCACTATGTCGAAAGAGTGGGCAGATAAAGTTGAAAGTATCTTCGACGAAGTCATCATGCCTCTCGTTCGGAGTAAGCGCTATACCGAACTAAGGGATCGGGTTGCCGAGTTGCTAGATATGGAATCCGATCCCCACATTCGGGGAATTCTTATGAATACTCTTGCGTCGCACCTTCATGTTGGTGGGATGGAGGAAGAAAGCCTCTTATGGGCGAAGCGGCAAGTGGAAGAGTTCCCTGAAGACCCGTTGGCTTGGAGCGGTCTTGGAAGCTGGTACTATTATAACCCGCTAAGAGAAGCCACGTCCCAAGAAATGAATATTGCCAAAGAGCATTATGAAACCGCCCTTGAAAAAGCACGGACATCCAATGAGTGGGTTTGCTCCGAGCTCTATACTCTTTGCCGTCTTCTAACCGATATGAAGAACTACGAAGAGCTGGAAGCGCGGATGAGAGAAATACTCCATGAACTTAAGATCAAGCGGGAAACCGACGTTCCCCAGTTCGAGTGCGACTGGTTAAAACGTGTTCCAGACGGGAAAATTGATTCGGACCTTGTCGAAACTTTCTGGGCCCTTGAGGTTAAAGATCGAAGACGAGTCCAAAAGCTTCGCTATGACAGTCTGCCGCCAACTCTGGACGAACTAAATTCGGGCAAATGGGATGCTGATGAAAGTTCCGTTTGAACTAAACGCTAAAGTCAAAGGAGCAAACGGCTCCCTATCCCCCATCATTCTAAGAATTTCTGCTCCAGAGTTTGAGGAAGGTCGTGGGCATTTTTGTACAATTGAGTGTCCTTTCATTCGCGAAAAAGAGATGAAGGCATTTGGTGTCGATGAGAACCAAGCCATTGAATTGGCTTTTGATTTAGTCAGAAGCCTATTGGCACACAAGGAAGCCTTTATAGTCGATGATGATGGAAATCGCATAGAGGTCCCATGGGCGTAAGGTCACTCCCCGACTTACGGTTCAAGACACCGCTTATCTCATCTCCCCTCGACAGCCTCATTCAACTGATCCAGGTCGATATTCTCAATCACAACGTAAACGCCGACACTTAGGGCGACCTGGGCGCGGGAGCGTTTGGGGAGATTGGCTGGTGTCCCGTTTTAAGCATTTCTTGAGGTCGACCAGGAAAGATAGCACGATATCCTTACTTCCTTACTAGAGGACTTGTCATGCTTGCAAAACTGACGTCGAAAAATCAGCTTACTCTGTCCAAGGTGGTTTTGGCATCTTGTCCGGACACCGAATATTTCGACGTGACCGAAGAGAACGGGCGCATCGTTTTGGTGCCGGTGCGGGTCAATCGGGCAAATGTCGTTCGCAACAAACTGTCAGATTAGGTCGGAACTACTTCAGATGATATCGGCGATGCTGTCTCTCCTGGGCGCGCCGCAAGGGTGATCCCGCTTAATGCCTTCAGCCCGCGTCGTTCTGGATACGAACGTCCTGCTCTCGGCCCTGCTGTTCCATGCGGGGTCGGTGTCGTGGTTACGCTCCGCATGGCAGGCTGAAGCCATTTGCCCGCTGGTCAGTCACGGCACGGCTGCGGAACTGATCAGGGTTCTCTCCTACCCGAAGTTCCGCCTGTCCACCGAAGAGCAGGAAGACCTGCTGGCGGACTATCTTCCCTGGTGTGAAACCGTTGTCTGCTCCAAAACGATGAATATCCCGGACTGTCGGGAGCCGCCGACACACTCGTTACCGGAGACAAGGATTTGCTCGTGCTGGCAGGCGGCTTTTCCATACCGATTCTGACGCCCGCTGACTTCCGGGAGCAATTTGCCATCGATTTATAGGGCCGGAAGGCAATCAAATACGAGCACTGGGCAGCGCCTATGCCCACAGTCTGATCGCCGGATGCGGCCAACAGAGATTTCTCACCAAATTTGGCTAATTCGCCGTTTCGCTCTAGTCTCCGCTCAGCGCAGATATCGCACGGGAACTACGTTCCCAGGCCTCAGGACACCTAAAACCGCAAAGCGGTTAAGGGTGCTGGGCAAAAGCCCCGGACGTGCGGGCTTGCCGGTGTCTTGCGGTCTGATCTTCGGTTTTAGGGAAAAAGAGTGGTAGGGGCGGCAGTCTGGAGCGAACGAGTCTCTGGTGGTTTCCCTGTTTTATAGGGAAAATACAGGGAAAACCTTAAAGAGTAGAAAGCCAAGGAGGCATTCCGACTGTTCTGCGTCAGGTAAAGTCACACCTCTCAGGTAATTTCCCTGCGCACTGAAACAGGGAAATCCTCAGGATAAACGGGGAATTACTTGCTCCAAAGCAATGAACAGCACTGCCGGTCAGCTTCGTAACTTTCGATACCCCCAGAAAGCGGCCAATCCCAGAGCAAAGCCCAAAATGACGCCCCCAATCCCAAAACGGGTTGTCTCATCCGCCACCGCATGTAGAACTGGATTGTCTACGAAGTTAACCCCACTATGAATAGCTAGAAGCTTCCATTGCCCTTGGTCTTTAATGACTGTTGCGGTCCATCTGGAATCAATGGAGTAGTTATTCCCAGTTGCAAGTTCGTATTCTTCCTTGTTGCTCCCGTAAACAACCCCGAATTTTCCGTCGTAAATGGCTGTTAGCTCATCGGCCTCGGGAGTAATCTTCATCTTCTTGATAAAAGCCTTGTCGCCTGTCATCCATTTCTCGAAGTAGGCTTTCAAGTCTTCCGGCGTTGTCACAACGTCCTGCGTTATCATTGTTGCAGCGAATGGACTATGGAGGTGCGGTTTCAGCCCATCAAAATCCTGAGTGTTGACGGCGTCCCTAAGCGACGACATCAGCGTTCGAAGCTGCTGATGATCTTCTTTGGTTCCGGAGCCGTCGCCGGCAAGGGACACGCAGGGAAGAACCCCAATTGCCCACACTAAAACCAAGCTAAAGAACTTTTTCATTTTCAATTCACCCCTTTACCCCAGCGGACATCTCTGAACCGATTATCCATCTACAAAAGCCTACTACTGCTAAACCACTAACAACATCAAAAAGATGATGTTGGTGAACCAACACAACCGAAAACAACAAGAACAGCAGCCAAGAGAAATAAACCGTTCGAAGAAAACGATTCGACACCTCGATTAAACTGGCAATGATCAGGCCACTGAAAACCACATGTAGAGAAGGTGCTTGATTGTGGGGTAAATCCACCGTGTAGATTAAACCAAAAACCTGCCCCGCAACTCCCTCATGCCCCAACCTCTGAAACCCCAACTGCCCAGGGAGAATTAGAAAAACAAGGCCCGCAATCACCGTTCCCCAAAGAACCTGTTTCCCCAGCCTAGCCAGCTGTTTTTCATCGAGTTGGAATACAGGAAAAAAGAAAAGAGCAAACATCGACAAATAGACCCATATCATCTCCGGGATGAATGGGATGGAGAGTTCCCAGTCCCAATAGATTTTTAGAACCGTGTCGCGCTGAGCGGTAAACCAATTGGCACCGCCATAAACCGAAAAGAACAAAATATCGATGATCAGGGTGTAGGTGAGATAGACTCTCCAACGACCGGAGGTGGGCCAGGTAAAGGATTGCTGTCTGACCCTATTCTCTGATCTACCGGTTGAGGCTGCTGAGTCTGAAATGGCCACCCGATCGCTAACCATCTATTCGCCCCCGATTCCTGAGACGTCAAGCGTCTCTGCGCTCAGTTCCAGGGGTTCAGGCCCAGCCCCGGGAGGCGCCGGGCGCGCCCCGCCCCATAGACTAAAATAGATTGACCAAAATGTTGGCCTAGTCTCGTTCAAACCGACGTACTGAGGAGCATAAAGCCATGGGACATTTGGATTCCTGTGGTGGGCTAAATGCAAATGATAATTTAGAAAGATTGCCCGGACGATTGGATTCACCGACAGATTCCAGGCTCCATCTCGAACGCTCCTAACCGTCCAGGCGTGAATTACGTATTGCGTCGCGCTCCAGACCAGCCCAAACGACCAATAGCAAATCAGCCAGCCAGCCCAGTTTAATTCGAGCAAAAACCACAGCGCAGTTTGAAAAGAGGCAACAAACAGAAGCTCTGACCAAACTCTCAGTTTTCCTTGCTCTGCAATATCCCTGACAAACAGCTCAAACCCCCACCATCGAGCAGGCCCACGCTGGAAAGCACGTGAGGCAAAAGCCCAGGGGAAAACCAGGAAAATCAGACATCCCACCGGTATAATCGCCCAATAGAACCCCGTAAGCAGACAATAGAGCCAATATGTCTTTAGCCATTTTGATTGGCCTGGAAGGTAATAGTCATACAGTTCCAAATCAGTGCGATTTCTTTTGTGGTGTCCAATGTGGCTCACACGCTGTATGGCGTATCCAGTGGGGAACATAGCGGCACATAGAACGCCAGCCATGTAGTTGATTTTCTTGTCGTCATGAAATACGCCGTGGACAGACTCGTGCAGCAGTGAGAAGAGCGTATTGTTAGAAAACGCAAACACGACGGCAGCGACGAGCAACCCCATCCACCCCCATGAGTGCTCATTAAGCGCGTGAATCGACCGGCTTCCCAGCCACAAGGCAAATAACGAGACCAATAGTGCTAATCCAGTAACTGCTAAGTTGAGACCACCCGGAACCTTAAGCCTATTCATTGGCGACCTTCCTCCCGCCACTCCATTTAGTGAACGGTTTTAGCAATCGGCCTGCCGGAAACTCCT
>CBDUMN010000139.1:0-6660 GCA_965368335.1 uncultured Rhodospirillales bacterium
GGCGGGCTATCTCGGCTGGCTCGGGCTTCAGGCCTTAAGCACACGCTCGACTCTCGGCGTCGGGAGTGACAACCACACCGTCGGCCCCTGGAAGGGTTTTCGCGACGCCTTCATCACCAACCTTTTAAATCCCAAGGTGATCGTGATGTTTCTCGCCCTCCTGCCCAACTTCGTCGACGCCAAGAGCCCCAACGTGACCGCCCAACTCTTTACCCTGACCGCCGGGCTGATCGTTATCAACACCATCTGGCAAATACCGCTCGCTCTGTTGGGCAAGGTCGCGCGGGAGTGGCTCGAACGGCCGAAGGTGCAGACGGCCATCAACAGGACAACCGGCTTGATTTTGCTGCTGTTCGCCGTTTTGATGGTCTATGAAAACATCATCGCGAGGCAACCTTCATGACCCAAGACGACTCAGCGCTCCGCAAACATTCGGTGCTGATCGCCGGTCACGCCACTAGCATTTCCATCGAGAATATTTTCTGGCGCGAACTCACCCGCATCGCCGAAGCGCGCGGTGTTTCGCTCAATACCCTCATCGCCGAAATCGACGCCACCCGTAGCGGTAATCTTTCAAGCGCCATCAGAGTGTTCATCGTACAGACCATTAATAACAATTAAATTTTGTTAAACTATTTTCTACCACTTCATTCAAATGGGTGATGAAAACTTTTTCTCCACGACGTAAAGATGAAATCAACATCAATTCCTCTTGGAGAAAGACCCATGGCGCGTATTCTGGTCGTCGATGATATGGAGCTGTCCCGCCTTTCCATCTCGGCAGTGCTGGAAGGCTTCGGGCATCATGTAAGTGAAGCCGAAGATGGCCTCGAGTGCATGAAACGCCTTAAAGCCGAAGGGGCGGATATTCTGATCACCGACATGGACATGCCGAACATGGCGGGCGACGAGCTAATTGAAAAACTCGCCGAGGTCGATCCTTATTTGCCGGTCATCGCCATTTCCGGGCACGACCATCTCAACGGCGTTGGCCCTCTGGACAAAGCGCGGCGGCTCGGCGCCTGGACCGTTCTTCACAAGCCTTTCGGCGCAGGCGAGTTGGTCAATGCAGTCGACAGCATGATAAAAGAGGCCGCGGCTAGCGGAGCCCCCCTTTCAGCAACTGCTTAAAGATGTCTTCCGGCTTCAACTTCTCGGGCTTTTTCTGCTCGGGCGCTTGAACCGGCGCACGCGGGTCGGGCGGGGCGCCGGTTGTTGAGCCGGTCGACGACCCGCTATTGGTTTTCAGCAGAACGTTCGGATTGTCGAGCGGGCCTTTCACGGAGAAAGGAACCCGACTCGGCACCTTGACCTTTGCCAGCTTCAGGACCAAACCGAGAGCCGAGTTGGCCATATTGACCTCGCCTTCCACATCGGTTGTCCAGGCCGGAAGGTCGACCATTCCCTGAGCGCCACCCGACGCAACACCGGAGGCGAGACGTAAATCCTGAGACCGGGCGATCCCGTTGATCATGGTATAGCTGCCGGTCACATCGGCCAGCCCCTTGCCTTTGCCCCCGCCCAAACCATTCAGCGCCTTGACCAGATTAAGCACCCCGGCGATCGCCGTTCCCTGGGCCTGCGCAGAATTCACATCGATTTTATTCAACGCAAAATCACCCTCACCCTTGAGGCTTGAAACCAAGTCGTAGACCGACTGGCCCGATCCGGCAAGTTTGGAAGACATGGACAGGGCGCCCGACGCCATCGCCTTCCCGGTCACGGCTTGAGTGCCGCGCGCCACATCGCTGCCACGCAAAGTGACCAGACCATCAAAGGCTGGAACGGCGGCGGCATTGAGGCGCGCTGTGGCATCGAACTGCCCGCCGAAAACATGTCCTTTGAGCGGGCTTAGCGTCAGAACGCCTTTGTTCAGGGTGAGCGCCCCATCTGCATCATCGACCCGATATTTTCCATAGGTCAGGCTCTTGGCCTTAACCTTGATATCGGCATCGAAATCACGCAACGCCGCCAGATCGAGCGGTTCTTTCGACCAACGCTCGTTCGTTGAGCCAACAGGGCTGCCCGTCGACCCGGCAATTGTGCGACCGCCACTTTTGGCAGCGCCACCATTTTTCGCGGCACCGTCACCTTGCGCTTGCCCATCGCCCGGCAGCAGGGGATCGAGAACCAAATCGCCAATCTGCAATGTTGCAGCAATACCCTTCCGGCCTTTGTCGTCGGCGATGGCAACTTCCCCATTCAACGAAGCGCCACCGATCATTCCGTTAATGGCGGTTAAAGCCAAGGCGCCATCTTTTGAGAAAGCCTGTCCCGAAAGATCGATTTTCACGTTGCGGCCCGCCGGACGGTAGCCAAGATCGAGCGCCTGGGTGAGCGCCGCCAAATTCGGGTGGCTAACCGAAACCTGAGCCTTTAAACCGTTTAGCAGATCGAATGGCGACAGCTTTCCCGATACCTCGAAGCGTCCGCCCACGGCCTTGACATCGGCCTCAACTTTGGGGCTGAGAAGGGAGCCATCGGCTTTGGCCTTAATCGCCACCGCGCCCAATTGACGAGGCGAAATGGGAGGCGCGATCTGCGCCAACTCAAACAGACCCGCCGTATTTTTCGCCGACAGGTCAATCGCCAGTCCTTTGGCTTCCGGGATACCATCGAGTTTGTTCAACTGCCCCGACAGGTTAAACGACGCCCCTGCCAGGTTATCGGCTCCCAAGCGGCGCAGAGTCAGGTTACCGCCATAAAGACTGGCATCGACACGGGCATTATGGGCGGTGGCTCCTTTCGCCGTTAAAGACTTAATCAGCAAATTCACATTGGCGTCAAAATCGGCTAAGGCTTTCAGCCCTTGCAGAGCCGCCGGAAGCGATGGCGTTTGCGGAGCCGTCTTGCCTTGTTCTTGCCCCTTTTCCTCTGCCCCTTTTTCTTTCGCTTTTTCTGCAGGCTTTTCGGCGGATTTTTCGCCTTCGACGAGATACGAATCCAGGTTCAGCTTATCGACGGTCAAGGTCGCGCCGAAGGAGGGGCGCTTGCGAAGCGCAATCGTCGCGCCGCCGGTGATCGTGGAACTATCGAGTCCCAGCTCGGTTTTGGCGAGATCGACCTGCTCGGCCGTTGCCACGACATCGCTTTTTAGGGTCAGCATCCTCAGCCGGTCTTGCGAAACCGGGGGCGGCGCAATCTTAAGCCAGCGCAGAACCCCCCGCAGATCGTTGATCGAAGCCTCCAGCGTCCCCTCAAAACGCGGCTTATTGTCCTTGAAACCGACAAAACCGAAGGCCGCCACATCTGAACCGCCGGGCAACTGAGCCAAGGCCTGGTTTAGCGTAATCTCGCCACCATTGAGTTCCAGATTGACCTTGGCGTTCTTAATCGCCCCGCCCTTATAGGCCAGCGCCTCAACCGACAAATCGAGCGCCGCGCTGATATTCTTAGGGATCGTTGAAGTTTCTTTGTCAGCTACCTCGGACTTATTGGCCTCAGGTTTCGGAGCCAGTGAAATCGAGGCCCGCGGACCGTCTCCCGACTGGTCGATGACAGCCACCCGCTCCCCTTGCTCGAGCCCCTTTGCAACGATGGGGGCGCGGGCGAGCCAATCGTCCAGATCAATCCGTTTAACCGCCACGGCCACTCCCGCGCCAATCGCTTCGCCAAAGGTCACATTGGCCGCAACTCGCGCCTTGGTTTCGCCCAGTCCGACCGTCAAATCGGGAACCTCAAGGCCTTTGGCCGTCAGCGTCATATCACCCGACGCGCTGAAAGACTGACCCAACAAGCCGGGAAATTCACCGCCCCCCGACAATGCACCCAGCAGGTCCGCAAAATTTCCCCCTTCAGCCTTCAATTCGCCGGTCACCCTTATACCGCCGTCTTCATCAACCAGGGTTCCTGAAAACTTGCTCCGTCCCTTTTCGCCCATGCCAGCGCTAACCGCAAAGCCGACGGTCCTGCCATGAATAATCTTGCCGATGGAAACCTCGAAATCCAACGGCAACCCTTTACGCACCAGCGTTCCAGCAGCGTCAAACGGCCCAATCAGAGATCCTGCGACAATTTTCGCGTTGAGCCCCTCGATACGCTCCTCGGTTCCGCTCATCGCATCCCGATAAACGATAGTGCCGTTGACAACCCGGAAGGCGTCGACCTGAACCGGCAGGTCAGCCGCATCGCTCCCGTCGCTCGAACCGCTTTGGTCGGATTGCTTCGCTGCGCCTGCCGCCGCATCTTCGGCAACCTCCTCAGGCGCATCGAACTCCCAGTTTTTGCGTCCGTCAGGCAAGACTTCCAGATGGATCACCGGATCATTGAGGCGAACCGATTCCACCTGAATTTTTCCGCCAATCAGAGGCCCAAGCGCCACATGAACCACAGCGGAGCGCAGGGTAACCATTTCCGGCGCCGTCCCGCCTTCACGGTTGGCCAACCGAAGTTTGGAAACCTCCAAAGATGGCGCCGGAAGCAAGCTAAGGCTGATATCGCCATCGACAATCAACTCCCGCCCCGTCGCCTCAAAGGCCTGTGCGGTTATTTCGCTCTTATACTGATTCCAGTCGATAAAGCTTGGCGCCGCCAACAAAGTAGCGACCAGCAGGACGATAAGAGCGACGACGGCGTAGGCTAGTTTTTTCACCAGGTTATGATCTCCAGCCGGATGTTTGGACCTCAAAAGAATTTTTATTCGGTAGCGGGAGTTTAGAGCCAGTCAGCCAGGGTTTCAAACCCGCAAAACGAAAAAGAGAGGAGGCTGACATAGATAGGCTCGAGGCATTGATATTTTCACCTATTCCAGCAGTGCCTCCTGAAAACGATAAATCAAGTGTCAGCCCAAAGACGCGACACCCTGATTAACCGATTGTTTTTAATATTAAATATCAAACATCTCACGAACACTATCGAAATTGTGATCAGACGCGATTTCCCCCCAGCGTCAAATCTCCCTAAATTATAAATACTGAAGCAGGCGGGCTGCCCCGCCCCCATTTTTTCAAAGCGAAGTATCGTGAGGAATCAGGTGGGAAAATCGAAAATGACGGAGCAAGAGGTTATTAAAACACTGGAAGCAAAGAACCACCTTTGGACTTTCCTCGTCATTGTTGGTCTCGGTCTTTTGCTTTGGGTGCTTTTTTTAATTTAGATTTCTTTTCTAATGAAGGACCAAAGTTCAATGCAAAGGGTCGCCAAACCCCTCGTTTTTTTACTTTCTCTCGCCCCTGTCATCTGGATCGCCACGCTCGTTTTTACCGGGCAGGCAGGGGCTAATCCGGTCGAAGCCCTTAACCGGTTTCTCGGCGACTGGGCGCTTCGTTTCCTGTTGCTGGTCCTGGCCATTACCCCACTGCGTAAATTAACAGGGTGGAACCAGCTGGCTCGTTTTCGACGGATGATCGGACTCTACGCTTTCTTTTACGCCGCCCTTCATGTGGCGAGCTATGTGGTTCTCGATCAGTTCTTCGACTGGCGAACCATTTGGGCCGATATCGTCAAGCGTACTTACATCACCGTCGGCATGGCCTGCATCCTGATGCTCCTGCCGCTCGCCATCACATCGACCAACGGCATGATCAAACGCCTGGGCGGCAAACGATGGAAAGCACTGCACACCCTCGTCTACCCGGCAGGGATCGCCGCCTGTCTGCACTATTTCATGATGGTCAAGGCCGACATCCGGGAACCGTTGATCTACGCGGCAATCCTGGCCGTCCTGCTCGGTTATCGTATCGTGGGAAAACTGACGCTTAGTCGAGCAGCCGCCCCTGGCAGTCCACCCCTGCGGTAAAGACTTTCTCATAGCGGTTAGAACAGGAAACGCTCAATTCAATTCCAGGCATGCTTTGCCTTAGCGTAGCGGCGACGCCGTCAGCCCCGCCATGTTCATGGGAAACACGGCCATAGAAGCAAGAATAGTTCTTGGCTAACACCGCCGGATCGACAACCCCCGAAGCCTGACGGGCCTCACCGCGATAGTCGAGATACGCCACTTCATTTTTCGGCAGAAGCTTCGTCAGCCGATCCGAAAAGCTTTCTTGCACCAAAAGATTCCCATAAATCATCGCAAAGGATTGATTGGAGGCAAAGAGCCCAAAGACTTTGAGGCACTGACTAAAACGGCTGTCGTTGAGCGCCAGAGCCTGTTCGTTCTTGGTCGCCAACTCCCGGTGCACCTTCATGGCGCTGGGCGCTCTGGAAACCATCAGGGCGACAATCAGGAAAACGAAAACCCGGAACGACCAAACCCGCGCTTTCTCGCTCCACAATTCCAACCGCCTAAAGACAAGATAGGTTAGCCCCAGAGAAAGACCGCTCAGCGCCAAAGCCGAAACGATGTAATGGGCGCTCGGATGCTTGGCGACCAGAGCGATTTGGGCGAATTGCGCCAAAGTAACGCCACCCAGAGCCTTAATTTCCAAAGCCGGGTAATCCGCAATTTTGTCTCGGCGACGATGCGCAACGACGATGGCCGTCATTGCAGCGAGTATGGGGACAAAGGTAATGGGACGGCTTAGAAGCTTGTAAAGGCTCTTGGGGTAAGCGGCGAAGTCGATCACCGTGACCGCGCCGCCACCATAAGCGCCGCTGCCCATCGCAACCTTGAAAATCCAACCGGCGAACTGTTCGAACTGGAACAAGGTCGGCAGGGCAAAGAGCGCGAACCCGGCGGCACAGGCCAAGCCATACTGAAACAGCGGCCGCAGCCCCCAT
>CBDUMN010000140.1:0-6643 GCA_965368335.1 uncultured Rhodospirillales bacterium
TACGCGGCGGCAGGCGGGTCACTTTTTCGAGCCCGAATAGGTCAGCGTCGAAAAGCGCGGCCGACCGGTAATTTCCACATCGGGCACCAGACGGCGGATCAGCGGACCGATGGTTTCGGCCCCCATGAACATGGTTTCGTGTTCGCCCCTGGCGTGGAGCAGACGGTCGGTAAACACATGGCCGCGGTCGGGGTCGGCGCAGAGCTGCACCTCGTCAATCCCTAAGAAATCGACCCGCCGCCCGATGGGCATGGATTCGACCGTGCAGAGAAAATAGCGCGCGCCCCTGGGCACGATCTTTTCCTCGCCGGTGATCAGCGCGACATGGGAACGTCCTTTGGCCTCGACCACCCGGTCGTAGTTTTCACGGGCCAGCAAACGAAGAGGAAAACCGATCATCCCACTGGCGTGTCCCATCATGCGCTCGAGCGCCAGATGAGTCTTGCCCGTATTGGTCGGGCCGAGGACGGCAACGATACGGGCGTGGGACGAATGAAGTTGCATGGGTGGGATCGGGCCGCCGAAACGGCCCTCTCTAAATTGAATAGCCGGGGTCTCTAAAGTTCAGACCCCGGCCTTAAAACGGGTTAGCGAAAAGCCGCTTATTCGTTCACCGCAGCAGCCTTGTGGCGCTGGGCGGAACCCTTGTTGTTGCGTTCGTTGAATTTACGAACCTGACGCTCAACGCTGTCGAAAGCATCGCGCACGGCCACATAGGCGTCTTCATGGGCGTGGTCGCCCTTGTCGCCCTTATGGACAAACTCATGACCCGGGATTTTGACGTCGACACGGACGTTGTACATGGTGCCCTGGGTCTGGTGCTTATGCGGCGACTCGATAACGACGCGGCAGCTAATGATCTGGTTGTGGAACTGCTCTAGCTTTTCAGCGCGCTCACGGACGCGCTCTTCCACTGCATCGGAATGATCCACATTGTGGAAAGAAATCTGCAAAGGGACCTGCATCCCAGCCTCACTTTAAAATCTCGTTTAAACCGTTTTATGCCCTACGAAACAGGTGCGAATCGACCGCCTCCCCAGGCCATAAGGGCGCTATTCATACTTAAAAGGAGAAAAAAGCGCAACGGCGGAGGTGAATTTCTTGAAAAAAGGGGCTTGCTCTGGCTCGCCGTTCAAGACATATCAAGGCCCTTCCAAGCCAAATAACGACCATGCACAGAGGAATAGAGAGACCATGAGCGAGGAGAAACTGGAGTTTCAGGCAGAAGTCAGCAAGCTTCTCAACATCGTCGCCCATTCGCTTTACAGCCATAAGGAGATTTTTCTCCGCGAGCTGATTTCAAACGCGTCGGACGCCTGCGACAAGCTGCGCTACGAAGCGCTGACCGACGGCGACCTGATCAAGGGTGACGCCGAATTCGCCATCACGCTGACCGCCGACAAAGAGGCGGGAACCCTGACCATCGCCGACAACGGCATCGGCATGAGCAAGGACGAGTTGATCGAAAACCTCGGCACCATCGCCCGCTCCGGCACCAGCGCCTTCGTCAGCCAACTGACCGGGGATTCGAAAAAGGACATGGCCCTGATCGGCCAGTTCGGCGTCGGTTTCTATTCTTCCTTCATGGTCGCCGACAAGGTCGAGGTGGTCTCCAGGCGCGCCGGTTCCGATGAAGCCTGGCGCTGGACCTCGGACGGCCAGGGCGCCTACACCGTCGCCGACGCCGAACGGGACGGGCGCGGCACCACCATCACCCTGACGATGAACGACGAAGGCAAGGAATTCCTCGAAGACCAACGCATCACCAACGTGGTCAAGACCTACTCGGACCATATCGCCCTACCGATCAAGCTGGGCGAAGAAACGCTCAATACCGCCTCGGCCCTCTGGACCCGTCAGAAAAAAGACATCACCGACGAGCAGTACAAAGAATTCTATCACCACGTCGCCCACCAGTTCGACGATCCCTGGATGACCCTGCACAACACGGTCGAAGGGGTGATCGAATACACCAATCTGCTGTTCATCCCCTCTTCGCGGCCCTTCGACATCTTCCACCCCGAGCGCAAACAGCATGTGAAGCTCTATGTGAAGCGCGTCTTCATCACCGAAGACTGCGAAGAGTTGCTGCCCTCCTATCTGCGCTTCGTCAAAGGCGTGGTCGATGCGCAAGACCTGTCGCTCAATATTTCGCGCGAAATGCTGCAAAAAGACGCCGTGGTCGCCAAGATCCGTTCCGGCCTGACCAAACGCATTTTGGGTGAGCTGAAGAAAAAGGCTGAGAAGAAGGCCGAAGAATACGCCACGTTCTGGGACGCCTTCGGCCCGGTCTTGAAGGAAGGCATTTACGAAGACTTCGCCAACCGCGAAACCCTGGTCGAGATTTCCCGCTTCCGCAGCACCGCCAGCGACGACCCGACCAGCCTGGACGCCTATATCGAACGGATGAAGGAAGGCCAGGAACATATCTTCTATATCACCGGCGACGATCTGGATTCGCTTGCCAAGAGCCCGCAGCTCGAAGGCTTCAAGGCCAAGGGCATCGAAGTGCTGTTGCTGACCGATCCGGTCGATGAATTCTGGGTGCCCTCCTTCGGCCCTTACAAAGACAAGGAATTCCACTCGGTCACCCGCGGCGGCGTCGATCTCAACACCATCAAGAAAGACGGCGATAAGGAAGACGCCAAGGACGCGGCGAAAGACGAAGCCGATTCCGCCGGCATCGATAGCCTGATCGCCGCCTTCAAGCTCGCCCTTGGCGAAACGGTCAAGGACGTACGCAAATCCGACCGGCTGACCGACAGCGCGGTCTGCCTGGTGGCCGATGAGAATGATATGGACATGCGGCTGCAACGGATGCTAGCCCAGCAGGAAAAAGGCATGGGCCTGATGCCCCGCGTGCTGGAAATCAACCCCGGCCATCCGCTGATCAAGAAGCTCAACGAGGTTTCCGACAAAAACGCCTCGGACGCCCTGCTCAGCGAAGCGGCGCAACTTCTGCTCGACCAGGCGCGGATCATCGAAGGCGAAAAACTGCCCGACCCGGCGGCCTTCGCCAAGCGGATGACCGAGATGATGGCCAAGGGCGTGACGTTCTAGGTGACTGATCATCCTCTCCTCCCCTTCTAGGGGAGGTCGGGTGACGTTCGCTTCCAATATCGAAGTGTCCCATTTGTAAGCTCGAACCCGGCCCGGTTTTCCGAGTCGGGTTCTTTTTTGAGATTTTTATTACATGCAAAAATGCGCTATCCTGGCGCGTAGGTAGGAGGCTTAAACCCGTTACCGGTATAAAGAGCCTATGACTAAAAATAAAAAAAGCGCTCTGCAGGGGAGCGACATGAGGAACGCATTAGAGTTGATCGCCCAAGGGGCGAACTTCCTCGATCAGGGAATCAGTGTTTTCGATGAAAATCTGCAGCTCGTCCTGTGGAACGACCGTATCATCGAAATACTGGGCTTCGAGGAAATCGGCATGTATTTCGGCATGCCGCTTGAGGAGTTGTTCCTCTACAACGCAAAGCGCGGAGAATACGGTGCGGGCGAAACGGAAACGCTCGTCGAAGAACGTCTGGAGCTGGCCCGCAAGAACGAAGCCCACCACTTCGAGCGTATCCGCCCCGACGGGCGAATTATTGAAATCAAAGGCAATCCGCTCGAAAACGGCGGTTTCGTCACCATTTACGAAGACGTCACGGAAAAACGCGCCGCCCAAGAGCGGGAGCGGCATTATCGGGAAAATTTGGAATCGCTGATCGCCGAGCGGACCGCCGAACTTGAACGTAAGTCGGCGCTGCTCGAAGTAACGCTTGAAAATATCGATCAGGGCATTTCCTTAATTGATGAAAACCTGATCATGCAGGTGATCAACAAGCGCGCCTGCGAACTGCTCGATTTACCCATTGAGCGCTTCAAGAAAGAAGGGACGCCATTTAGCGAATATATGCGCTACAACGCCGAGCGCGGCGAGTATGGCCCCGGCGACGTAGAGGAACAGGTCAGGCAAAGGGTCGAAGCAGCCAAAAAATTCCAGCCCCATCGTTTCGAACGGGAGCGCCCCGACGGCACCTTCCTCGAGGTCGATGGCCGCCCGCTACCCGACGGCGGCTTCGTCACTACCTATACCGACATCACCTCGCACAAGCGCGCCGTCCTGGCCGCCGAGGAAGCCAACCGGGCCAAGTCGGAATTTCTCGCCAACATGAGTCACGAGTTGCGCACACCGCTTAACGCCATCATCGGATTTGCCGACACAATAAAGAGCAATCTTTTCGGCCCTCTCGGCGCGCCGCAATACGATGAATACATCGATAGCATCTATGCTTCGGGATACCACCTGCTCAACTTGATCAACGACATCCTCGATATTTCAGTCATCGAATCGGGCAAACTGGTCTTACGTGAAGACGAGGTCGCCATGGATCGGGTGGTGGCAAACGCTCTGCGAATGGTGCAGACAAAAGCGATAAGAAATCGAATCGATTTACAGAACGCATTTCCTGCCGATTTTCCGCATTTATGGGTCGATAAACGAAGAACCACTCAGATTTTACTCAATCTGCTGTTCAACGCGATCAAATTCACCGAACCCGGCGGCAAGGTGGCGTTTACCGCCGGAATCGCTCAAGATGGCGACAGTTGGTTTACCGTCACCGATACCGGAATCGGCATGACCAAGGAAGAAATCGCCACCGCATTGACCAAGTTCGGACAGGTGGAAGGGGCCTTCGCCCGGCAATACGACGGCACCGGCCTCGGCCTCCCTTTGTCAAGAAGCCTTGTCGAAGCGCACGGCGGCGAAATGTTCATCGAGAGCACGCCAAACAAAGGCACTTCTGTTACCGTCAGTTTCCCAGCGGTGCGAACGATTAAGGAATAGATTTATGAAGCGGGCGGACTACGGCCATTTTTCAACCTTCCGGGCGCGCTATTCGGAAATCGACGCCCAGGGCGTGGTGTTCAACGCCCACTACCTGACCTTTTTCGATTCCACCTTGAACGACTATTTCCGCGAAATGGATTTTCCGTTCATCGAAGAAGCGCAAAAAACCGGGTTCGACTTTCATGTGGTCAAAACCCTGGTCGAATACAAAAAGCCCATCCGTTTCGATGAACAATTCGAGGTCGGCGTCCGCACCGCGCGCATCGGCACCTCAAGCCTGACCTTCGATCTGGCGATGTTCCTAAAAGGCGACGCCGCCCCCTTGGCGACCGGCGAGGTGGTCTGGGTCTACACCGACCAGTCCAACGCCAAACCCGCCCCCGTGCGCCCCGACCTGATCGAGAAAATCAAACAGATCGATCCTTAGGAGTACCTGATCAACCGGCGAGATGGGTACGGCGGCGTGCCCTAAAACGTCAGGCCCGTTGCGGCGGCCAGTTCTTCAAGGGCCGGGCCGGGGGTGACGACCTTGATGGTGGTCATGCCCAGCGCCTTGGCCGGTTTGAGGTTGATTCCCAGGTCGTCGAGATAGACCGCTTCTTCTGGGGCGACGCCAACGGTTTCGCAGGCCATTTGATAGATTTTCGGATCGGGCTTGCGCACACCGACCTTGCTCGACTCGATGACATGCGCAAACAGCGAGAGAATTTCGGCGACCCTTGCGGCCTGTTCGGGGTCGCGACTCATGCCCGCTCCGGCGCCCGCTTTAACGTTGTTGGTGATGCAGGCGACCTTGAAGGTTTCGCGGCATTTTTTCAGCGCGGCGACCATTTCGGGACGAATGTCGCCCGAGAGCAGAGCGATGATGTCGCATCCCGGCACCGGATGACCGGCGGCCGAGGCTTCAGCATTGAAAGCCGTATCGAAGCCGTCGAGATCGATCTCGCTGCGCTCGAAACGCGCCCAGGCGTTGTCGTCGGGATTGGTCGCATTGATGGTGCGGATAAAGTTTTCAGGAAGGCCTTTTTCCCGTTCGTATCGGGCGAAGGCTTCAAACGGGCTCGACGTGATGACACCGCCGAAATCCCACAAAACAGCTTTGATCACGCGGTGGCCCTTTCCTTCTAAACACAGCGGCGAAGGGCCTCGTTCTACCGACGAAAGCCGCAGAAACAAAGATCAAACGTATGTAAGCCGTCATCCGACAGGCTATTCGACCGCTCGCGTTCCTCTGATCAGCCGGACCAGTTTATCGATCTCGGCATCGCTGACCTGATCGCTCATCGCCAAGGCCTTGACGATAGGATCGTCGAGAACTTCCTTGAGCGGCGGCTCGCCCCGCCGGTCATAGTGGCTCCAGAGCGCCCGGTCGGCTTCCTTGAACCAGGCCGGGGGTTTACTGCGCAGGCATGTTTTATCCAGTTTTGGCATTGTCATTTCCCATTTCAGCCGCCCTTTCAACAAAGGCGATCAAAGATTCGGCGCACATGCCGAACGAACCGGGCCGCCTCCCTTCGCGCCACTCGAGGCGCATTTTGTGATTGCTTGGCCCATTCAGATGGGAAGGCTTGAAAGGTATTTTGCGGTTTTAGCGGGGCCGAGGCAAATCAACTTTTTCCACCAATGGCTGTTGAAAACGCCACGGCCCTGCTAACCGTTTGAAGGTGTTGCAAAAAGAAAGGCCCGGCAGATGCCGGGCCGTTTCGTCTTTTTTTAGGGTGTGATAATTGGCTTAACAAGCATGTCCCCTAACTTCCGAGACGAAACGGCGAAGATCGGCCAGCGACATACCCTCGCTTTAAA
>CBDUMN010000141.1:0-6628 GCA_965368335.1 uncultured Rhodospirillales bacterium
CAAGGAGGCGAGGGGAATTGAGGAATGTATTGCGGTGAATGCCGCCGAGCCGTGCGAATTCGGCGTTTTCAAGGCCTGGAATAGTGCGGAAAATACGGACCTGCTCGCCATGCTTAAGCTTGGTTTGGAAGCCGACGATATTCCATAGTGTGCCCAGTTTGTTGTCTTGGCGTAACTGCACCACGGCGTAGGGACGTTGATCCGGCGCATGAGGATTGGTTAGCCCGACCGGCTTCAAGGGGCCGTAGGATAGGGTTTGCGGGCCTCGCTCAGCCATCACTTCAATGGGCAGACAACCTTCGAAATAGGGTGTGTCTTTTTCCCAGTCTTTGAATTCGACTTTGTCGCCCTCTAAAAGCGCCCGGATGAAGTTGAAGTATTGGTCTTCGCTCATGGCGCAATTGATGTAGTCGGAGCCGTCGCCTTTGTCGTAACGGGACTGGAACCAAGCGCGCTCCATGTCGATGCTATCGCGGTGGACAATGGGGGCGATGGCATCGAAAAATGAGAGAGACTCCTCTCCCGTCAGATCGGCAATCGCCGCAGCTAAAGGCTTGGACGTCAGGGGACCGGTAGCGATAATCGTTGCGCCCCAATCTTCGGGAGGCAACCCAGTGATCTCTTCGCGGAGGATATTAACATGAGGATGGCTTTCAAGAGCTTGCTGGACGGCTCTTGCAAAAGCTTCCCGATCTACAGCCAGTGCGCCACCTGCCGGGACCGCGTTTTCATCGGCGCATTTCAAGATCAGGGAGCCGCAGCGGCGCAGTTCCTCGTGCAACACGCCCACCGCATTGGCCGTGGCGTCGTCCGAACGAAGCGAGTTGGAGCAGACCAACTCGGCAAGGGTATCGGTTTCATGGGCCTCGGTTTTGCGCACCGGGCGCATTTCGTGGAGGACCACCGGAATGTCGCGTTGCGCGATCTGCCAGGCGGCTTCGCTGCCCGCCAAGCCGCCGCCAATAATATGAATGGGCTCTGTCATGGCCGGAGAAATAGACGGACTGGCGTGGCGTTTCAATAATAATCGCGCGGTCCTCGTTATTGACAGAACCTGCGCCGGAGATTACCTCTCGCTCGATAATCGTTCTCTAATATAAGGCTCCTCGCAAAATGGAAGCGCTCGCAGATACCAAATACATTACACCGCTGCTGATTACTCTGGCCGTCGTGCTGGCGATTAAGCTGCTGCCCCGGTTCTTTTCCGGCGCTAAATATGTGACCCCGGAAGAGGCGGCCAAGGCGATTGAAGGGGCTGGAGAAGCCGTGGTTATCGATGTCCGCTCAGAGAGTGAGTTCGTCGGCTCTCTCGGCCATATCAAGGGGGCTATCAATCTACCGCTTGGCGACCTCGGGAGCCGCCTCCAAAGCTTAAAGGAGCAGCTCGAGCCCTATAAGCAAGAACCGGTCTATGTGGTCTGTCGAACCGACAACCGCTCGGCCATCGCCGCCGGAACGCTTAAAAAATCGGGTTTTAAAGACGTTCGCGTCGTTACGGGCGGCATGATACGCTGGACCCGTGAAAAACGTCCCGCCGAAGGAATCTCGTAAATTAGTTGAAATGTGATGGCCGTTACAGCCTTGATGCCTATCATGAGTAGAGTTCAATTATCTTGGTCATGACATGTCTTTCGGAGGGACGATGAATAAATTTTTATCAGCCGTGGCGGCTTTATTGTTCTTGAGCGGTACGGCTCATGCCAACGATCTGCACCGTTGTGAAACCGGCAATGCACCTCAAGGCGAGTACGTCGTTTATTTCGATACCGGCAAAACGGTCATTAAGCCTGAAGGTAAAGAGGAGCTGAAAAAAGCCGCCGACCGGGCTAAATATATGCTCGATGTTTGTGTCGTTGGGCAGGCTGATAATCAGGGTAATCAGGAATTTAACAAGAAGTTGGCGATGAAACGGGCCAAGGTGGTTGCGAGCGAATTGCAGCGCTTGGGCGTTCCGGCGTCGACTCTGGTGACCATGGTGCAGGGCGAAGCTTTTGGTGATTCGCTAACCAAGATGCTCGGTACGAAAAAGAACACTCAAAGCCGTCGGGTTTCGGTTCGCTTAATGCGCTGAGCCTTTAAGCTGTCGCAATTAGAGAAAAGTCCGGTTTTGGCCGGGCTTTTTTGGTTGCGCCATAATGGCGTCATTTTCCTCCGGCATAAACGTTTCCGCGCATAAGAGGGGCGGTTCTTTTTTATGTGATTGGAGGAAGGTGTTATGAGAATCGCCAAACGAGTCTTTTTTATTGCCGGAACGGTTGGGCTGATGGCTGCGGGGGCGGCCTGGGCCGGGAACTCTCAAGCCTATCGCTGCGAGGCCGCCGAACCGCCGGAAGAAACCCATATTATCCATTTCGGTACGGGCAGCACCAAAATCACCGAGCGGGAACGGGCGGATTTGATCTGGCTGGCCGACCGGGCCAAAGGGATGATCGATGTCTGCGTGATTGGGCAGGCGGATAAGCAGGGTGCGGAAAGTTTCAACCTAAAACTGGCTGAGCGGCGTGCCGCAACGGTTGCCGGATTGCTTAAGGCTTACGGTGTGGCGGACGATCATCTGGTCGTTCAGGCGCGAGGGGAAGCCTTTGGCGATGAATGGCTGAAAAATTTCGTCAAGCAACCTACCGACCGCCGGGTCGAGGTCCGGTTGGTTCGCTAACCGGCCGGATGATCGCTCTCGGGCGCTTCGGGCAGCGTGTCAAACAGTTTGACGCCGCGTAACGCGTTGGCGCTGAAATAAAGCATCCCTAGCGTGAAGATCGGCGTTAGCGTGGTGAAGTTGATCGCCAAATGAATGAACGGTGCGGCGATCAAAAGGTAAGCGCCCATGAGGTTGCGTTTGTAGAGAAAAAAGGTGCCGATACCGAAAAGTACGGCGATGGCGAGATTTTCCGGGGTGAGTGCGCCGTAGCCTTTGTTTTTGACGGTAACCCCCTCGATCAGCACGATGACGCCGGTGGCGAAGCAGTTGGCCCAGAGGCCTTCCATAATGGTTTGTTCTGCGTCCTGGCGTGTGTTGAGCTTTGCCTTGAGCATGGAGAAGGGCTCTCTTTTCGGTCAAAATAAAGGAGCCGCATCCTACTCGTCAGGATGCGGCTCTTGATGTGACTTACGTCAATCTAAAGCGGTTTTTATTCCCGGCTGAAAACGGCCTTCAGGGCGGGCAGAAGTTCGCCTTCTTCCAGGTATTTCAGGCCCCAGACGCCGCCGAAGATGATCGAGCAAAGTGCAATCACCGAGCCGATGGCCAGGGTGGACATGCCGGTGATGCCCTGGCCGACGGTGCAGCCCAGCGCCAGAACGCCGCCGATCCCCATGATGGCCGCGCCGATGATGTGGCGCATCATGTCGCTTGCATCCGAGAAGGCCTCCCAGTTGAAGCTCTTGGTCGCGATGGCGACGATGAACGAACCGGTGATGATCCCGCCGGTGGCCGCGATACCGAAGTTGATGGTCGCTCCCGTATAGGTCATCAGATACTGGATCGACTCGCCGGCCGGGGCGACGAAACTAAACGAGGCCAAGGGCAGGGGTTCGAAGTCGTCGAAGCCGATGACGCCGGTGATATACCAACCGAAAGGCACCAGAAGCCCGATGATCAGGCCGCCGAGTAAAATCTCTCCGGAGCCGCGGAATTCTGAGCTTTTGAAACAAAAGACCAGGAGGCCGCCCGCGACGATGGCGGTGACGACCCAGCGCATGGCTTCCACTTCCGAGCCGATCATGGCGGCCAGCAGATTGACCATCGACTGGCTTTCGATCTCCATAGCCGAAAGGTCGATGTTGGCGGCGCTTTCAAGCTCGACGCGGGCCAAGCCAATCAGGCCGCGCATGGTCATGTAGGCGAAGATGCCCATGACGAGAAACACGACGACCGACTTGAGGTTGCCACCGCCGATGCGGACCAGCGTTTTGTTGCCGCAGCCCCCGGCCATGGTCATGCCGAAACCGAACAGGGTGCCGCCGAGGATCGCCCCGGCCCAGCCCAGATTGGCCGATGTGTAGATTGTGGTTGAAACATCGATCATTTCAGCTGTGTGCAGAGCCTGCGTCCCGATAATCGCGACGGCGGTCGCCAGGAACCAGGCGCGAAGCCGGTTATAGTCTTCCATGAAGACCATGTCGGACAGCGCACCCATGGTGCAGAAATTTGTTTTGTTGGCCGTTGCGCCGAAGACCAGACCGGCCAAGAAGGCGGCAATGCCGACAACAGTGGTAATGGGCATCTCTTCCATGATGCGCTTACGCTCCCTAATACGATTGACCTCACCCCGGTTTTCCCGGATGGAGACGTTACATACAACGACTCTCTTATATTTGCATTTTCTAATGCTATAATACATGCTGTGCTCAAGACAAGGGGCAAGCAATATGTACTACCCGCAGGGATGCCCAAACCGGTAGCTTCGCTAAAGCATTAGTCTTTACTAATAAACAGCGAACAGGAAGAAAACCATGAGCGAAGACGATTCGAATCGCAAAAGCATGACGATCATCGTCACCAAAGGAACCCTGGATTGGGCCTATCCGCCCTTTATCCTGGGTACCACGGCGGCGGCCATGGACGTGGACGTTACCATGTTCTTCACCTTCTACGGTCTGGGTCTTCTGAAGAAGGATCTCGACGGTCTGCAAATTTCGACGCTCGGCAATCCGGCCATGGAAATGCCGATGATGGGGATGCATATGACCATGCCCAATATCGTTTCGGCTCTGCCGGGGGTGGACGCCATGGCGTCGGGTATGATGAAAAACCTGATCAAGAAAAAAGGCGTGGCCTCCATACCGGAGCTTCGCGAAGCGGCCATTGAGTCCGATATCGAAATGGTCGGCTGTCAGATGACGCTCGATCTATTCGAGTTGGACCGAAAGGACCTGATTGACGGAATTGAGATTGGCGGGGCGGCGACATACATGGAAAAAGCCCTCAAATCGGACATCAACTTGTTTATCTAACCGACTCAAAAGACTTGAAAACGATCACCGGCATACGGTGGCTTTTTGTAACGGGTTGGACGAACAGGGAGACGAAAGAATGTTGAAAAAAAATATTATCACCGCCGTTTTGGCGGTTTTACCGATCACCGCTCAGGCGGCCGATAGTAACGCGCTTCAGGGTGAAGCCGTGAGCGTTATGAAAGGTTTTGGCGGCGCTCTTAAAAATGAATTGGTCACGGCCATCAAGAAGGATGGGCCGATCCATGCCGTGGGCGCTTGCAACGAAAAGGCTCCGGGAATTGCCAAGGCGAAATCCGTTGAAGGATGGAGTGTTGGGCGCACTTCCTTAAAGCTGCGCAATGCTGAGAACCGCCCGGATGAATGGGAAATGAAAGTCCTTCAGTCCTTTGAAGAGCGCAAGAAGCAGGGAGAAAATCCGGATAAAATTGCGTTCGGTGAAGTGGTCGAACAGGATGGAAAGAAGTTTTACCGCTTCATGAAGGCCATTCCGACGGCTGAGATTTGTCTTAAGTGTCATGGCAATCGTATTGAACCCGATGTTGCGGCCAAGCTCGATGGACTCTATCCGAGCGATAAGGCGCGTGGCTTCAAACCGGGGGATATCCGTGGGGCCTTCACCTTGAGTAAGGGGCTTTAATCCGTGCCACGGGATATGGACCCTTCTCTTGCAATTATGGAAACCGAAGCGGGAGCGGCGGCTGAAGAAAAGCCGCTGGCCCGCATGTTCTCGCTCTGCAATGCCGAGCAGAACGCCGAATACCAGCCGGAGAAGCGGTCGTTGCGCATTCATGGGCATTCGACCACCATCCGGCTGGAGCGGGCCTTCTGGTCCGTTCTCGATGAACTGGCGCGGGATGAGGGAGTGACGGTGGCTGCCGTCGTGACCAAGATTGCCGATCACTGCCAATTCGCCAACGAGAAAAACTTGGCTTCGTGCCTGCGCGTGGTTTGTTTGAAATACATCAACACCTGTGTGTAAACTGTAGCAAAGAAAGGCCCGGATTGGGCTCTATATTTCGAGGAAGGGAGACGTAACCTATGAGCGACGCAACTGAAACACTGGACACTAAGGGCCTTAACTGTCCCTTGCCGATCCTGAAAACCAAGAAAGCCATCAAGGCGCTGAATTCCGGCGATACGCTGGAAGTCCTGGCCACCGACCCCGGGTCGGTCAAGGATTTCGACGCTTTCTGCAAATCCACCGGCAACCAGCTGGTCGAAAGCGGTGAAACCGACGGCGTCTACAGCTTCTTGATCAAGAAAAGCTAAACCGCACCTCTCGCGGTTCAAGATTGGAAAGGCGGTCTCCAACAGGAGGCCGCTTTCTTTTTTGCCCATAAGAACGACAAAAAATCCCGGTTAAACGGCAGAAAACGCACGGTAACCCCCTAGTCCAAATCGACTAAGCATCTGATTTACTTATAAAAGAGCCAAAATCGGAAAAAATACTTATCATTTTCTCCGAATACGCCGTTAAAATATCGATAAAACAGCGCATTATATGAAGTTGATGGCGAAGGAAAATAATCATATTTCCACCGATTTGTCAAGCCCCACCGTCATTCCGGGGCCGCAAAGCGGAACCCGGAATCCAGAATGTGAGTCACCGATGCAATCCCTGGATTCCTGTCTATTTAGGCTGTTGTAGATTTAGGTTGGGTGGGAGCCCGAT
>CBDUMN010000142.1:0-6294 GCA_965368335.1 uncultured Rhodospirillales bacterium
CCAAGGTGACCAGGCAGACCGGACAGCGCTGAAGGATCGAGAAAGAGAGGAATGGTGCCGCCTGGGTGACTTGAACACCCGACCCTCGCATTACGAATGCGATGCTCTACCAGCTGAGCTAAGGCGGCGCCGACACGGGAACTTGGATTTCGTGCGGGCGGGACATTACCCCGCCCGCATGTGTCCGTCAATAGGGTCAGGACCCATTCTTAACCGGCGAAAGAAGAGTCCTTTTTCTCCGGTTGTTTTTCAGCCGTTTCCGGGGCGACGGGATCGGCCTCGACAATAATTGTCGCGGACGCCTCGGTTTCTTCGACCAGGGTCAGCGCGCCATGGGCCTTGTGGGCTCGGGGCGGCACCCGCCAGGACTGGCTATCGAAGCTACCGCAGTTACCGCAGACCGGCCGCCAATCGGTTTCCAGAGCGCCACAGGAAGCGCAGACCCAGGCCGGATCGGGATCGGCCTCGGTGGACCGCTTGAGCCAATCGCCCGCCTTTTGGGCATCCTGGTTTTCCGATTCTTCCAACTCGGCCATCAGGCGACAAATGCGGGCCGAGGCCGCACCATCGGCTCGGCTCGACAAGGCCTTGCGGACTTCGCCCCACAGTTCGGCTTTTAGATAAGCCCCGGCAAGCAACAAGGCGCTTTCTTCATTATCCTGGTTAAACCCGGCCAAACGTTCGGCGTTTTTGACGTTTTTCAAGGGGTCGCCCTGGTCCTTCATCGCCATATAGGCCTCGGCGATATCGGGATGGGGCTCGCGCCGCCAAGCTTCCTCCAGCGTGCTTTCCGCCTTGGAGGGCTTGCCGTTCTGCTTGAAAGCCGCCGCCAGTTGCAAGGCGGCCGGAACGAAGTGGGGCGCCAGATCGCAAGCTTTCTTGAGCAGCTTGATCGCGTCTTTGATCCGCCCTTCGGCCAGCAGGCCCTGAGCCCGCTGATGATCGAGAATGGCGCGGCGGCGTTGCGCCTCGACGGCATCGATCTGACGGTTTTTCTCTAATGCGGTCAGGGTGCCGTCGGCTTCGGCCCAACGGCCTTCCTTGACCTGCAGATCGAACAAGGTTCCCGCCACCCAGTCGGTTTTCGGCTTAAGGCGGAAGGCCCGTTCGGCCAGTTTCAAGGCCGCGCCGGTATCGCCTTCGGCCATCGCCTGATTCAACCGTCCACGCACACCGAGGAAAGCCATCTCGGGGCGCTCCGACATGGCTTCGAAAAATTTGGTTGCCGCCTTTTCGTCGCCTGAAAGCTGGGCGGCCTGGGCCGAGAGCAGCATGGTCAGCGGCGGGTCCTGCAACAACTGGTCGGCCTGCTTGGCGTTTTTATCGGCTTCCTTCACGTCGCCCGCCGCCACGGCGACCATGCCGCGGCTCAAGGCTGCATAGCCCTTGCGGCGCTTGCGCTCCTTGCTCGACTCGCCAACCCAGACCGGGACCCGGCGGATAAACAGCCAGACCCGATAGAGAACCGCCGTAAGCGCCGCAACGGCGGCCACAGCCAGAAGCAGCACCGTAAAGGAAGCATCGACACGGTAGCCCTGCCATTTGATGGTGACGGAGCCCGGATGATCGGCCAGCCAAACCGCCCCAGCCACGAGCAGGACGATAACGATGAGGAATTTGAGGACCCTATACATCTTACTGGGCCTCTGCCGACGACATCATTTTGATCGCCCGCATTTGCAGTGTATCGAGCGCCTCTTCGGCCTTAAGGCGGGTGCCTGCCGCTTCCATCCAGGCCGCCGCGGCCTTGGCCGGGCCGTCTTTCAGGCCATCGAGCGCCGTCACCGCACCGGCCAGATCGCCCGCCGCCAGGGCCGCTTCGGCCTGGGCGACAATCGACGGCGTGGTTTCTCCGGCGAGATCGCCATCGGTCTTGCGCACGGTCACCACCGAGGCCAGACGATCAACGGTTTTATCGACCCAGGAATCGCCCTGGGGCGCGACAACGGCGCGAAGAATTTGCGGCGCGAGGTCGTCGAATTGTTTGCGCAGAGTCGTTAAGGAGGGCAAGCCGCCAGCAGCGAAGGGATCGAGAATGGCGATGGCCCCCTGCATGTCGGCGTCGTCTCCGGCCAGGGCCTTAACCCCGTCGAGCGCCCCAACGAAAGGCCGTTGGGTGCGGAAAGCGTCACGAAGCTGTCCGACGGCGAGAATCATCCCCGGCGCGGACGCCACCGATTCCTGGGCCGCCGCCTTGACCTTTTCCAAAGCCGAGAGTCTGTCGGACAGGCTCTCGATGGTTGGCGACAGGTCCGGCGCTTCGGGCAAAGGCTTGGCTTCCAGGGCGGCGATGCGACTGGCGAGAGCGCTAACCGCCGTTTCCGTCGCTGCGCCATCGCTGGTCACGCTGCCGCTTTCCAGCTTGCTCAACCGCTGAGACAAAGCATCCAACTGATCGGAAGAAGAACCGCCCGATGAAGCCGCACTAACCACTGAAACCATTTTCTTAACATCGCTCAGCGCCTTCTCCAGGGTTTGCACCCGGGTCATCAGCTGCTCCAGCTCCGGCTTGATTTTTTCCCGCTCGGCGGTGAGTTCCTGCATGGAGGGGACCGGCTTGGTCGGCTCGGACTTAGCGGCCGGTTCGGCGATGGGCTTGGCGATGCCCAGCGCTTTTAACACCGGCTCGGGCAGATGGGGGGCGACTTTCGGGGTCCAGAGCGGCAAGGTGGCGTAAGCCGCGCCGCCGATCACCGCCAGGATGGCGACCAGCCAGACGAAACCGATGAGGCCGCTGCTGGTTTTCGGCATTTGGCGGGTGCTCGCCGATGGAGTGGCTGCCTTCGCGCCGGGTTTTTTATCGTCAGGCTTCTGCCCCGCCGTTTTGGCCGCGCCGGTTTTGTTGTCTTCCGGTTTTTTAGTCTCGGCCTTGACCGTGTCCTTTTTTTCCGCGGGTTGCGGCGGAGCGTTCTTATCACTGGGCGTTTGACTGGGCTTTTCCGGAGCCTGAGCCGTCGTTTTTTCCGCTTCTTTGTTCTTCGGATCGTTTTTTGAAGTGGTCATGTCTTCCCCTTTAACCATGCGCCTATCCTCGAAGGCTTTGCGCACCCGGTCGAGCAGGGCGTCCTGCTCCGGCTTTTCCGCCGTTTCCACCGTCTTCCAATTCAAGGCCGAGGCCTTTTCGGCCACCGCTCGGCTGAGGCAGTAGACCGTCATCTCCCGGCAGCTTTTCTGAAGCCGCGCCTTCCTTGCCAAACTTACAAAGGATTCCGCCGTGCGGGGAGAAAAAAACACTACCCCGTCCAATTCTCCGTTGCGAATGGCTTTTTTCGTCTCTTGCGTCAGGCTTTCGGCCTTGGAGGCATGATAGAGAACGGCGCGCTTATATGTATAGCCTGCCCCCTCCAAAAGACCGCCCAGATCGCCCGCGACCCGACTGCCCGCCACATGAAGAAGCGCGCCGTCCTCAGGCTTGAGACGCTGCTTGACCAGATCGGCCAAGGCCTCCACATCGCCCGACGCGCTTTCAACCGCTTTAAACCCCGCCTCCCGAGCCGCCCGCGCCGAAGAATCGCCGACGGCCAAAACGCCGATCTGGCGATTTTTTTCCACTTCGGCAAAGGCGCGGACTCCGTTGGCGCTGGTGATCAGCAGGGCCTGAACCCCATCCAGCGTCACCTTGGCCTTGGCATCCACCTCGATATTGAGCAGCGGCTCGACGCGGCTTGCAACGCCCATTTGATCGAGCGCTTGCACCAGACCTTCGGAATCTTCCTTGGGGCGGGTCACCAAGAGACGCATGGGTTGTTTCGCCTTCCTAATGATCTGTCGTCAGGAAATCGGGACCGGCCCGCTCCTTCAGATCTTCACCCGCCTCGATACCGATGGCTTCGGCGTTCGCCGCCGGGCCGGAGCGCTCCACATGCAGCACTTCGCTGCCGTTGGGCTTGGCGATCAGGCCCTTAAGGTGAAGCGTCTCGCCGTCAATCGTCGCCAAGGCGGCAATTGGCGTACGGCAGGAACCATCGAGCACCCGCAAAAGGGCGCGCTCGGCGACAACGCGGGTATAGGTTTCAGGACAGTTGAGCGGCGCAAGATAGGCCTTACCCTTCTCATCGTCGGCGCGGCAGGTAATCCCCACGGCCCCTTGGGCGACGGCAGGCAACATCACATCGGGTTCGATAATGCTGGTCGCCACATCGGCCATGTCCATGCGGTTGAGCCCGGCCTTGGCCAGCAGCGTCGCATCGACGACATCGTCTTTGAGCTTTTTCAGGCGCGTCTGAACGTTTCCGCGAAACACCTCGACCTTGAGGTCGGGACGGCGCGCCAAAATCAAGGCCTGGCGGCGCAACGAAGCCGAGCCGACCACCGAGCCGGGGGCCAGATCGTCGATAGACTGCGCCTTATAGGAAATAAATACATCGCGCACGTCTTCGCGCGGCAGAATGCACGGCAGGTCGAAAACATCGGGCAAAACGGTCGGCACGTCTTTCATCGAATGCACGGCGAAATCGATCTCGCCGGCGATCATCGCTTCGTCCAATTCCTTGGTGAACAGGCCCTTGCCGCCGATCTCCGCCAGCGCTTTGTTCAAAACCTTGTCGCCGGTGGTCTGGATGGCCACCACCTCGATGGCGCCTTCGGCTTGCAGTTCAGGATGAGCGGCCTTTAGGCAGTCGCGTACGATATGGGTCTGGGCCAGCGCCAGGGGGCTCCCCCGGGTGCCGATTCGCAGGATGGGTGTATCAGTCATGGAACCCTAACAAAAATAGTGCAATAAGCCTCAATGAACTTGGCTTGGAACGGCGCTACAGAGTAAAGTTCCCGGCGTTTGAGGCAAGCCGTTTTTTGAGAATTCTCTAATGATCGTCCTTGGGCTGGAAACCAGTTGCGATGAGACCGCCGCCGCCGTGGTGAGCGACGACCCCCTGCCCTTGGCCCGGCGGATCAAGGGCGAAGTGGTGCTTTCACAGCTCGATGAGCACCGGGTATATGGCGGCGTCGTGCCGGAAGTGGCCGCACGGGCCCATTTGCAACACGCCGACCGGATCGTCGCCGAAACCATGGAAAAGGCGGGGTTGAGCTTTAGCCAACTGGACGCCGTAGCGGCGACCGGCGGGCCCGGCCTGATTGGCGGGGTCATGGTCGGCGTGATGACCGCCAAGGCCATCGCCGCCGTCCACAACCTCCCCTTCATCGCGGTCAACCACCTGGAAGGCCATGCGCTGACCGCCCGGCTGACCCATGACGTGGCCTATCCCTACCTGTTGCTGCTGGTTTCCGGCGGCCATTGCCAGTTCTTGAGCGTCGAAGGTGTGGGCCGGTTCAAGCGGTTGGGCACCACCATCGACGATGCGCTGGGCGAGGCCTTCGATAAATCGGCCAAAATGATGGGGCTCGGCTATCCCGGCGGCCCGGCGGTCGAGGCCCATGCCCGTAGCGGCGAGCCGTCGCGGTTCAGCCTGCCGCGGCCGATGCGCAAACGGCCGGGCTGCGATTTCTCCTTCTCCGGCCTCAAGACCGCCGTCCGCCACGCCATCGAAGGCCTGCCGGAAGGCCCCTTGCAGGAAAACGACATCAACGACCTCTGCGCCTCGTTTCAAGCCGCCGCCGGAGACGTCATCGCCGACCGGCTCGATAACGCCATGGAGATGTTCAAGGCCGATCACCCGGAAGGAACCACCCTGGTGGTCGCCGGTGGCGTGGCGGCCAACGAATACCTTCGCGGACGCCTAATGGCCGAGGCTGAAATTCACAATATGGCTTTTGTTGCGCCGCCCCTGCATCTCTGCACCGACAACGGGGCGATGATCGCCTGGGCCGGATTGGAACATTTGAAAGCGGGCAACACCGACGCGCTGACCTTCAAACCGCGACCCCGCTGGCCGCTCGACCCCGACGCCCCAAAAGCGGCTTTTGCCGGGGTTAAAGCTTAGTCAGCGCATCATAATCATGCGCTACCCAATTGAAAAATAGTCATTTTCTACGGTAAATCTCGAGAAAATGAGGTAACCTGTCGAAATTTTGCTAAATTTTTAAGTAATAGCAATTGGTTATGGGCATTTTATCAAGTCATTAATGATCTTACAGATCGCTCTATGATTAAACATCCGGGCCCTTGTCCGGATGGCCTTCCCGCGGCTTCTTAAACAGCTTCCAAACACCCGAGGCGGTGAGGATGGTTTGGCCGTCGCCGGTCAAAGTGCCGCGCACAAAAGCCAGGGAACCGGTCAGTTTGGCGATTTCCACTTCCGCTTCGACCCAGGCGCCGGGCTCGACATTGCCGGTAAATTCGGTATTCAGCGAAATGGTCGCGCAACGCCCGCGCTTGAGATAAACCGCCGTGCCCAT
>CBDUMN010000143.1:0-6169 GCA_965368335.1 uncultured Rhodospirillales bacterium
CAAAGTGGGAATGGTTATAACGCTTTGTATTTTAACACAGTTTATGAACGTCCAGCCCACCAGCGCCGGAATCGTGATCGAAAAGCCCGATCCCGAACTGCTTAAAAAGTTCGAGGCGGAGCTGGAAGCCGCGCGCGCCGGTCAGCAGCAGGCGCGGGAGCGGATCAAACGTGGTGAGGAGAAAATTAAGCGTGCTCAGGAAATGCGAAGGCAGTCGGACGAAAAGGCTATTCGAGAATTGTGTGCGATTGGCGCACTACCCGCTTCGGACTGTCCATAATCACTCGTTGAATGCCAAGTGTAGAATTCGCACCAGCACCGCACACAGAAATGCAGGAGGTAGCCACAGAGCGCTTCCCACATTTTGGCATTCCTGGATTTGAACGACTGCCGCCGAACATTCAGCAACGGTTTCTTCGTGTTCCGGCATCACATTTGGAAGCTGCCCGGCCAACCATCGAGGCACGCATTAAAGAAGCCTCGATTGAAAACGGGGAGGAGGCCGAGGGCCAAGCCGAGGTTGGCTCCGGTCATGCCGACCTTACCCACGAACAGGTTCGCGAAACCCAGGCGCTTGCCGCCATCGACACCTTTCACCGCGCTGAGAAGGGCGACGAGGAGGCCAAGAAAGATTTGCAGGACGCCAAGAAGGAACTGCTGGGCGAAGAGCCGTCCGACGAAGACATTTTCAAAATGATGCTGGAGAACGAAAGCGGCGATCCCTTCGCTCAGGACATGATTATCGAAATCATGCTGAGTGACGAAACGTCGGAAGCGCACCAGAAGGTGCTCGATCTGTTCAAAGACTATCGCGGCGACTTGGCGTCCGTGGACGACGCGCTGTCGCCCAAGAGGCAAATCGAATTTTTCACCAAGCTGACCAAAGGGCAGGGTTCCTTTCGCGAGCGCCTGGAGTTCGCCGAGAAAACGCTCGAATGGATCATGTCCGGCGACACCGACAACCTGTTTGAAGGCCTGCACGCCCGCAACATCCTCGACGGCACCGAGCTCAACGACCACGCCATCGAGGCGTTGCAGAAAGGAATCCGCAAGCGTATTGAGCTGGGCACTCTCAAAGCCTCAACCGAAAAGGCGTAACACCTTGGGCAACAGAGCAGCTTGTGTTACATCTTATGGGTGTTTTTGCCTATTGTCTCATTGAGGGGTCTATGTCTGACTTTTTGGTCCGGGAAGCTGCCCGCCGGGGTAAAGAGGAGGCTGAGCGCCGGGATTTACAATATAAGATCAACGCTGCATACCACGCTGAAGTGGAGCGCGTTGAAGGTGCACGCCGAGAAAAAGCCAAGAAGGAAGAGCTATCTCGCCGCCGCAAAGAGCGTGCCGCCCATCTTAGCCGCGTATTCACCTGCTACGCCGCCCAATTGGGGTGGATGGCGCTCTGCATTTACATTGCATTCAATCAAGCTTGGCAGGAATTTCCGACCTTAGACGACTTCTTTTGGAATAAGGAATGGCTGGCCTATATCGGGACATTCATTGTCTTTGTTTATGGCCGTCAATTTATCCTGAAATTTTTCAATACCCGGAGTTCATAAAGAATGTTCGGGTGGCTTAAGCGTAAAAATCAGCAGGAAATCCTCAAGCCTGAAAAACCATATGAACCAGGCCCCTTTATGCCGCCATCAGGGTTAGCCCCGGCTTATCGTGCGGAAATCGAAAGGTTGGAAGCACATCTCGTAGAGTTAATCGCCGAAACAGAGGCGCTAGCTCAACTCAAGCTGGTCGAATGGCAGATTCGCCGGGCGGAAGAGAGAAGGGTCTGGCTTGAGCGTGGGGTCACGTTCCCCAAATCCAAATTTGACGAGCAGCAAGACCGCATTTTCCATTCCATGGAAGCACAAATGCGCAGGGAGAAGGACGAAGCGCTTAAACGCGTCCAGGAAATCGAGCGAAGCGAAAAACGCGCCATCGAATATCAAAACCAAGACAAACAACGGCACGAACAACAAGCCCTCGCCGAACAACGCCGCCATGAACTGGAGCTGCAGCGCATTGAGGCACAAAAGGCCATTGCCGTTACAATTTCACAGGCGCTGCGGGAGGATTTGGAGTGAGCAACGTGAGTGTCCGGCAGCCATTTGGTACAGGGCGAAGGAAGAAAGGATATATTAAGTGTCGCTTGCTTCATTTGACCCTTGGGTCGGTGGTGCAGCCGGACGTTCTTTTAGGCAAAAGCAAAGACCGACCGTTTTTCCTCCCGATTTTTTTCGACCCGTGCCAGCTTGGCTTCTTTCCAGAAGATTCAAACGATTTTTGCCGTTTTTCATTCGTGGCCAACAATCAAGCATGCCTTCGGGTAACTTTTTTTAAGCGCAACAAAGTCTCCTGCAACCCTGATGGGAGCGTGATTTATAAATGCTACTATGAAAAAATTGATGGCCCTTCTTGGCCTGCCCCTGACGGACGCTGGAGGAGAGTTCGGTCACGTTTTGAACTGAAACTTTTTCACCACACAGATGAAAAAGGATTTAGTGGTATTGTTGAGAGCAGTCAGATATGGGGGTCCCAATGGAATATCCAAGGGAACCTTCGCTTAAAGAATATTGCTTACGGGTATTTTACAAATATTAGAAAAATTCGCCACGAAATCGACTTGCAACAAATAGCAATGTCTAGTGCCGGGCAAGCTCACTTTTTGCCGACAAACGCTCCTCTAGACGCCCAACTTAGCACCTCGGTTGCCCTTCCGCGTCTTATGCCTCATGAACGAAGCCAAACAATAGGGCTATGGATCGATTCTTCATATATTGCACCAAACCATCTCTGGATTCATAGGCCAATGGATCGCCCTGCATATTATGAGATTGTCCTTCCCAAAGTCTTTCGTGTTGGTTTAACGCCTGGAGCAAGCGTACATATCTTGGATAATCAAGCTGTTGTCCGTGATGGCGAGGAAAAGATTTTTCAATACGTCGTTGTGGGTGATGCAGATACTCATGATGGTCTGGTCGCTCCTTATCACGAGGAGGAAACGATGGACCTGGCTAAAGTTGAGGTTTTTGAGCGGGATGATGAAATCATTTCATTTTGGAAAACGCATGCAAATTCAGATCAGTATACACAGCGCATTCTTGAACGTGCAGAATGGCATGCACCTCTCTAAACACCTTAGAACATAGCCGAACTCGCCCCGCACCGTGCACTTACAGAGCACTTACGTCCCCGCACTGCGAAACCCAAAAATATCATAACTGATTGAAAAGATTGGCGCACCCGAGAGGATTCGAACCTCTGACCTCTGCCTTCGGAGGGCAGCGCTCTATCCAGCTGAGCTACGGGTGCCTGGGCCAAGTGCGGCGCACATTACTCGAAAGGCAGGGGCGAGGTAAAGCATTTAAACGCACTGTTTTCAAGCGGCCCTCAGGCGGCGTTGGAGCGTTT
Organism: uncultured Rhodospirillales bacterium; assembly: GCA_965368335.1. GTDB lineage: Bacteria > Pseudomonadota > Alphaproteobacteria > Rhodospirillales > JAPHRK01 > CBDUMN01. The sequence goes on from CBDUMN010000143.1 coordinate 3,403, forward strand.
TTTATTCAGGTGATCGATGAAGGAATAGGTCTCTCTCAGGATTTCTTCGCATTCGGGTTTGCGCGCGCAGTCGTGGCAGGCCTCGCCACCATCTCCGCCGAAATAGTTTTGGCAGACGCTCCGCATCAAATGCGCTTCAATATCAAGAAGGCTCATCGACCTCTTAGCCTCGTCCCGGCTTTAAGCATTTATCCTCAGCCTTCAACAAAAGAAGACCCTCGAATCGTCAACCATTTGACATGCGGGAAAACAATGCCGCCACCCCCATTTAGGTGAGAAGAGGTGATATTTTTGTGAAATCAGAAGACGTTAGAGCGCGACGGACTACTGACGGGGCTCGATTTTATGGGCTCTCACGTCACTCCCGGACGGCAAGGGAGCCTTGTGATTGAAGAGCCAGGAAACCATATCGCGCAACACGGTATCGCCCTGCAAATCGCGCAACAGCATATGATAGCCGTTGTCATAAAGCGCCACTTTTTGCCGGGTGAGCGCGGCATCCGGGCGCGAGGCCAGCAGATGCCGGGTCGGCTCCCAGGGAATGATCTCATCTTTCTCGCCATAGAGAATGAGGGCCGGAATATCAAGGCGGGTCCCCGCGTCATAGGCCCGATCCATCAGGTTTGTCAGCCCATAGAGAGCATCGACCCGCGCTCCCTTGATCACCAGCGGATCGCGACCCAGCGCAATGAGCATCTGCCGATTGTCCGACGGCGTAATGTCGAGTCCCTCACCGGTCAACACCCAGCCGGGAAACAGGAGGGCGGCCAACCGCAAAGGGATGGTCTGGTAAAACGGCATGGAGCGCCAGCCCCAAACGGCGGGGGCGGATAAAACCACCCCATCGGCTACGGGCGGATCGGATCCTGCGACTGCCGCAAGGATCACTGCGCCGCCCATGCTTTCGCCGAGGAGGTAGAGGGGAATCTTCGGATAACGTTTCCGGATCAGGCGGCTGATGGCGGCAAGATCGGCCAGATAGGCCTCGCTCCCCGCCCATTTGCCCGTATGAGGGGCCGCACCGAAGCCCCGCTGGTCGTAGGCATAGGTCGTCACGCCATAGGTCGCCAGGATTTGCGCCGCCTCGGCGATAAAGGCGCCATAGTCGTTAAAACCGTGCAAGGCCAGAATAATGGCCCGCTCGGGAGTTTCCTCGGCCTTCCAACTTCGCAAGGGCAGACGCGCGCCATCGGTCATCACCACATGGTTATCTTCAAGAAGAGGAGAATGAACAGCGGGCCCCGGCTCAACGAAGCGCGGCGCGCAGGCGGAAAGCAGGCAGACGGCGAGAAAAAATGCGATCCCACGCAATCCCGGCATTAGGAAACGGCCTTCTCGGGCTCCTCGTCACGGGTTAGCGAAAGGAAAATATCTTCCAAATCGCTTTCGTCGGTGGAGAGGTCGAGGATGGTCAGCCCCCCCTCATTGACGGCCCGCAAAATATCGCGGATTTCAACCTGACTCGGCTGATAGCGGAAAACCAGACGTCGCCCGGCGCGGTATTCCACATTGAATTTTCCAGCCAGATTTTCCGGCACGGCTTCTATTTCTTCGCCGACCACAACCGTCAGTTCCTTGGCGTCCAGGCGTTGCAGGAGCGCATCCTTAGTATCACAAGCGATAAGACGGCCGTGATTGATGATGGCGATCCGGTCGCAAAGCTGTTCGGCCTCTTCCAGATAATGGGTGGTCAGCAAGACGGTGGTTCCCGCCTCATTCAGCGCCTTGACCGATTCCCAAAGTTGATGGCGCAGCTCCACATCGACCCCGGCGGTCGGCTCGTCGAGCACCAGAATCGGCGGCTGATGAACCATAGCCTTGGCGACCAGCAGACGCCGCCGCATTCCGCCCGACAGCGAACGCGCGTAGGCATCAGCCTTATCGAGCAGGCCCACCTGCTTTAAAATCTCATCGGTTTTACGCTCGGCCTTCGGCACACCATAGAGCCCGGCCTGAACGTCGAGCAACTCCCGAGGTGAGAAAAACGGATCGATATTCAGCTCTTGAGGCACCACGCCGATGGACCGCCGCGCCTCGCGCATTTGATCTTCAATATCGTAACCCCAGACCTTGGCGTCGCCTGCGGTCTTATTGACCAAACCGGCGAGAATATTGATCAGGGTCGATTTGCCCGCCCCGTTGGGCCCAAGCAGACCGAAAAACGACCCTTGGGGAATGGTCAGAGAAACGCTTTTCAGCGCTTCTTTAGGCGGCATCCGCCTCGACCCGGCATAGGTCTTGGAGAGATCGACGGTTTTTATCGCGGCTTCAGGCATGGGGGGAGCGATCCAATATTGAATAGTTCGAGCTTGGAAACTAGTATCCGCCCATCCCGTCGGTCAACTCTTTGAGAGAGACAACTACTCATGGAAGCTCAAGCTATCGAAATCATCGAGGTCGAAACCGCCGTCGTTCAGTGCTGCGGCAACGTCCCGTCTTCACGCCACCCACTGGTCTCCCTGCACCTCAACAAAGACGGCGAGGTGACCTGCCCTTACTGCAGCGCCAAGTATGTGGCAAAAGAAGGCGCTGACCTCAGCGGCGGTCATTAGTTTACTAAGGCTGTTCCGTCCCACTCCCCCCCCCGACCGCCCACGAGTGTACAATGGATTGGGCGGTCGGGTGGGGGAGTGGGACGGAACAGCAAAATTCGCAGAAGAGAATTTTCACATGACAGAATCAACCCGACTCTTGAAGCACCTGTATCTGGTCGAGGGATCGGGTTTCATTTTCCGCGCCTTCCACGGTCTGCCGCCGATGACTCGAG
>CBDUMN010000144.1:0-6159 GCA_965368335.1 uncultured Rhodospirillales bacterium
AGATGGTCGCGACATTGAGTTGAGCGCTCAACTTCCCTACTTGCCGGGGGCCAAGGTTCATGCCCGGAGGTACTATTGGGATTCCGTTGCCAACTCAGAGGATGTGAAGGGGTGGAGCGCCAGCCTTGAAGCCGATCTTCAGCAGAATTTGAAAATCGAAGGTGGATGGAACAAGGACAATTTCATGGCGGAGCGGGAAAGCTTTGTGAAATTGGCTTTTCATATTCCTTTTGGTGCGCCACGCCCAGTTGCAATGAGTTCGAAATTTATTAGCGACTCGGCCTGGGAGAAGCGCGATATGCGAGATCATATGTTGGACAAGGTCCGGCGTGAAAACAAAATTATCGTCGAGCGGACAAGCTCCGGCGTTGTGATTACGAGGGGGAACTGATGCGGGATTTTAAGATCGCTTGTGGCGTTTTTTTGGGGGCCGTGACAGGGCTGCTGAATGTGCAGGCATCATATGCAGGGGCGATTGGGGGGACAACAGGTGCTGCGGTTGATCGATATGATGTAACCGTTACAAAGGTGGAGTTGTGTCGTTCGTCAGTATGTTCAAACCCGTATACGCTGGGGTCAGGGGCGAAAGTTTTTGATATTGCCAGTGCTGCTGCCGGTGGTGAGGTTGGCAAATTTATCGACCTGAGCAGTATTCCAATGTATCAGACTTGGTCGCATGTGCGGGTGACCATGTCGACGACGTTTACGATTTCAGCTGATGATGGCACATGTCAGACTCGAGCTGGGGCTGCAGGAGCAAGAGGTGCGTGGACTGCCGGGGCTGCCAGTGGGGGCGCTCAGGCTGCTCGTCAATTGGAGCTGCCAAATCAAGCCCTGGTTGCCGCCTCTATCGGCGGGTTTACATATTCTACCTATGGGATTGACCAAACTGATGGGGCGACCTCTTTTACTATGACCATAGCTTTGTCTTCTCCCTATCAATGTAAGGGAGAGATGCCGAAAATCGAGGTTAAGTTTGATACAAGCGAAGCGTTTGGGTATACGGGTGGATGTGCGCAAATGTTTCCACAACCGCCCACTATAACGATAACGGCAACCGATCCGTGAGTTTCAAAGATGAGGATATTTTTTGCCGAATTTAGGCCTGCTTGAGGCGGCGGCGTTCACGGGCCAGTTCGGCCGCGTCGTTGCGGGCCTGAGCCGCGCGTTTCATGTCCTCTCGCTTTTCGCGTTGCGCTTGGCTCTTGGCGTTGGTTTTCTCGAATTCCTTTGCTCGTCGAGCAAAGGCCTTTTCCCGCTGCATGGCCAAGTATTTCTTATAAATTTTCTTGTTTTGGGTAATCCGCTTGTTGAAGACCAACTCGGTAACCTGCGCCCCTAGCATACCGAGCACAGGGCCAATAACCAGGGCTGAGCCCCAATAAATTACATGAGCCGGTGTCACGCTGATGATAACGACACCGTGGTAATAGAGAACGAAAAGAACGACCAGGATTTCGCCAAGCGTCGCCATTCTGAACGACATGCGGTCAGTCAGTTTGCGCTCAGGGCCCGGTTTTCCGAAAGCTGTCGTGAGGCCGGAAATCAAGCCGCCAAGCAGACTGGCAAGGAAAAAGACCAGAGACACCACTGCCAGCAACGTTTGCAGTTCGGTGAATCCGAACAATTCCAAGATCGGTCTTAGAAATCCGATCATCCCTTTGGCCTTTCAGCTTTTCTAGCCGCTCTCCGCCTACTAGCGGAATCAAGTGTCGGATACTTCCTTGGTATCCGCTGAATTCATTTGAATCCAACTAACTGAGGAGCCTAAGAGTCATGACTCAGGACTCCCTCACTGATTCCACATATACCCAAAAGTCGAAAATATCAAGTAATTCCATAGGAAATCGCACTAAATGCATGTTTGGATGTATTTTTTTAGTCGGGCGCTGCAGTATTTGTTCAATTTTGGAAAATTCGACTAACTGTTTTTTCTAAGATATTTACACAACCATTTGTTTTAAAAGTCTCAGGGATTGGATCGATCGGCTGCCATACCAGGAAAACACTTCTCCATCGACAATCTTTAATTCTGCTTTAATTTCAGGATGTTCTTGTGAGAATTCTTTTAAGTTTTCGTCTTTGAACGGAAAAGGTTCGGTTGCAAATAGAATAAGGTCGGCTTTTTCTATTGAATCGGATGTCGATGGAACCTCCGGATAGCGGCGGTTCTCATCGTGCCCCAGGCTGTGCCAATTGATGAGATTGAGCATTTGCGAAATATAGGTGTCCTGGGAAACGGTCATAAAGGGGTCTTTCCAGATCAGGTAAAGCACCTTGCGATCTGGCAGATCGGCTTGAATGGTTTTTAGTTCTTCCCATGCGCTGTCGAAGGATTGACAGAGCTTTTCCGCTTGGTCCTCCCGGTCGAATAAGCGACCGAAGAAACGGAAGAGTTCCAGGTTGTCCTGTGGAGCGATAGGGTGGGTGACGATTGGGATGATACCCTTGCCGCTCAAGGCTTCGGCTAGTTCCTTAGGTGTCTCATCGATATTGACAAGTGCGTGGGTGGGGGCGGCGGCCTCGACCTTTTCCCAGTTCACCTGTTTGGTTCCGCCGATACTGGGGATTGACTTGATCCGATTTTTTGGGTGAACGCAGAAAGCAGTCCGTCCAACCAAAGAATTTTCTAAACCTAGGTCAAACATCAATTCGGTCAGGCTAGGAACCAAGGACAGAATTTTCGCCTTCTGCGCCTGCCGATGATGCTGGCCCGCCGCGTCAATCAAAGGCGGTGTTTCCATGGTATGTTCCTCAAGCTAAAAAATAGAGCCGCTTTGTAGATCATACCTATTGCTTGACGGCAGTTGCAAAAGGTACTGTTGGGAAACGACACTAAGGAATAAGAGACGCCGATGACAGACGACAAAACAGGGCATCCAAAGCTCGATGTCGTTTTTCGACCAATCCAGACTGAGCAAAACAAAATTACGGAGTTTTACCGCTGTGTTCCCGTTTTGCGAGCCGCAGACGGAACCGTTAGCGATGCGCCAAAAGCATTGAGAAAAGGGGAAACGCCGGATGAACTTTGGGCAAAAAACAAGGTTGTCCTAAGAGCCGGTATGGACGGCCTTAAAACGGCGATTATGCGTGGGATGAATACAAAGCTCTTGTTGCCTGTTCATGCAAAATGCGCCTTGGCCAAGCGCACGGCAACGGAACTTATTGCTCTGTTCAAGGAATATGATGCATCGCTGCGCAAGCGTATCATGATCGATGCGTTTGGTCTGCCCGACGAGTTGAGCGTCGATACCATGGACGATCTGACCATCCCATTGATGGCGGTTACCGACAAAATGTTGGCCCATCCACCTGCGGAGCTGGATGATTTTAAAGTTTTCTCCAACCTCAACTACATGGGTATGACACTCGACCTGATGAATGATGAATGGGAGGCGGATAAGCTGAGCGCCGTGCTGGACGATTTCACTCTCAATACCCGCCACTGGCGGTTGCGCCCCTTCGTGACTGGGGCCAAGACACCGTCGATTTTGAAAGCCGTTCTCGAGGTGTCGCCTTATGGTGTCGATGGTCATGGGCATGGCGCCGATAGCTCCCATCTCCCCATTGAATGGCCTCTCGGCTGATAAATAAGCGGACCGCGCCCTATTTTAAGAAGCTGCTTTGGCCTCTTCGTGGGCCTCGTGGGCTGTCATCCAGGCCTCCTCGGCGGCGTCTAATTTTTTCTCGGCTTCACCCAGCTGTTTTTGTAATTCGGTGAGCTTTTCAGCAGGGCCCTCATAGAGGGTCGGATCGGCCAGTTTTTCCTGCAAATTTGCGACTTGTTCCGCCTGGGCTTCCATTTCTTTTTCGGCCTTTTGTTCGGCCTTTTTCAATGGGGCTAGTTGCGCCCGTTGGGCGGCCCTTTCCCGTCTGTCGTCTTTTTTTCGACCGCCCTTAGGAGATTCTTTATCGCCATTTTCGCTGTTGGCTGCGTTGCGGCGGTTTTCCAGTAACTGGCGTTTGTAATCTTCCAAGTCGCCATCGAAGGTTTGGCAAGCGCCGTCGTCAACCAATAGCAAGCGGTCGCAGGTGAGCTCGATCAGGTGGCTATCGTGGCTGACCAAAATCACAGCCCCTTCATAGGCGTTGATTGCTTGAATGAGGGCCTCGCGCGCATCGACATCCAGGTGGTTTGTCGGTTCGTCGAGCAGCATGACGTGGGGCTCTTCTCGGCTCATAAGAGCAAACAACAGTCGGGCTTTCTCACCGCCCGACAAACTTTCGACTTTGGTGTCGGCCTTTTCACCGGGAAAACCGAAACGTCCGAGGTGCGCCCTGATCTTGGCCTCTGTCGTCATCGGCATGAGCTTTTCCATGTGCTCATAGGGCGTTGAGCGTAAGACCAGTTCATCGGTTTGGTGCTGGGCGAAATAGGCAATCTTGAGCTTGTTCGATTTGCGCAGCTTGCCGCCCATCACTTTGAGTTTGTCGGCCAGCAGTTTGACCAGGGTCGACTTGCCGTTGCCGTTGGCTCCCAAGAGGCCGATCCGATCCTCCATGTCCACATAGAGGTTGAGCTTGGAAAGGACCGGCTTTCCTTCCTCATAGCCGACGGATGCTTCTTCCAGGGTGATCAGTGGAGGAGAGAGGGGGGAGGGCTTGGGAAAGGAAAAGGAGGTGGTCTTTTCCTCGGCCATGGTTGCGATGGGTTCCATGCGCTCCAGCATCTTTAAGCGGCTTTGCGCCTGGCGGGCTTTGCTAGCTTTGGAACGGAACCGATCAACGAAGGACTGAATATGACGGCGCTGTTCCATCTGCTTGGCGACCAGCTTGGTCTGCAGTTCCATTTTTTCGCGCCGTGTCCGCTCGAAACGGTCGTAGCCGCCGGAATAACGGACCAATTTGCCTTGGTCGATGTGGAGGATTTCATTGACTGAGCGGTTGAGCAAGCTGCGTTCGTGACTGATTACCAGGACCGTCCCGGGGTAGGCGGCAAGATAGTTCTCCAGCCAAAGGGAGGCTTCCAGATCCAGGTGGTTGGTCGGTTCGTCGAGCAGTAAAAGATCGGGCTGGGTGAAAAGGGTGGCCGCCAGGGCGACGCGCATCCGCCAACCGCCGGAAAAGTCGTTCAAAGGGCGTTTCTGAGCCTCGCTGTCGAAGCCCAGGCCATTCAGGATCGTTGCCGCACGGGACTCGGCCGAATGAGCGCCGATATCGGCCAGGCGTGTATGTATTTCTGCAATTCGGTGGGGATCGTCGGCCGTTTCGGCTTCACTCATAAGCTCCATGCGTTCTTTATCGGCTGCAAGAACCTCTTCAATCAAACTGTGGCTGCCTGCGGGAGCTTCCTGTGCGACTCTCCCGAGCTTGGCGCGAGGCCGAAGGCGAATCTCGCCGTCATCGAGCGAAATGTCTCCGGCGATCAGGTTGAACAGAGTGGTTTTGCCCGACCCGTTACGGCCGACAAGGCCGACTCGGTGGCCTTTGGGAATAACAGCCGTCGCTCCTTCAAGCAGGGTGCGTCCGGCAATCCGATATGTCAGGTCATTGATGTGCAGCATGATGGAACGCTCTTTAGCATGGCGAAACTTTCACGCAAAGCCGGTTGCGTCTTGAGGCCGATGCGTATATAACGCGCCGCACCCCGGCTGGGGGGCCGGGAACGAGATGTAATTTTTTTAAATAAAGCCAAGGGGGTCCAAGGACCATGGCCGTAGAACGTACGCTTTCTATCATTAAGCCGGATGCCACCGAGCGCAATCTAACCGGTAAGATCAATACCTTCTTTGAAGAAAAAGGTCTGCGCATCGTCGCTCAGAAGCGCATTCGCCTGACCAAAGAACAAGCCGAAGGCTTCTATGCCGTTCATAAAGAACGCTCCTTCTTCGGCGAACTGGTCGAGTACATGATGTCCGGCCCGGTGGTCGTTCAGGTGCTCGAAGGCGAGAACGCCGTTGTCGCTAACCGTGAAATCATGGGCGCAACCAATCCGGCCAACGCCGACGAAGGCACGATCCGCAAGGCTCACGGCGTCGATGTTCAGTGCAACTCGGTGCACGGCTCCGACAGCCCGGAAAACGCCGCCATCGAAATCGCCTACTTCTTCAGCCAGTGCGAAATCGTCGGCTAGCTTCTTCTTGAAACGCGAGAAAAGGGAGCTGTTTGGCAGCCTGTGTGAAAACGTAAGTTTTGTTTTGTATAATGGCCGTATCGCAA
>CBDUMN010000145.1:0-6123 GCA_965368335.1 uncultured Rhodospirillales bacterium
CCTTGACGACCTATACGAAGGCGTCATTGGCGGGGATCGAACGGTTCTCGCCAACGCCATTACGCTGATCGAGAGTACCAATCCCGAACAACAAGCCAGGGCTCAGGAGTTGCTGTTAAAGCTTCTGCCCCATGGCGGCGGTGCGGCCTGTATCGGTATTACGGGTGTCCCCGGTGTCGGCAAATCTACTTTTATCGAAAGCTTCGGCAAAATGCTGACCGGGCAGGGGCTGAAAGTCGCCGTCCTGGCGGTCGACCCAACCTCAAGCCGATCGGGCGGCTCCATTTTGGGCGATAAGACGCGCATGGCCGAGCTTTCTGCGGATGCCAACGCCTTTATCCGGCCGTCACCATCTTCCTGCACGCTTGGGGGCGTTACTCGGACGACGCGGGAGACTATGGCAATTTGCGAGGCTGCCGGGTTCGATGTGATCCTGATTGAAACCGTGGGGGTCGGGCAGTCCGAAACCGTGGTTGCCGACATGGTGGACTTCTTTCTCGTCCTCATGCTGCCGGGGGCAGGGGATGAGTTGCAGGGGATCAAAAAAGGTGTTTTGGAGCTTGCCGATCTTATCGCCGTTAACAAAGCTGAGGGTGATAATGCCAGCCGGGCGAAAATGGCCAAACGCGAGTATCAGAACGCTCTTCACATCATGAAACCGATCAGCCCCAACTGGAGCCCCCCCGTACTGACCATTAGTGGCCTGACGGGTATGGGGCTTGATGATCTCTGGGAAAAAATCAATGACCATAAGTCAGCCCTGACAGAGAGCGGTGAGTACCAGGAAAAGCGCCAGCAGCAGCAACTGCGCTGGATGTGGGCTATGGTCGAGAACCGCTTGATTTCGGCGCTTAGAAACGATCCGTCGGTTGCCGGTCTCGTCCCTAAAATTGAGGATGGCGTCGTTGAGGGGAAGCTGACGGCGACCCTGGGTGCAGATAAAATTCTCAAAGCCTTTCAGAAATAGCGCGGCTTTAGAGTAGGCTTATAAGATGGACTCCATCATCTACAGTCTCGACCTTTTAGGAACCTTCGTTTTCGCTATTTCCGGCGCTTTGGCGGCGGCGCGTAAGCAGATGGATATCTTCGGGTTTCTCGTGGTCGCTATGGCGGTTGCTGTTGGCGGTGGCACCGTACGCGACTTGGTGCTTGGGGCCGGACCTGTTTTTTGGGTTCAAGACGCTAACTATTTTTATGTTGTCGCTTTGGCTGCTGTCTTTACATTTTTCTGGGCTCATAAGGTCTCATCGCGGTTCACACTGTTGGTTTGGGCCGATGCTTTCGGACTGGCCTTGTTTGCGCTCATCGGGACGCAAAAAGCTCTGACTTTTGGTGTGGAACCGGTGATTGCCATTTTGATGGGGGTGGTAACGGGAACGTTCGGTGGAATGATACGCGATGTGCTCTGCGGTGAAGTTCCTCTGGTTTTGCGCCGGGAAATCTATGCGCTGGCCGCCGTAACCGGCAGTGCTGTTTTCTGGGTGGCTGACGAAGCCGGTTTTATGGGCGTTCTTCCCCTCATTCTCGGTTTTTTAGCCACCTTGGCGGTGCGCGGTCCCGCCATTGTTTTCGGTTGGAGTCTGCCGGTCTACGGACAGAAAGACTAAAGAGGCAATTCGTCCGCTAAACCCGATCCGTTAAAATGAAGGCTGAGGCCCACTCTATAAGCGGGAGGAATCGCCTCGCCAAATTCGTGAAAAAGTCCTGTCGCTATTTTTTTCGGATCAAGATGAGTATGAGGCCCGCTTGGCGTTTTGCCGTTCTTCCGGGGGATCGGCTGATAAACCTCAATCCGCCCTAAGGGAGAAGACACAATTCGATGCGGCGATACCTTTTTAACGGTATCGACCAACTGCCTATTGTCGAAGAACGACGTTCCTAGGGAGTCTCTGAGGCTAGCAAGGAGATCGGTCTGGCTCGTACGGATTTGGAAATCCGTATGGGGGTGGCCGAGGGCGAGATTAAATAGGGGGAGTTCTCTATCCTGTTCTCGTATGGCGCTGCGATCAATCCCCGTTTCACATAGTCCGAGGGGAGCCATACGATCATATTTCGTTTTAAAGGCAGATAACGCCAGCGCTACAGGTTTTCCAGCTTTACTAAGTAGGGCTAATGGTTTGAAAGGGCGGAATAAGTCGATTTTAAGTGCGCCCCGTTCCGTTTCAATCGTTGCACCGTCATCGCCTTTTTCTATTTTTGCTTCTTCGCTTTTTTCCCGGCTGAATTCACCAAGGGCTCCGTAGGCTCCGACTGACCAGGCGCAGACGTTGTCGCTTAAAGCCTGGGTCAGAAAATCAAGAACCTGATCGGGTTTCCATGGCAGGATTGCATAGCCGAACCCGCATTCCTCCCGACGTTTTGGGAGTTCTCTATAAAGCTTCTTCTTCTCCGCTTCGCTCATGTCTTTCCAGGCCGTGATTTCTTCATCACTGCGGTTACAGCCAGTGCAAAGACTCGTTTGTTCGTCGTATTGGCAAATTCCCACACAGGGAGAGGGTAGGTGGTTCAACGGTCGTTTCTCTTTTCGGCGAATTTAATCTTATGTCCCCTATGTGGGGGAGAAACGATTGGTTTCAATAAAAAAGCCGGAAGGTTTGCGAACCTTCCGGCTTGGTTTTGGAAAAGGACTTTTAGCCGCGGCCCATTGAGTAAAACTCGTCGTTCGGTCGCATGGAGATGAAGTTGGCCATCCGGTTCGACAGACCGAAGAAGGCCGTGATTCCGGCGATGTCCCAGATATCTTCGTCGGAAAAACCATGACCCTTCAGGGTTTCGAAATCCTGATCGTCAATTGACTGAGCGTCGTTGCAGACCTTCATTGCGAAATCGAGCATGGCTTTTTGTTTTGGCGTGATATCGGCCTTGCGGTAATTGGTCGCTACCTGATCGGCAATCAGTGGATTTTTGGCCCGGATGCGTAGGATTGCCCCGTGAGCGACAACGCAGTATTGGCAGTTGTTGGCGCCTGAGGTGGTGACGACGATCATTTCCATATCGGCTTTTGTCAGGCCACTTTTCTTTTCCATCAGGGCGTCGTGATAGGCGAAAAAAGCACGGAATTCATCTGGACGGTGCGCCAGGGTCAGGAAAACATTGGGCACGAATCCGGCTTTTTCCTGAACGGCGAGAACCTTCTCTTTGATGTCGTCGGGAAGATCGTTGATATTGGGCACCGGATAACGGCTGATAGGCTTGTCGCTCATCGTTGGTTCCTCTTTTTAAGCGTTGACGTCAACGACCACACGGCCGCGGACTTGACCCTTCAGAATGTCTCCCGCAACGCCAATGGCGTCGGCCAGGGACACTTTGGTGGTCAGGTTTTCAAGTTTTGAAATATCGAGGTCGGTAGCCAGACGGTTCCAGGCTTCGGTGCGCACCTCTTTAGAGGCCATCACCGAATCAACCCCCGCAAGGGTCACACCGCGCAAAATAAACGGAGCGACGGAGGAGGGGAGATCCATCCCCTGAGCCAAGCCACAGGCAGCGACCGAGCCGCCGTATTTGGTTTGAGAGAGTACGTTGGCAAGCGTATGGCTGCCGACAGCATCGACACCCCCGGCGTAAAGCTCCTTGCCGAGCGGCCGAGCTGGGCCGGAAAGGGTTTCTCTGTCAATAATTTCGGAAGCGCCGAGACTTTTAAGGAAGTCGGCCTCCGATGCCCGGCCTGTCGATGCGTGAACCTCATAGCCAAGCTTGGAAAGGATCGCAATGGCTACCGAGCCGACGCCACCGTTTGCTCCGGTTACGATAACCGGACCTTTGTCAGGTGTGACGCCGTTTCTCTCTATCGCCATAACGCAAAGCATGGCCGTATAACCTGCCGTACCGATAGACATGGCTTGTTCGGAGTTGAAAGCGGAGGGAAGAGGGACCAGCCAGTCGCCTTTGACGCGGGCTTTTTGCGAGAGGCCGCCCCAGTGGCGTTCGCCGACGCCCCAGCCGTTCAATACGACTTTATCGCCGGGCTTGTAATCGACATGGTCGCTTACTTCGACTGTACCGGCGAAATCGATGCCCGGCACCATGGGATAATCACGAACGACAGGAGCCGAGCCAGTAATCGCTAAGCCGTCTTTATAGTTGATGGTCGAGAAATCAACGGCAACGGTTACGTCACCTTCCGGGAGACGATCATCAGTTAACTCGCCAACGGCGGCTTCAACCGTATCGCCGGGTTTTTCCAGGATAATTGCCTTAAACATGGGCGCTTCCTCTCGGTAAAATTAGGCACCTCACTAAATGCCTGAATCAGATATTTGTCAAACAAATTTACATTTATTCACCGCCTCGTTATATTTGCTCTAATTGGCGACTCCGACTCCTGGAAAAGACATGAAAATTCAACCGCTTGTTACAAAAAGTCTGGCTAAGCAAATTTCAGAGAATATCCGTGACGCCATCTTGGTTGGCGACTTAAAAGTGGATGATCGGTTGCCAACTGAGGAGGAACTCGCGGCCCGTTACGAAGTCTCGCGTCCGACGATCCGTGAGGCGTTGAAGCGTTTGGCGGCCCAAGGACTTGTGCGATCCAAACGGGGGCCGACTGGCGGGACGTTTATTGACAGGCCAAGCCAGGAAGCCATGCGTTCGTCGCTCACCGGTGCGGCTACTCTGCTGGTGAGTCTCGGGGAGTTCGATCTGGAAGCCATTGCCGAGGCGCGCCAGGAAATGGAAGTGACCTGCGTTAAGCTGGCGGCGAAACGGCGGACGGAAGACGACTTGGAGCGGATGGCGGCTGAAATTGAAACCCAGAAGCTGGAAACGCTGTCTGATGAGGACTTTTGCTCCTCCGATGTCCGCTTTCACCGAGCTTTAGTCGATGCCGCCAAAAACCCCATGCTGCAATTCGTTATGTTTGCGGTTATTGAGGCGTTGCAGCCTGTTATGAATATGGTGATTTACCGATTTCGGGATCGCACCGAAGTGGTCGCTCAGCATCAAAAAATCTACCAGGCGATCAAGGGCGAGGATTCGGTCACGGCAGCCGAGGCTCTGCTTGAGCAGATGGCTTGTCTGCGTGAGCAATACGCGCAGGCTCAGGCTTGGCGACGTGAGCGAGAGGCCGGAGAGTAGATTTGCAACTGCATTCTCTTGAATTCGGAACATCGGGACCTCCTGTCGTTATTCTTCACGGTCTGTTTGGTGCAGCCAAAAACTGGACGACTATCGCCAAGAGACTTGGGGATGAATATCGGGTTATAGCTCTTGATTTGCCAAACCACGGGCAATCTCCGTGGTGCGCCTCCATGCATTTGAACGATATGGCGGAAGCCGTTGCTCGCTTCATGGCGAGCCATGGCCTTGATGGCGCGCCGGTAATCGGCCATAGCCTTGGAGGAAAGGTTGCTATGGCCTTGGCGCTTTGCCATCAGGAAAACGTCGGGAGGCTATTGGTTTCCGATATCGCTCCCGTCACCTATCCTCGCACCTTGAGCCATTATGTCGAAGCCATGCAGACGCTCGACCTCAGTGGAAAGAAACGTCGGAACGCATTAAGCGAGGACCTTAAAAAAGCAGTGCAGGAGCCTGGTATAAGGGCGTTTTTACTTTCCAATCTTAAGACTGCGGGTGAAGGGTTTGCTTGGCAGGTCAATCTGGATGCCATCGCTGCGGGAATGGCTGATATCATGGGATTTCCCGCTTCTCTTGATGAGCGGGTCTACAATGGACCTACGCTTTTTGTTCGTGGGCAGCAGTCCGATTATATTCGCCCGTTCCACCATGGACACATTAAGCGTCTCTTCCCTAAATCGAAGATCATTACCGTCAAGAAAGCTGGCCATTGGATACATGCGGATCAACCGGACGCTTTTTATGAAATCGTTAAAAGCTTTCTCAATTGGCGAGACACGTAGAACAAAAAAGCGAAGGTGTGACTTCCGTCACTTTAAAGCCGCAATCGATTGATTATATCTCCACTAGAATCACGAAGGTTGGAGGTTGTTATGCAGAATGCTAAACGATTTGCCTGGGAAGTGGCGGCTCTGTTCGGTCTGAAGATTGGCCCCAGAATCCAGGTTGTTCTACGTGGCTAAACCCGTATGAAGCACTGAAAAAGGCGCCGTCCGGCGCCCCAGACTGCTGACAAAGTCCTCGCCTTTGGCGGGGACTTTTGATTCAATG
>CBDUMN010000146.1:0-5776 GCA_965368335.1 uncultured Rhodospirillales bacterium
CTTGACGATACGGAAGCCGACCACATCGCCGTGGTCTTCGATACGGCTCGCAAGACCTTCCGCAACGACATCTACCCCGAATACAAAGCCCACCGGCCGCCGCCACCCGAAGAGCTGATCCCGCAATTTTCACTGGTCCGCGATGCGGTCAAGGCGTTCAACGTGGCTTCGGTGGAGCTTGAAGGCTTTGAAGCCGACGATCTGATCGCCACCTACGCCCGCGAGGCCGCCGAGCAGGGGGCGGAAGTGACTATCGTCTCGTCGGACAAGGACTTGATGCAGCTGGTCAACGACAAGGTCACTATGTTCGACGCCATGAAAAACAAGATTATCGGCGCAGAACAGGTCGTCGAAAAATTCGGCGTCGGGCCGGAAAAAGTCGTCGAAGTTCAGGCGCTGGCGGGCGACGCATCCGACAACGTGCCGGGGGTCCCGGGCATTGGCGTTAAGACGGCGGCCCAATTGCTGGAAGAATACGGGGATCTCGAATCACTGCTTGAGCGGGCGGGCGAAATCAAACAGCCCAAACGTCGCGAGAAACTCATTGAATTCGCCGAGGCCGCCCGTATCTCCCGCCAACTGGTTACCTTGAAAGACGATGCGCCCCAGCCCATCAGCCTGGAAGAAATGGCGACCCGCAAACCCGACCCGAAAATGCTTCTTAATTTCTTGGAAGAGCAGGATTTCAAACGGCTCATCCCCAAGGTCAAAAGCCGTCTGACCGGTGGCGCGGCCAACGGGACACCCGATCCGGTCGCCCCCGAGGCCATTGACTATACGCTGGTGCAGGACATCGAAACTCTGCGCGGCTGGTGTCGCGAAGCCTATGCGGCGGGACAGGTGGCGGTGGACACGGAAACCACATCTCTGGACGCCATGCGGGCCGACTTGGTTGGCGTTTCGCTGTCCATCGAGCCGGGCAAGGCTTGTTACATCCCCTTGCGCCATAAAAACCCGCAGACTCAAGGCGACATGTTTGGCGGCGGCGAGGAGACTGCGCCCGAGCAGGCTCCCTGGGATGAAGCCATCGATCTGATCAGGCGGTTGCTCGAAGAACCGTCGGTCTTGAAGATCGGCCAAAACATCAAGTACGACGCGCTGGTTCTATCACGCCCGGAAAACGGCGGCATCACGGTTGCGCCTATCGACGACACCATGCTGCTCTCTTATGTGCTGGAAGGCGGAGCGCACGGCCACGGCATGGACGAGCTGGCCCTACTGCACTTCGACCATCGCTGTATTCCGTTTAAAGAAGTGGCGGGCGTCGGAAAAAAGCAGGTGACTTTCGATCTGGTGGAGCTGGATAAGGCGCGAGACTACGCTGCCGAAGACGCCGATATCACCGGACGTCTACATGGTCTCTTAAAGCCACGGCTGGTCACCGAGCGCATGGCCACGGTCTATGAAACGCTGGAGCGCCCTCTGGTTCCCGTATTGGTCGGCATGGAACGCGAAGGCATCAAGGTCGACGCCGTCCGCCTCAAGGAACTCAGCGACGATTTCACCGCCCGCATCGGCGATCTGGAAACCGAAATCCACAAGCTGGCCGGCCGCGAATTCAATGTGGGATCGCCCAAACAACTGGGCGAAATCCTGTTCGACGATCTCGGCCTGCCCGGCGGCAAGAAAGGCAAGACCGGAGCCTATGCAACGGGCGCAGACGTATTGGAAAAACTGGCCGACGAAGGCCACGACCTGCCGGTCAAGGTGCTGGAATGGCGCCAGCTCTCCAAGCTCAAGAGCACCTATACCGACGCGCTGTTGGAACAGATCAATCCGCAGACGGGGCGGGTCCATACGTCCTTCGTCATGGCCGCCACGACAACCGGGCGGCTGGCCTCGTCGGACCCCAACATTCAGAACATACCCATCCGCACCGAAGAAGGCCGTAAGATTCGCACAGCCTTCATCGCCGAGCCGGGCCATACCCTGCTGGCTGCCGATTACTCACAGATCGAGTTGCGCCTTCTCGCCCATGTAGCCGGGATCGAGTCGATGAAACAGGCCTTCAAAGACGGCATCGACATTCACGCGCTAACGGCAAGCCAAGTCTTCGGTGTGCCGGTCGAAGGCATGGACCCCATGGTTCGCCGCCGCGCCAAGGCAATCAATTTCGGTATCGTCTACGGCATCTCGGCCTTCGGCCTCGCCCGGCAGCTCGATATTGGGCGAACGGAAGCAGGCGAATTTATCGAGGCCTATTTCGAACGCTTCCCCGGCATCCGCACCTATATGGACAAAACCAAGGAAGAAGCGCGCGCTCAAGGCTACGTTTCGACCTTCATGGGCCGTAAGTGTCACGTCAAGGGGATCAACGAAAAGAACCCCAACTTGCGCAATTTCGCCGAACGGGCGGCGATCAACGCCCCCATCCAAGGGGGTGCGGCCGACATTATCCGGGTCGCCATGATCAAACTGCCCGGCCAGTTGAAAGATGCGGGGCTAAACGCCAAAATGCTGCTGCAGGTTCACGACGAACTGGTCTTCGAAGTTCCCGATAGCGAGTTGGAAGAAACCAAGGCGCTGGTTAAGAAAGTCATGGAAAATGCGGCCGTTCTCAGCATCCCGCTTGATGTCGATACCGGCTCCGGCGCAACCTGGGCGGAAGCACACTAGGGTCAGGACCCTAGGGAATTAGCGCCTCGACATTCCGCCCAATGGTAAACTTCACCTTACGACCTGCAGCATCGAGCCCTTCCCCAACGGCTTTACCCGTTTCATCGACGGCCGTAACGAAACCTGCCGCCGTCGAGCCGTTGCTGCAGTTGACGGCCCAGGTCCCTTGGTTGATAGCGTTATAAGTATAAGCGCCCTTGCAAACTCCGATTCCACCGGGCAACGCGGCGCGGATCGCGCCTTGCCGCTCGCTGCCGAATCGCTGAATTGCGCCAATGATAAGAGTTTGATGCCCTTCCCATGAAACGACAATCGCCCAGTCCTTGACTGATTCGATGCTTGCCTGCTCGATAGCTCCATCGCCATTGGCAAGGGGGAAGCCCTTTTCTTCAAGACAGTCCGCCCTTTCCATAAGCGGGGTGCCTTTCCCCTGAATGGCGCATTCGACAATTTCCGCCTGGACTGCCTGGGCAGACTGAAAAACAAACAAGGCCCCTAAAATGCTAAGCATATAGCGCAAAAAATACATGGGTTGCCCAACCTCTTACCCAATCGGTTGATAGAAACGAGGCGTTTCCCTTAAACACCTCACCCATCCCTTAAAAGCATTTCCGGTTTTTTTGTGATTTGAGCCCGTTATTCCGCCATTTTGCGGGAATTGGCCGAGCGGGTTGCCGCATTACGCGCCGCAACAAACTGTTTTCGCATTTTCTTCTCTTTCACATCGGTGGACTTTTCGCCGAAATGGGGCGGGCAAAGCACCTTAAGCACTCCTGCCACCGTCTGGAATCGGGCCGGAAGAACGCCAATCGGCTCACCATCGATTTCCAGTGCGGTTTCACCATCAGAACTGAGTTTGATCTCTTCGCCGCGGTAATGCTTCACCTGGGGATTTTTAACGTGCTCCCCCGTATAAAGCGCTCGAGATTCGACAAGCCGATGAAACACCTTGAAGTCGCTCATCATCACCAGGTCGAGCTTTCCGTCATCGAGCCTTGATTGGGGCGAAAAGACCATGCCGTTTCCGGCGAATCTACCGTTACAGACATGCACCGAACAGGCTGTCTCATAGATGGGTCTGTAGCCGTCGATTTCAATGCGTATCATCCGGCTGACACTATTCAATTTGCCTGTGAAGGCAGAGAACTTGAAGGCCATATTGGAACCCAGAGACTTGGATGTCCGCGCCTTGTTGACCTTGCGCACCACATCGCCTGACAGACCGATTCCGGCCATATTGACGAAGTGGCGCTCATCCGTATGGCCATCTTTATCGAGGTATCGAACCCGCCCGATATCGATAGACGCCGTTCTGTTATCCAAAATGACATCCAGCGCCTCGGAGACTTTGCCGCTCAAGCCCAGGCTGCGACGAAAATCACCACCCACACCCGTCGGGATAATACCCAGAATCACATTTTTCCTAATCAACTGACCACTGTCAAACAGGCCGTTGACCACTTCATTGATGGTCCCATCACCGCCGAAAACCAAAATACGGCGATAATCGTCGCGGATGGCCTGACGCGCCAACTCCACCCCATGACCGGGATATTCAGTCAAGGCAGCCGCGTGACTGCCCAGAACCTTTCGGATTGCCCTTTCGATGCGCGGCCAACGCTCACCGGCTTTGCCGTTTCCGGATATGGGGTTAACGATAATAAAGGTCTTCATGAGGGAGACGCCATTTCAACTGAAAATCTACCATAACGCGATTTTATAATTATTAAAATAAAACTTTATGGTTTCAACATCACCCAAAAGGGTTATTTTTTACTTTTCTTGGAATAAACTGTAAATAATTCATCGCGCATAAAGGGAAACACCCCCAAAACAACTCCTTCAGCGCGAAAATCCGGTTATTTCTTCTTGGGTTTTTTCTTCTTTTTTTCCGATTCGTCGACTTTCCGGCCGAAATTGGGCGGGCAAATCACCTTCAGACTTTTTTCGGCCACTTTGAACCTTGCGGGTAAAACACCGGGTGTCTCGCCATCGATCTCAAGGGAAACGTCGCTCTCCGAGCTGATCCTGATTTCCTTGCCCTTGAAAAGTTGGACCTTGGGATTGTCGATATGCTTGCCGGTATAGAGGGATTTCGATTCGACGATAAAATTGAAGACCTTGAAATCACCAAGCAGAACAACATCGAGAACGCCGTCGTTCAGCTCTGAATTCGGCGAAAACATCATGCCGCCCCCGGCGAAACGACCATTGCAGACATGGATGGAGCAAGCGGTTTCATAAATCGGCTTCTGCCCATCGATCTCGAGGCGCATCATCCGGTTCTTATGGCCGATCATGGCGCTGAGGGTGGCGAACTTAAAGGCGAAACCGGAGCCAAAGGATTTCGACCGACGGGCCTTATTGACCTTACGCATGACATCGCCCGAAAGACCGATGCCGGTCATATTGGCGAAATGACGCTCTTCGGTTTGGCCGGAATTTCCGGTAAAAGCCACATGGCCCACATCAATGGTTTCCACATGTCCTTTCCGTATGACCTCGAGGGCTTGAGAGGCCTTGCCATTCAAGCCCAGGCTGCGACGGAAATCCCCTCCCGTTCCAGTCGGAATAACGCCGAGAACGACTTTTCTATTGATCAGTTGACCGCCTTCAAAAAGACCGTTGACCACCTCATTGACCGTCCCGTCGCCGCCAAAGACGATGATTCGGCCAACACCTTTTTCTGCGGCTTCACGGGCCAACCGGGTGGCATGTCCAGTTTTTTTGGTCAGTACCGCCTTGTGCTCGCCAATAGCCTGACTGATCGCCTTTTCAACACGAGGCCATCTTTCTCCGGCTCGGCCGTTTTCAGAAACGGGGTTTGCGATTACGAGGGTCTTCATCTTGCATTCTCGGCTATTTCGCTGACTTTTTTATTCGATTCCGCACTTCGTTCGGAAGCCCTTTTTTAGGCTGGAAATATCGGAGAAACTTTGACTCCCGTACCTAGCCAGGACTCATTAATCTGATGCAATTCTGTTCATTCTATTTAGCCGAGGGCAAGGAGACAGGTCGCAGGAGGGCGTCGCCAACCCTTGAAAACCAGGCAGGTTTCCTGCGGGTTGGCTCCTGCCCCGGCACAAAGGTGAGGACGCAGAATGGATCAAATTAATGGGTCCTGACCCTAGTCACCTGGAATTGAAATAGATGGCATTAA
>CBDUMN010000147.1:0-5643 GCA_965368335.1 uncultured Rhodospirillales bacterium
ATTTCCTGGGCTTCGTCTATCGGGAGATCAAGCGGTCGCTAGCCGACATGGAATCCATGTTTGAGTTGATCGGCCAGCATACTGAGGTCGAGGATGGCCCCGATGCAAAGCCGCTTCAAACGGCTTCGGGTAAAGTGGTGTTCGATAAAGTGGCCTTTGGCTACGACCCACGACGGCAAATCTTAAAAGACATCAGCTTTAGCGTTCCAGCAGGTAATACGGTTGCCATTGTCGGATCGACAGGAGCTGGTAAATCGACAATTTCACGCCTGTTATTCCGCTTTTATGACGTCGATGGCGGAACCATCATGATCGATGGGCAGGACATCCGCACAATCACTCAAAAATCCCTGCGCGCCGCCATCGGCATCGTTCCCCAGGATACGGTGCTGTTCAACGACACGATTTTCTACAACATCGCTTATGGCAATCCTACCGCCAGCCCCACCGAGATCGAGGAGGCATCCCGGCTGGCCCGTATCCACGACTTCGTCATGGGCCTGCCCGACGGGTACCAGACCACCGTCGGCGAACGCGGCCTCAAGCTCTCGGGCGGCGAGAAACAGCGGGTAGCCATCGCACGGACCATCTTAAAACGCCCCCACATTCTACTGTTCGACGAAGCCACCTCGGCGCTCGATTCCCATACGGAAAAAGAAATTCAGGCTTCGCTGAAAGAAGTATCGGCTGATCGCACCACCTTAATCATCGCTCATCGCCTCTCAACCATCGTGGAAGCCGATGAAATTCTGGTGATGGAAGAAGGACAAATCATCGAGCGCGGCGGCCACACAACACTCCTTGCCCAAAATGGTCGCTACGCCGAAATGTGGCGCAAACAGCAGGAAGCCGCCGAGGCGCAGGCGCTACTGGAACAAACGAAAGAAGCAATCCCGGCGCCGACCATGGCTTAGAGTTTAGTTACGGTTTTTAAGCCACTCTTCGGCAAAGGCCTTGGCTTTTTCCACCTCTTCATCGGGAAGCTCAAGCCGGAAAAGGGTGGCGACGGGATCGGGAATGGTTTCGCCCATCGCTTCGGCGATACGGAGCCAAGCCAGAGCCTTCATACGGTCGGGCGGCCCGTCGATCCCGCGGCTATAAAGAGTGGCAAGGCTCATCGCACTTTCAGCCTGACCTCCGGCGGCTGCCTTTTCATACCAAACCATCGCTTCATTCAAGTTTTTCTCAACGCCCAGCCCCTGTTCACACATCAGGGCATAGTTGAATGCCGCTTCCGCAACACCCTTTTCGGCCGCCTGATGGAACCAGTCGCCAGCCTTTGCAAAATCGTCTTCACCACCTTTTTTGGAGAGGAGAAGGCCCAGCTTATATTGAGCCTGGGCGTAGCCACCCTCGGCCGCCTGCTGATACCAATGGAAAGCTTTTTCCATGTTGGGAGCCCCTCTGACCCCCAGCTCATACTGCATGGCCAGGAGGAATTGGGCGCGGGGCTCTCCAGCCTCGGCAGCCTTGAGATACCATCCCATAGCGTCGCCGTAAGTCTGACGGGACGAATCGGCCAAAGCCGTCGATCCGGCGATCAATAATGCGCAAATAACTCCGACGAATAGCGAATCCCTTTTCATGGGATCATATTAGGGCCGTTTCCAGGGGCCGGGCAAGTTCTGCCCTAATTTTGTACATCCTGCAGAGATGCCTGCGGCTCCATGATCTGCCGGATATCCGGCTCAGGGTCCTTATAGAAACTCTTTGCCGGTGCGACGCCCGGCGGCAACGCCACCTCTTCTTTTTCCGGCGCGTCATATCGACTGGGGTGCGGCCCGTAGTAGTTGACCAAACGGCGTCCATCCGGGTGAAAAGGCTCATCATAGCAGGTAACGCCACCAATGGACCGATAGCAGTAAGACGGTTCAAAATCGTAGACCGTCTTTTCATATTCGTTCACATAACCGCAGGCGCTTAAGGGCATTGCGAGGACCAAAAGGGCAAGCCAGGGGCGTTTCATGGGCTTCTCTCCGTTACTGGAACTAGGCAGGAACTTCCTAGTTCCGCCGTCTTTTGCCCATTGCATTGCAGAAAAGATGCCAGCTCAGCCTCTCTCCGTGACGCTACGGATCCTTAAGGTTCTTGAGGATCACAGGTTATGGCCCGGTTATTGCTAGTTTCCTGCAACCGAAACACTCTTGACCAAGGAGGCGAATATGGAAATAAGTGACAAAATGGCAGCGGACCGGGTTGCAGGCCTCGTCCCGGTCAAGTCTACGGCAGAAGAAGATAAGACCGACTTTCAACGCGAAATGGATGTGATCCGCAAAAAAGGTTTCGGGAACTATGTCGAGGACATCCATAAGAAGAAACAGGAAGAGCTACGGGAGAAAATTCTCCGGGCCATGGGGCTGACAGAAGAACAACTAGCCGAACTGCCGCCTGAAAGACGCAGAAACATCGAAAAAATGATCTCTGAAGAGATCCAGAAGCAGATGGCGGCGGAAACTTCCCAGGATAACGGAGAAGGAGCCAAATGGGCTGGAACTAACGAACCGGGCGACATTTCCCAACAGGCACTGGCGCTCCGTACCGGCATGGGCGGTGCGGCACTGGCCATGCAGGCCGTCATGGACCATCGCGATATCGAAGCTCCAAGCCCAACCAAATCTAAAGACGTCGAGTAAATTAGGGCCGGATCGTTTTAGGTTGAATCACTTCGTGATTCATCCTGAAGCATAAATCCGCCCCTTAATCACTCTCTAGGGTCAGGACCCCAGAGCGGATTATAATTTTCCGGCTTTATCGGCAACTCGAACCAAAAGGTGCTCCCGACACCCTCTTTACTCTCGACGCCGATTTTGCCGCCCATGCTTTCGACGATCTTTTTGCTGATCGCCAGCCCCAGACCCGTCCCGCCTTGTTTCACCTGACCGCTCGGAGTTGCTTGCGTAAAGGCTTCGAAAAGATCGGCAAGCCGCTTCTCGGGAACGCCTTCGCCGGTATCTTCAATGGAAAACACCATACGATCAACTGGTCGTCCTTCCTTAAGCGCGACACGCAGTGTAATCGTCCCATTCTCGGTAAACTTATTGGCGTTACCGAGTAGGTTGATCAGAACCTGCTTCAAGTGGACGGGGTCGGAGACAATCGATTGGCAGGCCTCTGATATATCGATCATCAGTCGATTGGATTTTGACTGAATAAGTGGGGACAGAACCTCTTCCAGTTGATGTTGCAAGACTTCAAGGGTCAGCTCTTCCCAAACAAATTCCATTCGTCCCGCTTCGATTTTCGCCAAGTCGAGGATGTTGTTGATAACGTTTGAAAGATGCTGTCCGGCCCGGTTGACGCGAGACAACGGATCGATATAGGCCGTATTGTCCTCCTCGACGGCCTCGTCATAGAGCATTTCGGAAAGCCCGATGATCGAGTTGAGCGGGGTCCGCAACTCGTGGCTTACTCGGGCGAGAAATTCGGTCTTCGCCGCATTGGCGCTTTCGGCTTCGGCCTTTGCCTTTTCGAGCTGGATTTCCGTTTGCTTCAAGTCATCGATATCGACCACCCAAAACAGGACGCTTTCATCCCCGTCATGGATATAGGAATGCCAGGAAATCAATCCCCAGAAAGGTGAGCCGTCAACCCGCTGACCCAAGGCTTTCTGTTGAGGAACATACCCCTTTTCCTTAAAGACTTTGACAAACCTCTCCCGATCTGTCGGATTTCTCCAGATATTCTTGGACTCGAACCCCGCCAGTTCCTCTTCCTTTAGACCAAACATATCCGCTAAGTGGCTATTGCCATAAATGATCCGCCCATCCTTGATGCACGAAATACCCAACCCGACCGGGCTGTTATCGAGGATTCTTTGTAGGCTCGTTTTTGCGTCTTCCAATTCCATGGTTCGATTGGCGATAAGAGCCTCCAGACTCATTTCGGCGTTTTTTCTTTTATCGATTTCCTCCTCGAGCTTTCTGGCTTCCAGAAATTCCTTCCTCCTTAAACGATTGGTTCTCTTCACTTCAAAAATGCCGAATAGGTTGATCGCCAGCATGATAAGGCTGAAAGAAAGGATACCGCGTGGGGTGGTCGGATATACCGTAGCGATGAGGATCAGAAGGCCTACGGACATGGCGAAACCAGCCAGCACCGTGAGAAGCAGGCGATTGGGCACAAAAAGATAGAAAGCCGTCGTTAAAAGCAGAACCGGGGCAATATGAAACAGCAGGTCGTCGGCTTTGACCGCCGCCGTCAGAAGGGTATGCACGACAAGCAGCATCTCTATTGAGAAGGTAAGCCCCTCGAATAGAGAAATGTTATGACTGCGGAGAGTTAAGCGGCCCATATAGAAGACCAGCAGAAAAACCAGGACACGCCCGCCGACAGACAAAAATCCGGGGGTAGAAGGTCCCAGGGTCATGAAATCGGTGATACCCGCAACGACAAAAATCGCTGCAGCCATCAACAAGTAGACGCGCCACTGATGGGAAAAACTGTCCCAGTGAGCCAACCGGAACTCTTTCTCGGTCCGCGGGTTTAAAAACACCCCCGAGTAGTCGAGTGGCTCTCCATGGACATAGTCGCCGTCCGTACTAGAACTCACCCCCATCATCTCCTTGTCTTATTCTTTTTGTCGTTTCCCTAGAATAACATAAAGGACTTTTAGAGATCAGTTTTTTTAAACGTAGAGCGTGTGGCAGGCGTCGACTTACAAGGTTTCCTGAAACCGTACCGCCGTCCCCAACGGGTCGCCGATCAGTTGGTCTTCATGCATCACCACATTGCCGCGCAAGATGGTTGAGATGGGCCAGCCAGTCACTTTCATATTGTCATAGGGCGTCCAGCCGCATTTGCTGACAATCCAGTTGTCGGTGATGGTCCGTTTGGCCTTCAGATCGACCACAGTGAAATCGGCATCATAGCCCACGGCCATGCGGCCTTTTCCGGCAATGCCATAGACCCGCGCCGGTCCCGCATTTGTCAGGTCGATCATCCGCTCCAGGCTCAACCGGCCTTCATTGACGTGGTTAAGCATAATCGGCACCAGGGTCTGGACGCCGGGCATCCCCGATGGACTCTGCGGATAGGGTTTGGCTTTTTCTTCCAACGTATGAGGCGCATGATCGGAACCGATGCAGTCGGGAATTCCCTGATTGAGCGCCTTCCAAAGAGCCTCACGGTGCGCCGCATCGCGGATTGGTGGGTTCATCTGGGCGCGCGACCCCATCCGCTCGTAGGCTTCCGGCCCGGCCAGGGTCAAGTGCTGAGGTGTGACTTCCACGGTGGCGAAGTCCTTATTGTCCTTCAAAACGTCCATTTCATCGCCGGTGGTCACATGCAAAACATGAACCCGCCGCTTCACGCCCTTGGCGAGGCGCAAAAGCCGGGTCGTTGCGCGTAGGGCTGTTTCAACGTCGCGCCATACCGGGTGCTGATCGACGGAAGTCCCGTTCTTGACCATTTCAAAACGTTCGCGCAGGCGTTCTTCGTCCTCGCAATGGAACGTAACCCGGCGGCTACCGACAGAGAGTAACCGAGCCACGGTGGCGTCATCCTCAACCAGCAGATTGCCGGTCGAACTCCCCATAAAGACCTTAACCCCTGCACAGCCGGGTTGACGTTCCAGATCGCCCAATCCATCGATGTTGTCATGCGTTGCGCCAACGAAAAAAGCGATGTCGGTGCGCACCCGGTCTT
>CBDUMN010000148.1:0-5574 GCA_965368335.1 uncultured Rhodospirillales bacterium
ATTGCTCGGCGGTCATATCGATCCCGGAGTCCTTGAACCGCTTGGTCAGCAATTTATTGAAAAGCCGCCCCGCCAGCCCGGTCTGATGGCCCAATGATTGGGTAAGATTGTATTTGCTCATTAAACCATGCTCGCTGTTACGATCATTTAGTTGTATATACAACTTTTATCCAAGAAATGTAAAGCCTCTCCTTTCGCCCCACTTATTTCCGCATCCGCAGCCTCTGCATTCTTAAGGCAGATTAGGGGGCTTTCTATCGATTTTTCAAAGCGCTGCAAGGCACTTTAAAAATCCTTTTACCGGCCGTTCCTTTCATCGGCCCGGTGAATCCCCTAGGATAAGGCCCTCATCTTTTTCATCTCTCGGGTTTGATCGCTTGGGAAAAGGAGAACCGACACACCTCTATAACTGAAAGGCCCTCGTATGTTGGAAGCGACGGAACAGGAGGAACTTTACGAGACCGATTACGAAGTCGGTCAGGACAATCTGCAACGATGGGGCATGGACATACACCATCCGGTGTTCTGGATTTCATCCAGCCTCGTCTTGCTTTTCGTCGTCGGCGTGTTGATGGCCCCGGAAGCGGCCAAGGGCGCATTCGACGGCGCAAAATGGTGGGCCATCGGCGCGTTCGACTGGCTGTTCATGATCGGCGGCAACATCTTCGTTGTTTTCTGCCTTATTCTCATCGCCCTGCCGGTCGGCAAAATCCGCCTGGGCGGGGACGACGCCAAGCCCGAATTTTCCACGTTCTCATGGTTCGCCATGCTGTTCGCCGCTGGGATGGGCATCGGGTTGATGTTCTGGAGCGTCGCCGAACCGACGGCCTATTTCACCGGCTGGTACGAAACCCCCTTGGGCGTCGAGGCCCACTCGGCGGAAGCCGCGCAGAAAGCCATGAGCGCCACCATGTTCCACTGGGGCCTGCACCCCTGGGCGATCTATGCGGTGGTCGGCCTGTCGCTGGCGTTTTTCTCCTATAACAAGGGCCTGCCACTGACCATCCGCTCGGCGTTTTATCCACTGATCCAGGATCACTCCTGGGGACCGTTCGGCCATCTGATCGACACGGTCGCCGTACTCGCCACCCTGTTCGGCCTCGCGACCTCCTTGGGCTTCGGCGCGCAACAGGCCTCAGCAGGGCTTGCCTATCTGTTCGGCTTCGAGGCAGGGATCAACACACAAATCGCCATCATCGTCTTCGTCACCGCCGTCGCCCTGATCTCGGTCGTCCGCGGGCTCGATGGTGGGGTCAAGGTGTTGAGCAACATCAACATGGGCATCGCCGGGGCGCTACTGCTGTTCGTTCTGGTTGTCGGCCCCACGGCATTGATCTTCTCGACCATGGGCACGACGCTGGTCGGCTACCTGGGCGATATCGTCAGCTACAGCAACTGGATCGGCCGCGACGATGAAAAATGGATGCAGGGCTGGACGGTGTTTTATTGGGCCTGGTGGATTTCCTGGTCGCCCTTCGTCGGCATGTTCATCGCGCGGGTCTCCAAGGGTCGCACGGTGCGCGAATTCATCACGGCTGTCTTGATCATCCCAACCCTGGTCACGGTAGTCTGGATGAGCGTGTTCGGCGGCTCGGCGCTCGACCAAATTCAAAACAACGTCGGCGCGCTGGCGGGCGGGCTCGACAAGGTGGAACTGGCGATGTTCCAGATGCTCCACAACCTGCCCCTACCGATGCTCACCTCGGCGGTCGGCATCGTGCTGGTGCTGGTGTTTTTCGTCACCTCGTCGGACTCCGGCTCGCTGGTCATCGACACCATCACGGCGGGCGGCAAGGTCGATGCCCCGGCGGTGCAAAGGGTGTTCTGGGCAACCATCGAAGGCGTGGTCGCCGCCGCCCTGCTGTTCGGCGGCGGAGCCGATGCACTGACCGCGCTCCAGGCGGCAGCCATCACCGTGGGCCTGCCGTTCACCGTGGTGCTGATCGTCATGTGCTGGAGCTTGTATCTCGGCCTCAAACACGAAGAGAAGTTCGTCGAAACGTCGGAGTAGACGGCGAACTAAACCGAAAACAGAGAAAGGACCGGTCCATCGCCGGTCCTTTTTTTACGGGATTGTTGGGACACGAGCTTTCGAAGAAAAACGGGCATGTCCCCGCTAACGCCGTAGCCGCAAAGGGGCAAAGGTGGAAAATCGTAAAGAGAGTCGATTACGAGAGGTGTGGCCAGAATTCAAATAGAATCTAGGAATGTCGTTGTCACTTGCTATTGAAGAAATGTAGCCATTTCTCCTTCTGGGAAAACTAGCGGGCGAGATTCATACCGGTCAGCTATCTCTGGGTGCATCTTGTGAAAGTTCCCTAGAATTGCGTCTTCATTGTATTCAACCGGATTCACTACGATGCTTGATATCTCATTTGCCAATAGAAGTGATTTACTCTTTTTCCAGCTAAACCTTGGCTCGAATGCGCCTAAAAACAAAACTTCGTTTTTCTTCAAGTCAAAATATGAAAGGTACTTCCCTCTTGGTGCCTTGATGATTTTATTTCCTTGCTTGAATCCATAGACGCCATATTTCCCGGGAGCAATGAAAGTCGTTTTGTAGCGGTATTCATACTGGTCATAACCACCGTTAATTTTGACAAACCGCCCCTCTTCACCAGCAGTTGAATCAAGTCTTTCTGCAAGTAAATCAAAAAACATAAATTCTAGAATAACACCTGAAACTTTGCCTGTTTCGAAATCCTTCGAATCAAGGGCCTTCTTTGCACATCCGAAAATAGTAAGAGTGAGCACCGCAATTAGCATGGCTCGTAGAATTTTAAGCATTTTGCCATCTCAAAAGAGAAGTTGAAAACCTTACCATGCACATCAAGGTTGCACGGAGCAAGCCTTGTAGCTAGCACCTCAGAATTACCGAGTTTAGGCCACCCTCCTTTTTTTACAACTTTTTGCAGCGCTCCCCTGCGCCCCGGATGTATGACTGTTGGGCAGTCAAACAAACCTAAAAACCGGTGAGGCCCAAGATGAGCGACCAATTCGCCCCGTTCGATTACGACGCCGCCCGTGCGAACTTTTCCCTGCCGGTGCCGGACGATTTCAACTTCGCTTTCGACGTGGTCGCCAAGCGGGCCAATGAGGCCGATAAGACGGCGCTGATCGCCATCGACCGGAGCGGCGAGAATGTCTCCCGGCATAGTTATTCCGATCTAGACAAGGCTTCCAGCCGCTTCGCCAATGCGCTGATGACCATGGGCGCGCAAAAGGGCGACTCGGCCGTGGTCGTTCTGCCGCGCATTCCGGAGTGGTACCACGTCATTCTCGGCTGCACCAAAACCGGCGTCATCGCCATGCCCGGCACCAACCTGCTGACCGCCCACGACCTCGAATACCGGATCAACCGGGCGGGCGCCAAGATGGCTATCCTCACCGAGGCCCACGCGGCAGCCATCGAGGCGATCAAGGAGAAATGTCCGACGCTGGAAACGCTGATCATCGTCGGGGCCGAGCGCAACGGCTGGGCGAGCTTCGAGGCAATTTGCGCCGCCGAAGCCGAAACCGTCGACCGCGCCGCCTTGCCACGGACCAAGGCCGACGAGTTGATGCTGATTTATTTCACTTCGGGCACCACGGCCATGCCCAAGATGGTCGGCCGCGATCATTCTTACGCCCTGGCCCATTCGATCACCGGCGATTACTGGATGGACCTGCAGGAAAGCGACGTTCACTGGACGCTAACCGACACCGGCTGGGCCAAGGCCGCCTGGGGCCTGCTCTATCCGCCATTGCTAGCTGGTGCAACGATCATTCTCTATGACGGCGAAGGCTTCGATGTGGACATGCACTTAAAGATCATCGCCGAGCAGAAGGTCACCACCTTCTGCGCCCCGCCGACCGTCTATCGGGTGCTGGCCCAGACCGATCTTTCGGCGGCCGACCTCACCTCGCTGCGCCATTGTTTCGGCGCGGGCGAACCCTTGAACCCGGAAGCCATGCGCGCCTGGAAAGACGCCACCGGCTGCGACATCTACGACGGCTACGGCCAGACCGAAACGGTCAACATCGTCGCCAATTTCCCCGGCATGGAAATCCGCCCCGGCTCCATGGGCAAGCCCTGCCCCGGCTTGGTTATCGATATCATCGACGACGAAGGCAAGGTTCTAGGCGACGACCAAGTGGGCCACATCGGCGTCAAGATCACCGAACCCTATCCGCCGGGCCTGTTCAAGGGCTACTACCAGGACGACCAAGCCACGGCGAAATCGTTCCATCACGGCTGGTACTATACCGGCGACACGGCGACCCGCGATAAGGACGGCTACATCTGGTTCGTCGGGCGCTCCGACGACGTGATCACCTCGTCGGGCTACCGGATCAGCCCGTTCGAAGTGGAAAGCGCGCTGATCGAACACCCGGCGGTCGCCGAGTCCGCCGTGGTCGCCAAGAGCGATGAGATGCGCGGCGAAATCGTCATGGCCTTCATCACCCTGGCGAACGGTTACGAGGCGAGCGACGAGCTGGCGAAAGACATTCAGGACTTCGTCAAAAACCTCACCGCACCCTACAAATACCCACGCAAAATCGAGTTCCGCACTGAGCTGCCGAAAACCATCTCGGGCAAAATCCGTCGGGTGGAGCTGCGAGAAGAGGCCGAAACGCTTTAGAGCTCATACTAATCTCCGTTGCCAAAGGCCGTTTTTTCCATAAACTATTTCAAAGGTTTAGAGTGCGGTCGGATTAGGTTTACGCATTTATGGCGTAAGCCTAATCCGTGAATCGCCCTCTACAATATTGATAGGGGCGGATTCACGCTTTAAGCGGAATCACTTGAAAGTGATTCCACCTAAAACGATCCGGCCCTATGGGAGAACGGCCATGACGGACATTACTGGTTTGCTTTCGGCCATCGTGCTCGACGGCCACGGCAAGGGTAGGGAAATCGGCGAAGACGGGCTCAACGCCTGGACCCCGGAACAGGGCGGCGTATGGGTCCATCTGGACTGCAAGGACCCCAGCACCGACACCTGGCTGCGCGACGTCGCCAAGCTCGACAACTATGTGATCGACGGCCTGCTGGCCGAGGAATCCCGCCCGCGCTGCGACACTTATGAAGACGGCACGCTTTTGGTTCTGCGCGGGGTCAATCTCAATCCCGGCGCCGACCCGGAAGACATGGTCTCCATCCGTATCTGGATCGAGGAAAACCGCATCATCTCGACCCGTATCCGCAAATTGATGGCCGTCGAAGACGTGCGCCAGCAGCTCACCTCGGGCAAAGGCGCGCTGTCGCTCGGCCACTTGGTCGCCCGGCTGGCCGCCGCCATGACCGAACGCATGGGCCCAACCATCGCCGAGTTGTCCGATCTCTCCGTCGAATTGGAAGATCAGATTTTGTCCAACGAAACGGGGCAGAACGTCGAGTTTCGTCAGCTGCGCCACAAACTGATCGACTGTCGGCAAACGGCGATTACGCTCAGGCGCTACATCCATCCCCAGCGTGAGGCTTTGGTCCGTCTGGCGTCCATGGACGACAACCGGATAGACGAGCGGGTTAACGGCCGTCTGCGGGAAACCATCGACAGGGTGACCCGGATCACCGAAGAGCTCGACGAAGTC
>CBDUMN010000149.1:0-5499 GCA_965368335.1 uncultured Rhodospirillales bacterium
AGGGCCAGGGCCTGATCGGCCGCCTTGGCGATCTTGCCTTCCAGTTCGCCCAACTCAACCGTGGTGAAGCGCACTTGGTTGGCCAGCGTCTGGCGGTGAATGAACAGACCGTCCTCGCGCTCCATGATCTTGTCGGCCTGCTTGGCCGGCACCTCGATGAAATAGCCGAGCACATTGTTGTGCTTGACCTTCATCGTCCCAATACCGGTTTCCTCGCTGTAACGGGCCTGGAGCCCGGCGATCAACTTCCGGGATTCGTCGCGCAGCATCTTTAACTCATCGAGCCGCGGCAGGAAACCCGAGGCGATAAAGCCGCCGTCGCGCGCCTGGATCGGCAGGTCTTCATCGAGCGCCTTGGTCAACTTATCGACCAGTTCGGAATGATACCCCAGGTCTTCCAGCGCCTCGGTGATGCCTTCGGGCGTCGCTCCGTCGGTCAGGGCGACCCGCATGGTCGTCGTCAGCCCCAGCCCTTCCTTGACGGCGGCGAGATCGCGCGGACCGCCACGCCCGATGGAAAGCCGCGAGAGAGCCCGCTCGATATCGGGCACCAGCCGCAAAAGTTCGCGGGCCCGTTCACGCAAACTGGACTCACTGACGAAAAACGCCACTTTGTCGAGCCGGTAGTCGATCCGCTCCACATCGGCCAAGGGCGCCGAAAGGCGGGCCGCCAGCATCCGCGCCCCAGCCCCGGTCACCGTCCGGTCGATGGCCGAAAGCAGACTGCCCTGGCGCTCGCCGGAGAGGGTGAGAGTAAGCTCCAGATTCCGCCGGGTCGCCGCATCGATTTCCATGACGCCGCCCTGGCTCAACTGTCGAGGCGGGTCGAGACGAGGCAATTTGCCTTTCTGGGTGAGGTCGACATAATCGACCAGCGCGCCGCCCGCCGCGACCTCGGAGCGGGAGAAATCGCCAAAGCTGTCGAGCGCCCTGACCTCGAAAACCGCACAGAGCCGTTTTTCGCCGTTGGCGCTATCGAAGCGGGCCGATGGCAAGGGGGTCAGTCGGTCGCGCCACTCGCCAAACACCTCGAACAGCCCGGACCGTTCCAAAAGCTTATCGGAAACCAGCACCTCGCCCGCATCGATACGGGCCAACGTCGCGCCCAAGGAAGCCGACGCCACCGGCTGGGTGCGGAAATCGCCGGTCGACATATCGAGCCAGGCAATCGCCATATCGCCCCGCACATCGGCAATGGCGGCGAGGTAGTTGTGGCGGCGCGCATC
This sequence comes from uncultured Rhodospirillales bacterium, assembly GCA_965368335.1. Classification (GTDB taxonomy): domain Bacteria; phylum Pseudomonadota; class Alphaproteobacteria; order Rhodospirillales; family JAPHRK01; genus CBDUMN01. The sequence continues at coordinate 1,227 of CBDUMN010000149.1, forward strand.
GAGCAGCGATTCTTCTGTCAGCGTACCGGGCGTCACCACCCGGGTGACTTCGCGCCGGACGACTGATTTGGCCCCCCGCTTCTTGGCCTCCGCCGGGTCTTCCGTCTGCTCGCAAACGGCGACGCGAAAGCCCTTGCGGATCAACCGGGCGAGATAGCCTTCATGGCTATGCACCGGGACGCCGCACATGGGAATATCCTCACCCAGATGCTTGCCCCGCTTGGTCAACGTGATATCGAGCGCCGTGGCGGCCTGCACCGCATCGTCGAAAAACAGCTCATAGAAATCGCCCATGCGATAAAACAGCAACTCGTCCGGGTGATCTTTCTTGATCGACAGGAACTGCGCCATCATGGGCGTGACGGCCCCTTTGGCGGCTTCACTATTGGCGTCGGCTGTAGGATCGGAGTCTTTCACGGGACGGCTCAGCGCTTTTGTTTCCTTGAAGAGGGTCTAGAATCGAGCGCTGACGACTTTAGGGCATATGGGCCGCCCGCGAAACCGTTTCCCCGCCCTCCAAGCACCACTGGCCTGTGGATATCCCATCAAAAAGCAAAAGCTCGGAAAAAGATGAAATAGGGCCTTGCGCAATGAAAGAAAATGCGCTTTTCTTTGTCGAAGTCGCAATAATATTACCAAACTGGAATTTAGCCACCGTGATCGCACCCCCCACCTCAAGCGCCCCCGAACTGGTCGGCCTACTCACCGACCGGGAGAGTTTCGAATCCACCGTCAAAGCCTTGCGCGAAGCCGGATTTGAGCGGACGGATCTATCGGTTCTGAGCACCCACGATTCAATCGACACCGTCGGGTCGCCGGGCAAGCCGTTGAAAGACACCTTGACCGCTCTGGTCGGCGAGTTGAAATTCGAAGGTCCACTGGTCGCCTCGGGCGCCATCTATCTGGCCGGGGGCCCCATGGCGGGCACCATCGCCGCGCTGATCGGCGCCGCCGTCGGCACCGTGGCGGCCAAAGAGGTCATTGAAGAGGTCACCTCGACGCCCGACACCGAAGACTTCGCCCGCGCCGTCGAAGCGGGCAGCATTATTCTTTGGGTCCGCGTTGAAGACGATGCGGCCCAGACGAAAGCCGAAGCCATTCTCGCCGCCAACGGCGCGGAAAACGTACACGTACACAAACCCGCCTAAACAACCCGCTTGTATGGACGGCGGGTCCGGGCCCGCCGCCAGGGTTCGCCGCTCCGTCTCCCTCAAGCTTTTTAGACTCTAAAGCCGCAGGAAAGCACGACCATGGACGACCGCACAAAAGAAGAAACAGACCACGAAGCCCTGATCCTCCATTCGTCAGGACGACCGGGCAAGTTGGAAATCACCCCGACCAAACCCTTGAACACCCAGCGCGACCTGTCTCTGGCCTACTCGCCGGGCGTCGCCGCACCTTGCCTCAAGATCGCCGACTATGCCGATAGCGCCTACGACTACACCGCCAAAGGCAACGTGGTCGCCGTGATCTCGAACGGCACGGCGGTTCTCGGCCTGGGCAACCTGGGCGCACTGGCCTCCAAGCCGGTGATGGAGGGCAAGGCCGTGCTGTTCAAGCGCTTCGCCGACATCGACGGCATCGATCTCGAAGTCGACACCGAAGAGGTCGAAGAGTTCATCAACGCGGTCAAATACCTGGGCCCGTCGTTCGGCGGCATCAACCTCGAAGACATCAAGGCCCCCGAATGCTTCATCATCGAGCAGAAGCTGCGCGAGTTGATGGACATTCCGGTATTCCACGACGACCAGCACGGCACGGCGATCATCTCAGCCGCCGGGCTGATCAACGCCTGCGATCTGACCGGGCGGAAGATGGAAGACGTCAAACTGGTGATCAACGGCGCCGGTGCGGCGGCCATCGCCTGCGCCGAATTGGCCCAAGCTTTGGGTGTGCGCAAAGAAAACGTCATCATGTGCGATTCCAAGGGTGTCATCCATAAGGATCGCACCGACCTCAACCAGTGGAAATCGGCCCATGCGGTCGATACGGACGCCCGCACCCTGACCGACGCCATGGCCGGGGCCGACGCCTTCTTCGGACTGTCGGTCAAAGATGCGGTTTCGCCCGATATGGTCGAGAGTATGGCCGACAAGCCGATCATTTTCGCCATGGCCAACCCGGACCCGGAAATTCGTCCCGAGGTGGCCAAACGGGTGCGCCGCGACGCGATCATCGCCACCGGGCGCTCCGACTACCCGAACCAGGTCAACAACGTGTTGGGCTTCCCCTATATCTTCAGGGGCGCGCTCGACGTTCGGGCCACGGCAATCAACGAAGAAATGAAAGTGGCCGCCGCTCGCGCCCTGGCCGAACTGGCCCGCGAGGATGTGCCCGACGAAGTGGCCGCCGCCTATGGCCGCACCCTTCGCTACGGCCCCGAATACATCATCCCCGCCCCCTTTGACCCGCGCCTGATCACCCATGTGCCGATCCATGTGGCTCAGGCCGCCATGGATTCCGGCGTCGCGCGCAGCCCAATCATCGATATGGATGAATACCGCAACCAGTTGGGTTCGCGGCTCGATCCGACCATGGCGAGCCTCTCGGCGATTTTCGATAAGGTGCGTTCCAACCCGCAACGCATGGTCTTTGCCGAAGGCGAAGAGGAAAAGAGCATCCGCGCCGCCCTTTCCTACCGCAACTCGGGCTTCGGCGATCCGGTGTTGATCGGTCGCGAACACCGGATCAAGGAAACGCTCAAAAGCCTCGGCCTGGAAAACGAGGACCTGGAAATCACCAACGCCAAGATCGACGAAGAAGCGCGGGAACGCTACACCGAGTTGGTTTATGAGCGCATGCAGCGCAAAGGCGCGCTTTACCGCGACGCCCAGCGGATGGTCAACCAGGACCGCAACGTCTATGCCGCCAGCATGGTTTCCCAGGGCGACGCCGACGCCATGGTTACCGGCATCACGCGGAACTATTACGTCGCCTTGGACGAAATCAGCCGGGTCATCGACCCCAAACCGGACCGCAACGTCTTCGGCCTGACCATGATGCTGGCCCGCGGCCGCACCCTGTTCATTTCCGACACCGTGGTCAAAGAACTGCCGAGCCCGGAAGAACTGGCCGACACGGCCATCCAGACGGCGGCCGTCGCCAAACGTCTCGGCCATGAACCTCGGGTGGCATTGCTTTCCTTCTCCAACTTCGGCAACCCGAACCTGGAACGTTCCGATGTGGTTAAGCTGGCGGTCGCCGAGTTGGATAGGCGGGAGGTGGACTTCGAATACGACGGGGAAATGTCGCCCGAAACGGCCTTGAACCGCGACGTGATGAAGCTCTATCCATTCTGCCGCCTCTCAGGCCCGGCCAACATCCTGATCATGCCGGGCCTGCACAGCGCCCATATTTCATCGAGCCTGATGAATGCTTTGGGCGGCGGCACGGTGATCGGCCCGATCCTCATCGGTCTGTCGAAACCGGCCCAGATCGTGCCCATCGGCTCAACCGTCACCGACATGGTCAACATGGCCGCCCTCGCCGCCTACGACGCCATTTCGGGGTAGATAAAAAATCAATTGAACGAGAAACGGCGGCTCCACCCGAGCCGCCGTTTTTTTATATCATTCATTGGCGTCCTTCTATTCACTCGTCATGTGTGGACGGCTCCGTTTTAGCAAGCAGAAAGTTGTGATGTTTTTTGCCGGTTTGGGTACGGTCATGTGTTCGGCCTGTTAGCGCGGCGTTTTGCCGCTGGCCCTGATGATATCCGAAGAACGGCTCCCCCTTCTACCGCAGCAAATCCATCGGGTCGGGACCGTCGGAGAGTTTCGGCAGGTCGACGACCTCGAGGGCGTGGCGGTGGTAGTCGGCCGATTGGGGGCTGTAGCAGCAGAAATAGACTTTCTCAACCGCCGGATTTTTCTCGAGAAACTTCGCCGTGGCCTTGACCGCGATCTGGGCGGCCGTGTCGGGTGCCGGTGCTGATCGCCGGGAAGGCCACCGTCTTGGCCCCGGCTTCGGCGGCCAATTCAAGCGAGCTTTCATAGGCCGAGGCGAGGAGTTTTTCTTCCTTGCGCATGCCGCCGCGCCAAACGGGACCCACCGTATGGATGACGTGTTTGGCCGGAAGGTTGTAGCCTTTGGTGATCCGCGCTTCGCCGGTCGGGCAGCCGCCCAGGTCGCCCTGGCTGGAATCGAGGGCGCCCGGATCCGCCGGGCCTGGGTCCACAGCCGCAACATCGCCCGCGCCGCCCGGATCGGCGGTCCCCGGATCGTCGAGGCCGATCTCCGAGGCGCCTGGATCTGCCTGGCCCGGATCGGCGCT
>CBDUMN010000150.1:0-5473 GCA_965368335.1 uncultured Rhodospirillales bacterium
TGGATTGTGAGCATGTTTCTACTCCTCCAGCTTTCGCGCCAAGTGGCGGGCGAATAGTTCCGATCCCATAAGCGCGGCCATGGCGAGAACGACCGAGATTACCACAAGCCGAAAAGCCGCTTCTTCTCCGCCAGGGCTTTGGACCATGGAGAAAACGGCGAGCGGTAGGGTTCGGGTTTCGCCGGGGATGTTGGAGACGAAGGTGATTGTTGCGCCAAATTCGCCCAGGCTTCGGGCAAAGGCGAGGATGACGCCGGTCAGGATGCCCGGCGCGATCAGCGGCAGGGTGATGGTGGCGAATACACGCAATGGGCTGGCGCCTAGGGTGCGGGCGGCGGCTTCCAGGTTGCGGTCGACCCCTTCGATGGAAAGGCGAATCGCCCGAACCATTAAAGGAAAGGCCATGACGGCGGCGGCGATGGCTGCGCCTTTCCAGGTGAACGCGATGGTGATGCCGAAAACGTCATGAAGCCAGCCGCCCAAAGGACCGGATCGGCCGAGTATGACCAGAAGCACGTAACCGACAACGACAGGGGGAAGCACCAAGGGAAGGTGGATCAGGCCATTCAGTAGGTTTTTGCCGGGGAAATTGCGCCGGGCGAGAAACCAGGCGGTAAGAACGCCCAGGGGAAGGGAGGCGAACACGCTCCAAAGAGAAATCCGTAGGCTTAAAAGAAGCGCCTCAATTTCCAGTTCGGTTAAGGCCAAGGCCTGCCGCTCCGTTAATGTTGTTCGACCGGGGAAAAACCGTAGCGCTCAAAGATTGCGCGGGCTTGTTCTCCGGTCAAGAAGTGGAGAAACTTTTGCGCCGCCGGTTTTTTTGCGCCCTTAAGCGTTAGGGCGACGGGATAAAGAATAGGCGCGTGACTTTCCGGCGGAAAGACGGCGACGATTTCGGTGTGCTTGGCGATGGGGGCATCGGTGGCGTAAACGATGCCAGCCGCCGCTTCGCTGCGATCAACCAGGGTCAGGGCGCTTCGCACATTGGACATGCGCGCTAGTTTGTTTTCGACGCTCTCCCATAAACCCAGGTTCTCAAGAGCCTGCTTTGCGTAAATGCCTGCTGGAACGTGGTCGGGATCGCCTAGGGATAGGCGATTGTCTCCCAAATCGGCCGCCAGGGTGTTTAGCGCTATGGAGTTCCCGCCTTTGGGGGCAATCAGCACAAGGCGGTTGGCGAGCAGATTGCGGCGACTTTTTGTGTCTATTGCGGCGTTTTGTTCGGCGAAATCCATCCAGCGGGTATTGGCGGAAAGAAAAATGTCGGCGGGAGCGTCGGCGACCACCTGTTTGGCCAGTGCGCCGCTTCCGGCAAATGAGGCGACGGCTATAATGCCCGTCTGTTCCTTAAATGCCGCAATTGCTTGGTTAACCGCATCAGTCGTGCTGGCGGCGGCAAAAATCATCACCCGTTCGGAGGCGTGAGAAGCGGTCGCCTGAAGAGCCCAGAGGAAAAGGCATAAAAACAAGATTTTGAAATGGTGTCGCATCATGGTTCTCGTTATATTCGGTGAAATATAACGGTATAGAAATGCAAATAAAATCAACTGTCAAGACATCTCTAATAGATTTAAAGAAAAGCGCCGAGCAGGTCTTCGATTCCCTGGCGGCTGAGATCGCGGGTGATAAAAACCAGCTTGGTTCGTCTGTCTTCATCGGGCCACTCAGGCAGAGGGACCGGAGGATGAAAAACGTGCTGTACCGCATGAAGGGCGACCGGGCCGTCCTGGGTTTCCAGATTGGCGACGCCTTTGAGCCTTAAAAGCTGCTCGCCGCGCATGGCGACTAATAGCTCCAGAGCTTCCGATAACCTTTCCCAGCGTAAAGGGGTGTCATAGGTAAGACAGAAAGCCTCAATCCTCTCGTCATGACGATTGGCGTCGTGGTGGTGATGATGACCGTGGTGATGCTCGTTCTCGTCCTTATAAGCTTCATCGCGCAGCCAGGCGGCGACATCGGGAATTTTTTGATTGGGCTGGAATAAGCCGCAGTTGAGCAATTTTTCCGGATCGACCTGGCCGTTTGCCGCTTCCAACTGCGGTGCGCCGGGATTGAGGGCGCTGAGGCGCTTCTTCAAGGCGGTAAGACGCTGGGGGTCGGCGATATCGGTCTTCGTGAGCAAGATACGATCCGCAATGGCAGCCTGTTTAACCGATTCCATTTGGGTGTCCAGAGTTTGGTCGCCGTTGACGCTGTCCACGGTGGTTACGACGCCGTCGAGCCGGTACCGGCTGCCCAACAAAGGGTCAGTGGTGAGCGTATGAACGATAGGGGCGGGGTCGGCCAGCCCGGTGGTCTCGATCACTACCCGCTGAAACTCCGGCACGTCGCTGCGCACCCGTTTAAGAAACAGGTCTTTCAGTGAATCAACCAGATCGCCGCGGATTGTGCAGCAGAGACACCCCGAATTGAGCATCACCACGTCTTCGCTGATCTTTTCGACCAGTAAATGATCGATCCCGACCTCGCCGAATTCATTGATCAGAACGGCGGCTTCGCCCATGGCCGGCTGGTCGAGCAGGGCATTCAGAAGAGTCGTCTTGCCGCTGCCGAGAAACCCGGTCAGAACAGTAACGGGAATGGCTTGCGCAGCCTCCGCACCCAGGTCTCTAGCCATAGAGCTTGTCCGGATCGATTTCGACCTTGGCGATTTCGCGGATTTCGCCGTCGCGCACCGCATTAAAGAAACAGTTGTGGCGTCCCGTATGGCAGGCGACGCCGACCTGATCGACCTGTAAGAGCAGGGTGTCGGCGTCGCAGTCCCAGCGCAGTTCTTTCAATTTCTGAACCTGTCCCGAGCTTTCCCCCTTGCGCCAGAGTTTCCCGCGTGAGCGCGACCAATAGCAAACCTGGCCTGTCTCGAGGGTTTCTTGCACCGATTGAGCGTTCATCCAGGCCATCATCAAGACCTCGCCCGTATCGAATTGCTGGGCAATGGCTGGAACCAGGCCGTCGGCATTGAATTTCAATGCATCTATGACGGTTTTTGCGGTCTCTGCTTGCTTGGTTGACATAGGTTTCGCTCCGAGAGGAAGGTTTCGGCCCATTAAATCGGCGTTTTTCCAAGGACTGTCAATGCTCAGGGCTTGCCTGAAAGACAGGAGGTGAAGGACTGGCCGATGGTTTCGATGAGTGTGGGGAAGAAATCCACGCCCAAAGGAATATCCGTGCCGAGAGGGTCGAGGGTGCCTATCCTGACTTGTGTTCCTTCAGTCAAGGCCTTGGCCAGTTTGGGTTGAAATTGAGGCTCCAGGAAGAGGCACTGAACATTCTGGCTGGCCATGGCGGCGCGTAAAAGGGTTGCCCGTTTGGCGCCGATCGGACGTTCGGGGTGGGCGGTTACATAGCCTCTGCTAGCCAAGCTGAAGTCTCTTTCAAAATACTGAAAGCCGTCGTGGAAGGTCATAAAGGGAACGGTCGCATAGGAGCGTAAGTAGACTTCCAGACGGCGGCGGACCTTATCCATTTTGTCGCGGAATCCCCGGGCGTTCTGCAAGTATGTTTCGCCGTTTGCTGGATCCATTTTGGCCAATTCCTGGGCGATTATCCGGGCTATTTCGCTCCCGTTCCGGCTGGTCAACCAGAGGTGAGGGTCGATCTCGCCGCCATGCTCGTCCCCCTCGCGTTGGTCGAGAAGCAGGAGATCGTCTTCTTTCAAGAGTTCGATGGTTTTTGCACTTTTCCCCAGTGTTTCTATTGCTTTGGGTAAGAAATTCTCGAGGCTTGGCCCTACCCAGATAATGAGTTCCGCTTCACTCAATTCTTTGGCTTCAGAGGGCTTCATGGCATAGCTATGGGGCGAGGCTCCGGCTTTCATCAGCAGTTTCGGAGAGCCGACGTTTTGCATTACGTTGGATGCGATGGAGTGCAGCGGCGCAATGGTTGTGACGACCTTGGGGGGGGCGGCTTGGGCCGTTCCGATAACAAAGGTTGCAAAAAATAAAGCAAAGAAGAGCGGGTGAACGATGCGGAAAAACAACTTTTAAACTCCAAAAAGGACTTGGAATGCGGTATGCTGAGTTATGTTATAACATAACATTTTTTTGATCATAACAAGCCTTAAGAAACAATTTGGCCTATTCTGTGGCAACTCGAAAACCAACTAGCCGAAGCATCGAGATGACAAGCGAACAACTCAATCTCTCCAAGCACGATCATGCCCGTTGTGTCGAAGACGCCCTTGAAGCAGCCGAAACGGTTTGTGCGCAAAGGGGGGCGCGGCTCACGCCGACTCGCAAGCGGGTGCTTGAGTTGATCTGGCAGGAGCATAAACCGGTCGGCGCTTATGATCTGCTGCGTTTTTTGCAAGATGAACGTAAGGGAGCTGCCCCTCCTACGGTCTATCGGGCCCTTGAGTTTCTGCAAGAGCAGGGGTTGATCCATCGTATCGAGTTTCTCAACGCCTATATGGGTTGCGACGACCCGGAAAATCCTCATGTGGGTCATTTTCTCGTTTGTCGGGAATGCGGGAATGCCGTTGAACTGGCCGACAGCCGAATTGAGGAAACCGTCACCGAAAGTTCGGCCGCCCTGGGGTTTAAGGCCGAGCAGAGCATGGTCGAGGTGAAAGGCGTCTGCGCCGATTGCCGAAAAGGTGGGTGATGAGCGTCGAGACTGGTGAGGTCCTTGTCCAGGGGCGAGGCATAACCCTGACCTATGGGGAGCGGGCCGTACTCGATCAGGTAGCGGTTTCAGTACGACAAAACGAAATCGTCACGGTGATCGGCCCCAACGGGGCGGGAAAAACCTCTTTGATTAAGGTTCTTATGGGCTTAGCCGATCCGCAAAGTGGGACGATCGAGCGGAAAAGCGGCTTGGTTATCGGTTATGTTCCCCAGAAGATTTTGGTCGATTCGACCATGCCCTTGACGGTCGAATACTTTCTTCGCCTAGGACTTTCACGGAGAATGTTGGGGCAGGGACGTCTCGATAAGGCGCTGAAAGAAACCGAGGTGACCCATCTGCGCTATCAGCCGGTGCAGAGCGTTTCTGGCGGTGAGATGCAGCGGGTTTTGCTTGCCCGGGCTTTGTTGCGTGATCCTCAGTTGTTGGTGCTGGATGAACCGGCCCAGGGGGTTGACGTGACTGGTCAGGCAGAGCTCTATGAACTGATTGGCCGGATTCGGGAAAGCCGGGGCTGCGGCGTTTTGATGGTGTCGCACGACCTCCATCTGGTGATGTCGGCGACCGATACGGTGCTTTGCCTTAATGGTCATGTCTGCTGTGCCGGGCACCCCGAAACGGTTAGTGCAGACCCGGCCTATGTTTCCCTTTTCGGTCCCAAGGTCGCTCAAACCCTGGCGCTGTATCATCACCACCACGACCATACTCACGATTTGCATGGCGAAGTAATCGGGGGCGAAAAGGGTAGTTGCGATCATGGATGATTTTATGATCCGCGCCCTTGCCGCGGCATTGGGAGTCGCTTTGGTCGCCAGTCCTTTTGGCTGTTTCGTCGTTTGGCGGCGGATGG
>CBDUMN010000151.1:0-5303 GCA_965368335.1 uncultured Rhodospirillales bacterium
GCCCAAAGAAAAAGGAGCTCCAAAATCGGAACTCCTTCTTTTTACACAGGCTGGATTGGGTGGCCTTTTTTATTGGCGGAAGAGAACTATTCAGGCTGGTCAAAGGCGAAGTTGTTTTTGCCGGCGTGTTTTACTTGATACATCGCCCGGTCGGCGGCTTTTAGAAGTTCTTCCTCGTTTTCGCCGTTCTCCGGGTAAAGGGCGATGCCGATGCTGGCGCCGATTTCAGCTTTGGCCCCCCGAATATTAATCGGCTTATCGACTTCGGTGATAATTTTTTCGGCGATCATCGCCGCATCCTGTTTGTCATGGAGTTCTTCCAAGACGACGATAAACTCGTCGCCGCCGATCCGGGCAACCGTATCCACTTCTCGCACGCTGTATGTGAGTCGTTCGGCGACTGTTTTAAGGACGGCGTCGCCCGCGTCGTGACCCATGGTATCGTTGACCGCCTTAAAGCCATCGAGATCAATGAACAGCACGCCGGCCATTGAGTGTGATCGTTTGGCAAGGGCTAGGACGGAGGTGATGCGATCTCGGCCGAGGGTGAGGTTGGGGAGGCCGGTCAAGGCGTCGTGTGTCGCCATGTAACGGATTTTCCGCTCCGTTTCCTTTTGTTCGGCGATGTCGCGGATGACCATGACGAACATGGTGTCGCCATGGTGTTGGAAGTCGTTGAATGCGACTTCGGCGGGGAAGGTGATATCGTCCTGACGGCGGAACTCCACTTCCCAGTGCTCGCCGCCCGAGGTATCCAGTGCACCCTTGTCCATGAGATAGCTCAGCTTTTCAAGGGCGGCTTCGCTATGGTCCTTGGGAACCAACGAGAGGATGTTCTGTCCGGTCAATTTATTCGCGTCATAGCCGAACATGAGCTGAGCGGCCTGGTTGACCGTGGCGATCTGCCCATTGGCGTCGATGACGACAATGCCGTCCATCGCACCGTTTAAAATGCCAAGGAGTTGCTCTTCCTTGTCTTCCAGGTCGCGTAATAGTTGGAGGCGTTCATCTTCTCGGGCTTTTCTTTCGGTGATGTCGCGGCCCACCCCCCGATACCCGGTAAAAGCGCCTTTTTCATCGTAGTTAGGCTTGCCACTGATCGACCACCAATGCTCTTTTCCGTTGGGGTCGGTAAAAACATATTGGAAATCGCGGAACGGTCGGCGGTTCTCCAATATCTGAAAGTGTTTATTCCAGAGTTCCCGGTCTTCGTCCCGTATTTCAATGATCTCGTCTCGGCGTTTTCCCAGGTGCCCTCGATAGTCTGTGCCACCGTTAAATCGCAAAACGGTTTCGGAAAAGTAGGTAAAGCGTAAATCGGAATCCATCTCCCAGAACCAATCCGAGCCGACATCGGCAAAATCTTTTTGTCGGCGTTGGTTCTTTTGGAGAGTTTGTTCGATTGCTTCCCTTTCATGAATTTCGTTTTCAAGAGCCTGCTGCTTTGCTTTTGTTTGTTCAACGAAATGCTGAGTTGTCAGGAGGGCCAGGCCGACTCCCCAGGCAAACAAGCTCGCCGAAGCAATTGTCAGACGAAGCCCGACAAGAGGATGCGTCATGAGCGCATAGTCTAAATTTGAGGTGAAACTAACGAGATATATGGGGCTTAGGATGGCTATGCCGGTAATTGCGAAAGCAATGATGGTGAAAATACGGGAAAAACGTCCCCCTTCGATGGGGGTCGTATAAAAAGTCCAGACGATTACTGCGGTTATTCCGCCATGAATTATCGATAGGGCGACCAGTCGCAGATTGATATCTGGCCAGACATAAGTGAACACCGTGAGAAAACAGATTGTCGCCCCTAGTATGGCGATCAATAAGCGCCGAATCGGGGGCTTGCCGAGGAAAGCACGGATGCCGTCCAGTAGAGCGATATAGAAAAAGGTAGTGAATGCATTTGCCAATATAATTGAGGCGAAATCCGACAAATGTCCTCGGGCCAAGATCAGGCTAAGGCCGATAACCCCGCCAACCGCGCCGACGGCCCACTGCTTCGGTCCCGGTAAAGGACGGGTTGCGAGGTGTAGGATTGTGAAGGCGATCGCCATCGACCCCGTCGTCAACAGCAGGGTAATGATGCCTGTTTTAACGTCCATATCCTCGTTGCCTTTGGTTGAGTCTTCTTGTTGATGCTTATTCGTTTAACCAAAATAGCATATTCTTTCTTTAGAGGCGGTTTCTTGCCGCTAAAACAAAAGCCCGATGAATAAAACACCGGGCTTTTGATTTGTTTTTTAGGCGTTAGGCGTTAGGCGTTTGCCAGTTCCACGCCTTTGTCTTTGAGAGTGGCCTGGAGTTCGCCATTTTCCGCCATTTCGCGCACGATGTCGCAGCCACCGATGAACTCACCCTTAACGTAAAGTTGCGGGATGGTCGGCCAGCTCGAAAACTGTTTGATGCCTTCCCGGACTTCCGGGTCGACCAAAACGTCAACGCCTTTGAATTTAACGCCGATTTGGCTCAGAACCTGAACCACGGCAGCGGAGAAACCGCACTGCGGAAACATCGGAGAGCCCTTCATAAACAGAACGACGGGGCTTTCGTCGATTTCCTGTTGGATGCGGGAGAAAACGGGGTTGTCGTTCATATCTTGGTTCCTGTTTAAGTGCGGAAAATGTGGGGGCGAGAGCGATCAAGCTCCTTCGGGAACGCCGGTTTGCAGCGCCAGAGCGTGGAGCTCATTGCCCATGCGGCCTTTTAGTGCGGCATAGACCATCTGATGCTGTTGAACCCTGCTTTTCCCGGCGAAGGAAGCCGAAACAACGTGAGCTGCATAATGGTCGCCGTCGCCGCGCAGATCTTCGATAGTGACTTCCGCGTCGGTGATCGTTTCCTTGATCATCTGTTCGATCTCGCGTGCGTCCATAGGCATAAGGCAGCTTCCCTAAATAGTTTGATTGTCAACTGCTAGGGATATAGGCGGCGCGCCGGTTTCTGTCAATGTGGGGAACGCGAAATAGGTTCAGTGAAGTTTTAAGGGAATGAATCCCAAGGCCTCGGCTTCGGCAGATGCGGTTTCCGGGGTGGAGCCAATGCCCAAGGGAGAGCCCGTGGCGTCGGTAAGGATACAGACAGGCTCACCTTCAAAAACGGAAGGCTTGATAAAGGCCACATCGTTCGACCCCCAAAGGGCGAACTCTTCAGGCGACATCTGCGCATGGGTCCCATGCAGACCGATTGACGATGAAGAGGTTTCTTTGGCCATCATAAAATCTCGTATTTTCACCACGTTTTTACGCGACTTAGGTTTCCATAGTTGGGGAGAAAGGGGGGAGGGCTCAAGGAGATTGTTGTGCTCCGATCATTCGATTGATCGGAAACGCAAAAAGGACGCCGAAGCGTCCTTTTCACTCAACAGGTAGTTTGTCGTTTATTCGTTGGTGTCGGGGCCCGCCATAAAGGTCGGCATCCAGCCTTCATGCCGCTTTTTCAGATCGGAGATCGGGACTTCTCCCAAGCCTGAAATGGTCACGGCATCGCCGCCGGTCTTGCCGATAACGGCTGCCGGGACACCCGCTTTCTCTGCCGCAGCAACCAGGGCTTCGCCGTTCTTGGCGCTAACCAGATAACGGGCTTGGTCTTCGCCAAATAGCCAGGCAATGGCGTTAGCTCCTTCTGGGACTGAAAGGGTGACCCCCCGATCGCCGGCCATGGCCATTTGGGTGGCGGCCACCAAAATGCCGCCACCGGAGATATCGTGGCTGGCGCTGACTTGGCCATCGAGAATCCAGGAACGGACCAGATCGCCGTTTTTACGTTCGGTCGCCAGATCGACAGGCGGCGGCGCGCCTTCTTCACGGCCCTCAATATCACGGAGATAAAGGGAGGAGCCGAGCCAGCCTTCGGTTGCGCCGATCAAAACCAAATCTTGGCCATCTTCTTTGAGCGCCAGATTGATTGCCTTCGAGGCATCTTTAAATAGCCCAACGCCGCCGATGGTCGGAGTGGGCAGGATGCCCTGGCCGTTGGTTTCGTTGTAGAGCGACACGTTGCCGGATACCACGGGGAACTCCAAGGTGTTGCAGGCTTCGCGCATTCCTTCGATGCAGCCGACGAACTGGCCCATAATCTCCGGACGTTCCGGGTTGCCAAAGTTCATGTTGTCGGTGATCGCCAGAGGCTGCGAGCCGACGGCGGTGAGGTTCCGCCAAGCTTCGGCCACCACTTGACGTCCGCCTTGAACGGGATCGGCGTAACAATAACGTGGGGTGCAGTCCGACGTAATGGAAACGGCCTTTTCAGTGCCGTGAACGCGGACGATGGCTGCGTCGCCGCCGGGACGACCGACGCTCATGGTATCGCCCATGACCATGTGGTCGTACTGTTCCCAAATCCACCGTTTGGAGGCCAGTTGAGGGCTGCCGATCAGAGTTTTGAGGCTATCGATAACGTCCTTGTCGCCGTCAATGTCGGCTGCGCCGACTACGGGGCGCTCCGGCGTTTTGACCCAGGGGCGGTCGTATTCGGGACTGGCGAGCGCCAGCGGATCGATGGGCAGGTCGGCGACCACTTCGCCTTTGTGACGAATGACCATATGGCCCGTATCGGTCAGCTTACCGACCACGGCGAAGTCCAGTTCCCACTTGCGGAAGATGGCCTCGGCCAAATCTTCTTTGCCGGGCTTCAGCACCATCAGCATGCGCTCTTGCGATTCGGAGAGCAGCATTTCATAAGGCGTCATGTTCTCTTCGCGCTGGGGCACCGCGTCCAGATTCATCTCGACGCCCATACCGCCTTTCGAGGCCATCTCGAAGGAAGACGAGGTGAGACCGGCGGCCCCCATGTCCTGAATGGCGACAATGGCGTCGGTCGCCATCAATTCCAGGCAGGCTTCGACCAGCAGTTTTTCGGTGAAGGGGTCGCCCACCTGAACGGTCGGGCGTTTCTCTTCCGAATCCTCAGTGAATTCGGCCGAGGCCATGGTTGCCCCGTGGATGCCGTCGCGGCCGGTTTTCGAACCGGCATAGATCACCGGGTTGCCCACACCGGCAGCCGCCGAGTAGAAAATGTTATCGGCTTTGGCCAGACCCACGGTCATGGCGTTGACCAGGATATTGCCGTTGTAGCTCGGGTGGAACTCACACTCGCCGCCCACGGTCGGGACGCCGATGCAGTTGCCGTATCCGCCAATCCCAGCCACCACGCCATGCACTAGATGGCGGGTTTTCGGATGGTTCGGTTCGCCAAAACGCAGGGCGTTCATGTTGGCGATGGGCCGTGCGCCCATAGTGAAGACGTCGCGCAGGATACCGCCGACACCCGTCGCAGCGCCCTGGTAGGGTTCGATGTAGCTCGGGTGG
>CBDUMN010000152.1:0-5177 GCA_965368335.1 uncultured Rhodospirillales bacterium
CGACTATGCCGGAAGTTTCGCTCGTTTGAAGGCTGATTCGAACGGGATGGCCGAGAAGCTTTCTGAAATTGTCGGCTTCATCGTTGAGGCGGCAGACTCGGTGAAGGGCGCTGCCTCGGAAATCGCGTCGGGGAGTTCGGACCTCGCCGGGCGCACCGAAAACCAGGCTTCGAGCTTGGAAGAGGTTGCGGCTTCTATGGAAGAATTGACGGCTACCGTGCGGCAGAATGCCGATAGCGCCCAGCAGGCCAACCAACTGGCCGATAGCGCCAGTACGACCGCCAAAAAGGGCGGGGATGTGGTGCGCAATGCCGTCGCCGCTATGGAAGGCATTCGCAGTTCGTCCGAGCAGATCAATGATATCGTTAGCATGATTGATGAAATTGCTTTCCAAACGAACCTTTTGGCGCTGAATGCCGCCGTTGAGGCCGCCCGTGCCGGAGAGGCGGGTAAAGGGTTTGCCGTGGTTGCTCAGGAAGTGCGGTCGTTGGCCCAACGCTCGGCGGAGGCTTCAAAGGAAATCAGCGCCTTGATTAGCAATTCCGGCACCCAGGTGCAGGAGGGGGTCAAACTGGTTGATAATGCAGGATCCTCTCTAGAGGAAATTGTTCAGTCTATCGTCAAGGTGGCCGAAATCATTACGGAGATCGCTTCGGCCAGTACCCAGCAGGCGTCGGGTCTGGACGAAGTGAATACAGCCATGGCCGCCATGGACGAAATGACCCAGCAAAATGCCGCTTTGGTCGAGGAAACCAATGCTGCCGCCACCTCAATGGACGTTAACGCTGACGATTTGGTCAGTACCCTTGCCTTTTTCCGCAGAGGGGATGACGCCTTTAAAGGCTCCGGGTCAACAAAAAAACCGACGAGAAAAAAGACAGCTCTATCTGTCGTATCGGAAAAAACGGCCTCGACGGCTGAGAAAAAGACTGCACCCAGAGCACCTGCGCCGGTTAATGAGGAAGGTGGGTTCGATGACGATGATGATTGGCAGGAGTTCTAAAGCAAAAACTCGTTGCTCCGTTATTTAGGGTCCTGACCCTACTTTAAACCCCGCCATATTTTGGCGGGGTTTTCTTTGGTCGACCGATTATCTCTAAAGGAAAACGCCTGAAAATTTGCCTAAAAGGGGCTCGTTAATGAGTTGAATTACTTTCGTTCTTTTCAGTTTGGCTACAAGCGGGTTATGGTTGCATGACAGGGAAAACGCTTTTGGGGAGCAATAAGAACGGCTAAATGCCGAAATCAGGGGCCCGAAACGTTTCTCGTCATAATATTTTTTGGACACTTGAGAATTCAGGGGCTCTAAGATGTCTGACAACACTACGTCGATAAACGAAAAGAAGCAGGCAGACCGAGAAAATCAGGGTGGCGCGGACGGTAAAGTCGTTGACCGTGTCTTTATGGGAAATCTGAAGGTTCCCATTAAAATCTCACTGTTAATTGGGCTGGGCGTACTCGCTATTGCGATTTCCACCGGTATTTCGCTATTCGGATTAAATAATCTGGATGGTGCGATGGAGACATTGGTGCGCGCCGATTCCATCAAAAATAGCGTTGCGCAACTCGATACGGGGGGCTTGCAACTCAGGCGGCATGAAAAAGATTTCCTGCTCCGCAAGGACAAGAAATTCAAAGACCGATACGTCGCGGATTTCAATAAAACGAAAAGCGTCCTCGATTCATTAAAAGCCTTGGCGGCCGATAGTGACATAGGACCAAGTCTCGATGCCATTGGCGGGATACTGGATCAGCATAATGCTCAATTCCAGAAGGTTGCTAAAACAGAGGAAGAGCTTGGATTGACGTCCCTCAAAGGGCTTCAAGGAAAGCTGGGGAATGCAGTTACCACCGTCGAGATGCAATTGGGCTGGTCATCCGAAGAGCGGCTCAAAGTTCTTATGTTGACCATGCGCAAGCATGAGAAAGATTTCGTTATGACGGGCAATGCCAAGTTTTTGCGTAGCGTCAAACAAACCCGGAAACAGTTCGATAAAACATTGGAAGCGGCGTCGATTGCCGGGAAAGAAAATATCCAAAAATTGATGGCGGCCTATATGGACGCCATCGATGCTTATGGGAAAGTGCTTATTCGGCAAAACGCTCAAGTTAAGATGCTGTCGACGATCTACACCAAGATGGGGCCGGAGATGGAAAAAGTCCGATCCTATGCGGAAGAGATTGGCGCCCAAGCGGAAGTGACGGCCAAGAAGGTAAAGACAAGCGTGACGACCTCGCTGATCTTGGCGGGGGTGATTATCGTCGTCGCCTTTTTGGTGCTGGGAATCTTAATCATGCGCAGTCTGACGGTTCCCGTCGGCCTGATTACCAAGGTTATGAATCGGCTGGCTGAAGGCCATA
The DNA here is from genome assembly GCA_965368335.1 of uncultured Rhodospirillales bacterium. Taxonomy (GTDB): domain Bacteria; phylum Pseudomonadota; class Alphaproteobacteria; order Rhodospirillales; family JAPHRK01; genus CBDUMN01. The sequence goes on from CBDUMN010000152.1 coordinate 2,362, forward strand.
AGGATATCGATGTTCCCGCAACGGAAAATAAGGACGAAATTGGAGAGATGGCGCGGGCGATGAACGTCCTGAAGAGGACGGCTTCGGAGGCCATGGGAGCCAAGGCGGCGCTCGATAATGCATCGGCCTGTGTCGCCATCATCGGTACCGACAATAAGGTCCGCTATATCAACAGTGCTTGCGAAAACCTCTTGGCCCACAATGAAGCTGCCATTCGCAGTGTTAATCCGTCGTTTAGCGTGGCCAACCTTGTAGGCGCGGACATTGCAAGCCTTCATGGAACGTTTGGCAGGCTTGGGGCATTGGACGCGGCAAGACGGGAAAAAGAGGAGATAGGCGGCCGGACCCTTGCGTTTGAGGCCAATCCGGTGATTACCCCCTTAGGTGACCGCATCGGCGTGGCTTTGGAGCTGGAGGATCTGACCGAGCAATTGGCGATTGAAGATGAAGTCGCCGCCCTGGTCGATAGCGCCGTTAATGGCGATTTCACCAAACGGGTGAAAACCGAAGGAAAGAGCGGCTTCATGCTGAAGCTGAGCGAAGGGATGAATGAAGTTCTCGGTTCGGTGAGCGCAGGCGTCGATGAAACGGTCGCCGTGATTGCCGGACTTTCTCAGGGCGATTTGACCAAGCGGATGACTGGCGCTTATAGCGGCAGTTTCGCTCGGTTGAAGCAAGACTCTAATGGCATGGCCGAAAAACTTTCCGATATCGTTGGCTCGATTGTCGAAGCGGCCGATGCAGTCAAGAACTCGGCTTCTGAAATTGCCTCTGGCAGTTCGGACTTGGCGGCGCGAACTGAAAGTCAGGCCTCCAGCCTTGAAGAAGTTGCCGCGTCTATGGAAGAGCTCACCGCGACGGTCCGGCAAAACGCCGACAATGCAAAAGAGGCCAATCAACTCGCTGGGTCCGCCCGCGAAACCGCTCACAAAGGCGGAGAGGTTGTGCAGAATGCAGTGAGCGCCATGGAAGGGATTGAGGCATCCTCCAATCAGATCACCGATATTGTTGGGATGATTGACGAAATTGCTTTCCAGACTAACCTTTTGGCGTTGAATGCCGCGGTTGAAGCGGCGCGCGCAGGCGAGGCAGGTAAGGGCTTTGCTGTGGTAGCCCAAGAAGTGAGATCGCTGGCCCAGCGCTCGAGTGAAGCGTCGAAGGAAATCAGCTCCCTGATCTCTAACAGCAGTCGTCAAGTGCAGGATGGCGTTAAGCTGGTTAAAGATGCCGGGGGATCCCTTGAGGAGATTGTCAACTCTATCGTCAAGGTGGCCGAGATCGTCACGGAAATCACCTCGGCCAGTACGGAACAGGCTGCCGGGTTGGATGAAGTCAATCAAGCGGTTTCCGCGATGGATGAAATGACTCAACAAAATGCCGCCTTGGTTGAAGAAACCAATGCGGCGGCGACGTCAATGGATACCAACGCCGATGATTTGGTTGGCACTCTTGATTTCTTCCAGCGAGGCAATAGGGCGGCCAAACCAAAGCCGGAGAAATCGAAAGCCTCTCCGACGTCTAAGCCGGTTACGGCATCAACGCCTCCGTCTCAACCGAAACGTCCAACGCCGAAGGCGCCAGCCAAGGAGCCCGACGTCACTGAAAATTTTGATAGCGGTGATGACTGGCGGGAATTCTGAGGAATAGGGAAAATAGAAAGGGCGGCCAGCGTTACCGGCCGCCCGCTTTTTGTCGTCTTTCCGTGCGCTATTTGCCTTTCCACTCGGGCATGGGCTGTTTGGCGATAAAGGCGTCGACGCCTGCCTGGGCGTCTTCGGTAATCATGTTGCAGGCCATGGTTTCGGCCGCCATGTCGTAGGCCTCGGTCATGCCTTCTTCCAACTGCTTATAGAAAAGCTTTTTACCAAACGCTACGGAAACAGCCGGTTTGGACGCGATGTTGGCGGCCATGGCGTCGACTGCCGCATCCAACTCTCCGGCTGGAACGGCTTTATTGATCAAGCCTTGCTCGGCGGCGGCTTTGGCGTCGATGAATTCGCCTGTTACCAGCATCTCGAAGGCTTTTTTGCGGCTCAAATTACGCGAAACGGAGATCATCGGAGTCGAGCAGAACAGTCCCACATTGATGCCCGAGGTGGCGAAGGTGGCGTTTTCCGAAGCGATCGCCAAGTCGCAAGCACCAACCATTTGGCAACCGGCCGCCGTGGCGATGCCATGGATTTTGGCAATGACAGGCTGGGGGATGTGGGAGATGGATAGCATCATCTTGGAGCATTTTTTGAACAGCGCTTTTTGATCGGCCTTCCCCGGAGTTGAACGCATTTCTTTTAAGTCATGTCCGGCGCAGAAAGCTTTACCGTTGGCGGCCAAAATCACGACCCGGACAGAGGTGTCGTTTTCAAGCCTCTCGAGCTCGGCCTGTAGGGTATCAAGCAGTTCGTGAGAAAGTGCGTTGAATTTGCCCGGACGGTTAAGCGTCAGTGTCGCTATGCCATCGCAGTCTTCGCGTAACAAAATGGGTTCGGTCTGTTCGGTCATGTCTGATCTTGCTCCCATAGTCAGACAGCGGTGTGCTTCCAATATATGAAGGGTCCGCCGCTTTTTTCAAATGCTCATTATTGACGTTTACGTAAACGTAAATTACCTTATGGAAAAGGCGCAATCAATGGCCTATTTAAGGAAAAGCTAAAATAGGAAGGCTGGTCATGGACCCCAAGGTTTCGGTCGAAGAGTTCAATAATATTATGCATATCGGGCTTCCGGCGGCGAAGGACGCAGGCACCGAGTGCGTTGCCATTGGTTATGGAACGGCGAAACTCCGCCTTCCTTACGACAGCCTACACCTCCGTCCCGGT
>CBDUMN010000153.1:0-5140 GCA_965368335.1 uncultured Rhodospirillales bacterium
ATGCTCCTTGATTTCGGGTGCCCCGTTCAACAGACGATTCTGAAACAGCGATTGGGTTTGAGAAAGCGTTGCGGTCATGCTGCTGCGTCCTTGGTGATGCTGTCGCTGATTGCCCGAGCGATCTGCAGTTCTTCAACCAAGTCGGCAAGGGGTGGAATGTTGTCATCCCTTTCAATCATGGTTGGGACCGGCCCCAATCGTTCGATGGTTTTTCCGTAAAGCGCCCAAACAGGATCGACCACCGGCGCATCGTGGGTGTCGATGATATGATCGCCGTTGTTTTCGTGGCCAGCCAAATGAATTTGCACCACCTTGTCGGCCGGAATTCCGGCGATATAGTCGGCCGTATCGAACCCGTGATTGAAGCTTGAGACATAGACGTTGTTGACGTCGAGCAAAAGATCGCAGCCCGTGCGTCGGGTGAGTTCGGTGAGGAACTCCCACTCGGGGATGGCGTCGGCGAGAAAGGCGACATAGGTCGAGGCGTTCTCAATCGCCATGGGGCGCTTCAGATAATCCTGAACCTCGAGAATGCGCTGGCTCACATGGGCAAGTGTTTCTTCTGTGAGCGGCAGGGGGAGAAGGTCGTGTAGGTTGACGCCGTGAACCCCGGTCCAACAGAGATGATCGGATACGACATCGGGCTCAAGACGCTCGATAAGGTTTTTCAAGCCGGCGAGATAGTCCCGGTCGATGGGTTCCGGTGCGCCAATGGACATGGAGACGCCGTGCATTGCCATGGGATAGTTCTCGCGCACCGCCATCAGGTTGCGAAGCGGCATTCCGCCGACATTGATGAAGTTCTCCGAAATGATCTCGAACCAATCGACATCCGGATGTTTGCTGAGCAGGGTGGGAAAGTGCTGGGCCCGAAGGCCGAGGCCAAATCCGTCAAAGGCGTCTTTTGAATGTGTCATCTAGGTCGTTCCCCTGGGGCCAGCGTTCTTTGAAATAATGGTTTCCCTCGTAGAGCGTTTTTCGTTTTTAGGTGGGGTGGGGAGGGGCGAGAGATCGCCCCTCGATAACCACTCCAACCGAATGAGCCTAGCTCTTAACCGTGCCGCCCTTGGAAGTGCATTCGTCGGCGCTCATGGTCGAAACCCAGCCTTGGCCCTTACAGGCGTTCATGCCCTTGCAGTCGTTTTTGGCGGTCTTGCAGGAGCCGTGACCTTTACATGAGTTGATCCCCATGCATTTGACGCCATCGGCCTGAGCCGCGGTTGGGGCGCCGGTCAACGCCGCACCAGCAATGAACATGGCGGCGGCTGCGGTGGCGAGGGTCGTTCCAACGGTTTTCTTTTGAATGGTCATGTGAGGGGTCTCCCAAAAGTTGTTAAGAATTTACGTCGGCCGGGCTGTCGTTCCGGTTCCTGCAAATCTAATCAAACCGTTGAATTGAGCGAATCACATCCCTTCACAACAATGAGAGAAATCCGTGAGAGGTAGAGCGTCGGGTGGTTTTGATGGCACGCCAAGCGTTGCTTCGTGCTCCGGTTCTATGGAACATTGTGCCCATGAAGATACGCTCAGCTACTCAACAGGATGCTCCCGCAATTTGGTCCATCATCGGGCCGATCATTCGGGCTGGGGAAACCTATGCGCTGGACCCGGACATGAGTGAGGCGGAGGCGTTGGCCTATTGGCTCGGGGCGGAGAAAGAGACCTTTGTCGCTGAAGAGAACGGTGAAATCGTCGGTACCTATTACATTCGCGCCAATCAGGTGGGCGGCGGCAGCCACATCTGTAATTGTGGCTATATGACCAGCACTCACGCCACGGGCCGGGGTGTGGCGCGGACCATGTGCCGCCATTCTCTCGATCACGCCAAGCTGCGTGGATTCAAGGGCATGCAGTTCAACTTCGTCATTAGCACCAATACCCGCGCTATCGCGCTCTGGGAATCCTTCGGCTTTGAAACCGTAGGCCAATTGCCAGGAGCCTTCCATCACCCAAGCCAAGGCTATGTGGACGCTTTGGTGATGTTCAGGTCGCTATAAGGACGAACTACCAGGATTTGCCATAGAGTTTGCGGGCCCGGTCGCTGGCGGCAGGGCCGGGAGTGGGGGTGACGTCGCGGGGCTGTAAGGGGCGGCCGCTTTGGTCGGTGACGCGGACCTTGGCGATGGGCTGTCCGTCGGTTTTCGATATTAGTTGCAGACGGTCGCCCTTGGGGCTCGGCAGCCAGCGTTCGCCCCACTGCACCAGGGCGATCAGGATGGGATAGAGGTCGCCGCCCTTGGGGGTGAGGCGATAAGTCACCCGTCGCGCATCCTCGGGGTCTTTCTTGCGGGTCAGAATACCTCTGTCGCAAAGCCTCTTGAGCCGGTCTGTCAGGGTGTTGGTCGGGATTTCCAGATGCTTTTGCAAATCGTCGAACCGGTCCATGCCGTTGAACAGATTGCGTAGAATAAGGATCGTCCAGGCGTCGCCGATATCTTCGGCAGCCTGGGACATGGGGCATTCGTCGTGGTTGACGGCTTTTCTACGCATGGTGCGATTTTACCAAAAAGTTCCCTAATGATTTTTTACTTGCATTAAAAAAGTAATCTAAATAGCTTGCATGAAGCAAGTAAAAAAGTTTTGGGAGTATGGAGAACATGAAAACCAGGATCACCGACCTTTTGGGTATTCGCGTGCCGATTATCGCGGGCGGGCTGCAATGGCTGTCGGACGCTAACTATGTGGCCGCTGCGGTCAATGCCGGAAGCATGGGCTTTATCACTGCGGCAAGCTTCCCGGATATCAATGATCTGCGCGACGAAATCCGCAAATGTCGTGATCTCACGGGCGGCAAGCCGTTCGGGGTCAACGTTTCCATGCTTCCCAAACTGGTCGAGGGTGAAAAGACCCAGGAAGTTTTCGATTTGATTGTTGAGGAGCAGGTCGCCTGTGTCGAAACCTCGGGGCGCAACCCTCAAGCCTATCTACCCCAGCTTAAGGAAGCGGGGGTTAAGGTGATCCATAAGGTGCCCGCCGTGAAGTATGCCCTTAAAGCTCAGTCCATCGGCGTCGATGCCGTGACCGTGGTCGGGGCGGAGTGCGGCGGTCATCCGGGCATGGAAATGGTCGGCACCATGGTTCAGGCCGCCGTGGCGGGCCGGTCGCTCGATATTCCCCTGATCATCGGCGGCGGTATCGGCAGTGGCGAACAGTTGGTGGCTGCCTTAGCGCTTGGGGCCGACGGCGTGATCATCGGCACCCGGTTCCTGGTCGCTAAGGAGATCTGGGCTCACGAAGGTTATAAACAAAGGCTTCTCGAAGCCGGGGAAACGGAAACCACCCTGGTGCTCCAGTCTTTACGCAACACCGCTCGGGCTCTGCGAAACGAAACGACCGAAGCGGTCCAGGGAATCGAACTCGATACACCGGGCGATCTGGAAAAACTGATGCCCCATATCTCGGGCAAGGTGGGCAAAATAGCTTACGAAACCGGCGACTGGTCGAAAGGCTTGTTGGCCGTTGGGCAGTCGGTCGCTTTTGCCGACGCCATTGAGCCTTTGGCCGACATTATCGCCAAGCTGGAGCGCGAAGCCCAGGCGGCCATGGCGCGACTGGAAGAGATTAATGCTCCGATTGCAATGGCGGCATCTGCCTAAGTTCTGGTCATTGGGCTGACTCATTTTTCAGCATTTTACGGGGCGGGGCCGCAAGGTCCCGCCCTTCGTTTGTCTATGGTTTCCCATGTTTCCAATGGCTTGACCCGTTTGGCCCGATCTTTGCCATAGAAGGGTACAGGCAGGTATCCCCTTTTTCCTGCCGGACTCCGCCGGGATCATCCCAGCCGTAAGGTTGGGGTTTCGCGGGCAAAGATCCCGGTGGAGTCTCCCTAAAACCCAAAAGCCTTATAAAAAATAGGCACAAAAATACCGATTTATGTGATTGCGTAGAACGGTTCCATTCCTCATATTCTTGTTCAGACAAGCATACAGGGAATGATATGGGGCATTTGGAAAAGACCCGCCGACGCAATCCGGCCTATCAAAAGGGGCGGCAAGTTGATGCTGCGGCGCTTGATGCTCTCGCGCCATTGTTCAAGCCCGCCGATCTGATGCGTGACCGGTTAATCGAAAATCTTCATGCCCTCCAGGACAGGTTTGGCTATCTCTCGACGGCCCATTTGGCTGTGCTGGCCCGGTTGATGAAAATGAGCCAGGCCGAGGTTTACGAGGTGGCGACCTTTTATCACCATTTCACCATCGTTAAAGAAGGCGAAGCGCCACCGCCCCCTCTCACCGTGCGTGTTTGCGAAAGCCTAACCTGTCATATGAACGGTGCGGAAGTTCTTTACCGCGATATCGTTGCCGACCTGGAGCCAGCCGTGCGAGTCGTCCCCGGCCCTTGCATGGGAGCTTGCGACAAAGCTCCGGCTGTGGCGGTTGGGAAAGTCCAGGTGCCCAAGGCGACGGTGATGGCGGTCAACCATGAAGCCGCGAAGGGCGGACAGTTAGAGGGCTTGCCCAAAACCGTTTTCGACTTCAGCCAGTGGAAGGCGTTACTCGCAGGGGAGAGTGATCGCGAAGCCGTTGCTCAAACCATTGAGAAATCAGGCCTGAGAGGGCTTGGTGGAGCGGGTTTCCCCACGGCCCGCAAGTGGGGCTTCTTTAAAGATGCGCCCCGACCGCGCTATCTCGCGGTCAATGCCGATGAGGGAGAGCCTGGGACGTTCAAAGATCGCTGGTGCATGGAAAACCATCCGGCCCGCGTGTTGACCGGTGCGTTAATTGCTGGTTGGGCTATCGAAGCAAGCGCCATCTATATTTATCTGCGCGACGAATATCCCTTAGTGCGAGAAATTCTCAAAAGCGCCATTGCCGCCCTAAAGGCCGAGGACCTGACCGGTGGCATGGAAATTCATCTTAGGCGCGGCGCCGGAGCTTATATCTGCGGGGAGGAAAGCGCTCTTCTCGAAAGTCTCGAGGGCAAGCGGGGCTTACCCCGCCATAAGCCGCCTTATCCGGCCCAGGCCGGGCTGTTCGGCCAACCGACCTTGATCAACAATGTGGAAACGCTTTTCTGGATACCGGAAATTCTTGAAAAAGGAGCTGAATGGTTTGCCGATCAAGGGCGCAATGGGGCCAAAGGTCTGCGGCTTTATTCGGTTTCGGGCCGGGTCGCTGAGCCTGGCGTTAAGCTGGCCCCG
>CBDUMN010000154.1:0-4895 GCA_965368335.1 uncultured Rhodospirillales bacterium
CTGGATCTGCCCGATTATGCCTATATCGACATGGGCGATTTTGTCGGTGGTCTTTTGAAATATCTCAGGAAAAACCCCGTGCCCAGGCTCACTCTCGGGGGTGGTTTCGCCAAATTGGTCAAGCTGGCGCAAGGGGCGGCTGATCTTCACTCGAAGCGCTCGTCGGTCGATTTTCTGTTTCTCGGGATTTGCCTGGATGAACTGAACGCCCCGGCTTTGGCGGAAAAGGCGCGCGAAGCCAATACGGCGGCCCAGGTGCTGACCATGGCGCAGGAAGCCGGGGTGCCGCTTGGCGGTTTCATCGCCCAAAAAGCCAAGAAATCGGCGCTTTCCATGCTTGATGGTCAAACGGAAATAGAGGTCGTCGCGGTTGACCGCAAGGGTGAGGTGGCCGGGCGTGCCTAAAGTGCTAATCCTCGGAGGTACCGGTGAGGGGGCCGAACTGGTGCGTTGCTTGCCTGAAAACATTGCTTCCATCACCTCTTGGGCCGGGCGGACCAAAACGCCGCCTGATCTGCCGGGAGAGGTTCGTATTGGCGGTTTCGACGGAGCAGATGGGCTCAAGGCCTACCTGATTGAAAACCGTATCGATGCTATGGTTGACGCCACCCATCCGTTTGCCGCCCGCATCTCAGAGAATGCCGCTATGGCTTGTGATGAAGCCGCTGTTCCGCGACTTTTCTTTTTACGCCCTACCTGGGAAAAACAACCGGGTGACGACTGGATTGCCGTGGAAAGTTTAGAGGCCGCCGCCGAGCGGGTTGCCGCCTTGGGACAACGTCCTTTGCTGACCATAGGACGACAGCATTTGAACGCCTTTTCAGGTCTTCATGATGTCGATTTCCTGGTTCGTGTGCTGGAGGAACCAGAAGTCCCTCTTCCCTTGAAGGCTTATCAAACGGTAGTTGGCGAGCCGCCCTTTTCTATCGAGGCCGAGAGGGCGCTTATTCGCCGCCATGGCATCGATTTGCTGATCACCAAGGAAAGCGGTGGAATGGCGACCTATGCCAAAGTCGAGGCCGCCCGGCTCGAAAAAATCCCAGTCCTGATGATCAAGCGTCCCGCACCGCCGCCCGGCGATTCGGTGTCCACCATTGAAGGGGCGTTGAATTGGCTCAGTCGGCTTTCGGCCTGAGAACGTGATGGAAACCCGCATCGTAGAGGTGGCTGTCCGTGAAGTCTTCGTTGCCGAAAACTTTGCCGACCAGAATAAGCGCGGTGCGCGTGATGCCGCTGTCTTTCACCTTTTCCCGAATATCGGCGAGCGTACCTGAAATAAACTGCTGATCGGGCCAGCTGACGCGATAGGCGACCACCACCGGGCAATCGCTTCCATAGTGGGGAGTCAGATCATCGACCACGTTCTTGAGGTTGTTGACCGAAAGATGAATGGCGAGCGTCGCCCGTGAACGGCCCAACTCGGCAAGGCTTTCGCCCTCTGGCATGCCCGAAGAACGCACCGAGGTGCGGGTCAGGATAACGGTCTGGGCGACATCGGGCAGGGTCAGCTCTGCCCCAAGTGCGGCGGCGGCGGCGGAATAGGCCGAGACGCCGGGGGTGACGGTATAGGGAATGCCGAGATCGTCCAAGCGGCGCATCTGTTCGGCGATAGCGCCATAGAGCGCCGGGTCGCCCGAATGGACGCGGGCGATGTCCTTGCCGTCTTTATGGGCCGTTTCGATTTCAGCGATGATTTCATCGAGGTTCATCGGCGCGGTATCGAGCACATGCGCATCTTTTGGCGCGGCCTCGACCACCTCTTTGGGCACGAGAGACCCTGCATAGAGGACAACGGGGGATTTCTGAATGAGGCCGAGGCCCCGAACCGTGATGAGGTCCGGGGCCCCGGGGCCAGCGCCAATAAAATGAACGGTCATGGAATTATTTTTGTCCTTTGGTAATCACGTCGCGCAGGATGTCGAGCACCATGCCCGTGCCTTTTTCAATCAAGACCACGTCGTTGCCCACCACTTGACGTTCGGTGCCGTCTTCCTCTTCAGGCAACTGGTCTTCGAGATTGTCGGGCAGATCGCGTTTGGCCAGTCCCGGCGGCAGGGAGCCGTGTTTTTCAAGACGATTCTTCAGGCCTGGGGGCAGTTCGTTTTTCTTGGCCAGTCCCGGCGGCATGCCTTTGTTTTTGCCCTTGCCCTTATGCTTCTTATCTTTCTTGCGATCTTTGTCTTTCCACTTTTTGCTGCGGTCCTTGTCGTCATCATCGTCGTCGCGGTCGCCGTCCTTGTCGTCTTCTTCCTTTTCTTCATCATCCTCTTTTGCGGCGGTTGCGCCTTTACCGAAATAGTCGCGAATAACCCGTTTTTCCACTTCGCTGAAAACGATGTCGCGAACCGTTTGGCCGGTCGATGAGCCGGTATCTTGGGCGAGGGCCGGTCCCGCCAGGAATGCGAACAAAGAGCTTAAAAGAATGAGCGTTTTTTTCATTTTCGCCTCCGGAAGAGTTGTTCTTGCTTGGGCTATGTCTTTTTAGTGTCGCCTGATCGGGTTCAGGTTTCCATCTTTTTTGCGTAGCCGCGTGGCGTATAGACCCAGGTGTTGACGCCCCGATCAATTTGCCGGGTCTGATCGTTGCCGACCAAGACCAGAGTTAGCATATCCACATCGTCCACCGACAATGCACCGAGCGTGGTGGTGTGGATATTCTCATCGGCGCGGCCCAGGTTGCGCGCCAACACCACCGGCGTCTCGGGCGGTCGTTTGGTCAAAAGGATGCGTTTCGCCTCGGGCAATTGGGTGCGGCGGCGTTTGGAGACCGGATTGTAAAAGGCGACGATGAAGTTGCCTTCGGCCACGGCATGGAGGCGTTTGACGATGTCTTCCCAAGGAGTCAGCAGATCGGAAAGGGAGACCGTGCAGAAGTCGTGGCCGATGGGCGCGCCGATCCGGGCGGCGGCGGCCTGAATGGCCGAAACGCCGGGCACTACATCGATAGACAGCCGGTTCCAGGCGGGGTCGTTTTCCCGGTCGAGAAGCTCGAAGGCCAGGGCGGCTAGGGCGTAAATTCCCGCATCGCCCGAACAGATAAGAGCGACTTCCTTGCCCTCGGCCGCCAAATCGAGAGCGACGCGCACCCGATGTTCTTCCTTGGCGAGCGCGCTTTCGTGCTGGTTCTTGCCCTTGATCAAGGGGGCGACCAGATCGAGGTAGAGTTGATAGCCCACCACGTCGGAGGCGCGGGCGATGGCTTCGGTGGCGGCCGGAGCGCGCCAGTTGGGTGTGCCGGGGCCGATGCCGACGATGGAGAGGCGGCCTTGCGGCTTGCCGACGGCCTGCGGGTCGATATCGGTTTCGGATAGGCCCACTGCGCAGGTGGCCCGTTTGGATTTGGCTTTCGGCGCCGCTAAGGAACTCTCGGAGCCTGCGGCGACCAGGGCTGCGCCTTCCGAAACGCCATGACAGCCTACTTCGGCAAAGACCACATCGGATGGGTTGGCGAGATCGTTACTGCGGGTCTCCAACTCTTCGGCTGTGAAGAACCGTGCCGGAACCCCCAATTCGGCGGCCAGGGCATGAACGGCGGCTTCGTCGGCCTTCACGTCGATGGAGGCCACGCAGGCAACCGCTTCTTTCGCCAAGCCCGCTTCGGCAAGGACTTTGAGCGCCAGATCACGGAGTTCGTCGGCGCTGCACCCGCGCTCACAGCCGACGCCAAGGGCCAGGCGGGGGGGATGCAAGACCAGGTCTTCATTTGGCGCATCGACCGTCTTAACGGAAACGGCAATGGCTTTTTCGGAACCGTCGGTAAAGGAGAGATCGGAAGCCTGCAACCACTCGGCCTCGCCGTTTAACGCTACCGGTTTTCCGGCCAGTAGATCGGCGGCGATGCCTTTGGCGTTTTCCGGATTGGCGACGGTCCAGCCTTGAGGCGGTTCGTCGAGGGCGACGCCCAGTTTCACATCGCCTGCCGTGGTCACGGCTGCGGTTCCGTTTAAAGCTTCGGCAATTTGGCGGGCCAGCTTGTTGGCTCCGTGATGGCCGCCGAGCAAGGGCACCGCTACGGAGCCGTCTTCGGCGACTGAAATCAGCGGCGGGTCCGAGCGCTTGTCGGCGAGCAATGGCGCAACGGCGCGGATGAGAATGCCCGCAGCGCAGACCCCGATGATGGTTCGCCCGTCGATAAACAGGCCCTTTAGGTGTGGCAGAGTTTCGGCAAAGGCAAGGTCGGCCCCTTTGGCGCGGCCTTCGAGACCGTGAACTTCGCAGCCGGGGATTGCCGTGGCGATTTTGCGGGCCGTTTCCAGACCTCCGGCGGTCAGGGCGACAACGACGGTCTTCATTTCCAGGCTTCTCCCCGTTTATGAACTAAAATCATCGAAAAATAGGGCGCTTTGCCTGCGTCGATTTCCGACAACATGTGAACTTTGGCTTGCTCCGTGCTGGCCCGCTCGATGTAGCGGGCCTGATCGGTCAGGCCGAGTTTTTGTAGGACGCGGACGATCTTGTCCCGATGGCGACCGACTTTCATGATGGCCGCCGCGTCGGTGTCCCGGAGTCTTCTTTCCAACACGTCTTCCGGCAAGGGGCCGGGCAGAACGGTGAGGATGTCGTTACGCGAGGTCAGCGGCAAGGCGGCTTCCGCTGCACAGGCGGTCAGTGAGGTGACGCCGGGCACCACCTGAACCGGGAACCGTCCGGCCAGACGACCGAAAAGATACATGAACGAGCCGAAAAAAAACGGATCGCCCTCGCAAAGGACCGCCACGTCGCGGCCTGCGCCCAAATGTCCGGCGATCTCTTCGGCATAGCGGTCGTAGGTTTCGTTGGCCGGGTCGCTTTCGGCGACCATGGTTGTGCGGATACAGATTTCGGTTTGCCCGCCGGGCAAGTGGCTCTCAACGATGGAGCGGGCGAGGCTCTCGCCGGTATCGGGCGCGGGATAG
>CBDUMN010000155.1:0-4828 GCA_965368335.1 uncultured Rhodospirillales bacterium
CGCTTCCTCCGCAATCAAACGGCCGAAAACTTGGAGTTAATGCGGGTGTCCAGCTTTCCGTGCCGATGCCGCCCAGGATCGTTCGTGCCCCATTGTGGCCGTACTGCTCTACGAGTTGCGCCAAGGACTGGACGATCAGCCAAAAGCCGACTTTGTATTTCCTTGCGGTCGTAGCGAAGGTTTCAAAGCCGGGGATTTTCAGATGGCCGAATTCGTCTAGGAACATGTAGACAGGCAGTTTCCCGGCGCGGTCTTGCAGCAGCGTATTGCAGAGCTCGGTATAAAAGAGCGACAGAATAAAACCGAACGCCCCCATGTCCTGCTGACGCACCATGACGTAGACGGCGGTCTTGCGCTCTTTCAACGCGGCAAAGTCGAAATCGTTCCGTTGCAAAACCTGGGCGATGTCAGTGTTCCCAACAAGAGACAACGCCGTCGAAGCGGTGGAGACGAAGGACAGCAGCATCTTCTCCGGTGAGGTCGTGGTGAAACCCTGGTAATCCTCGAAGGTCGCCTTGTCTTCCAGGGTATTTTCAACAATAAATCGGTCGAACTTGCCGCCATCGGTGTGGGCATCGAAATGGTTGAGCCAATGGTGCACGTCGGTGAGACTGGCAGTATCGCCTTCTGAACCACTCTTAAGCGCGCGCACGAGGATACGGATCAAACGCTTCGCCCCCTCATCCCAGATTGGCTCCTTGGATGGCACACCCGAAGCATTGGTAATGATATGGGCGATGCGTTCGGCATCTGCATAGCTTCGGACATTTGCCAGAGGGTTGTAGCCGTGGCTGTGTAATGGGTCGATCAGGTTCAGGATTTTGATGTCATAGCCAACGGAACTGAGATACCCCGCGGTCTGCTCAAAAATCTCCCCGGAGGTATCCGTAATGACGAGGGAGCAGTTATCCGCCGTCAGAAGGTTCGGCATAATCAGATTGGCCGTCTTGCCGGTACCCATGCCGCCGACCGTCAGAATGGATTGGAAGGATTTCTTCTGCGAGAGCCGCCCGACCTTGCCATCAAGCAGGAAGCCTCCGTTGAACTGATTGAGTAGCCGCTTGCGCTCCGACCAGCGCATGAAACGCGCCGGGTTGTTTTTGTGAATAACCTCGTGGGCGGACTTGAATTCGATGGTGCCGAACAGCGTAAAGACCTGGCTCAAGACCAGCCCGATCAGGTCATCAAGACGCACAAAGAAGATGTAAAGCTTGCCGAACATTCGTCGCCACAAAGTGTCTGGGGTTAGGAAGTTGGACTATATCCTAAAAAATTGCAGATTAGCACCTCACACCTAGATTAGTTGCAGGTTCAATGATACAAATTTTCTAAGAAGATTCGGGTTTCAAAATTTCAGCGGGGTAGCGAATGAAGACGTTTACAAAATTCTCTTTGGCCGTCGTGTCTTGCATACTTTTCAGCGGTGCCGCTTATTCCGCCGACAACGGACAAACGGCTCCTCAATCGGCCTTGGCAACGGCAAGCCTCGAAACACACGTCTTCCTTCTAGACCGCCTACCCAAAGAAGAATCTGGCGTAGTTTCAGGGTGGTTGCACACGTTTCACTCCCCAAACTTTCTTTTTACCGAGCAGATGTTTCAGGAGAACTTGCGGAGCAATGCCCAAAAATTTTGTGCTGGCGGCGAATGGAAGCTCTTAAAGAAAAAACTTGAAACCCATTTTTTTGAGTTTGCATATGCCTGCTACGATCAAAAGGCTCTGACCTATAAGGAAGCGGCCATCGCTCAAGGATTACCACGGAGAGTTTTGGACTAGGGTCAGCCTTCTCTTTCCCGTTCCTGGCTCTTTGAAGGAAATCTTCGTCGCAAGGACTGAAAGCGACTTTCCACCAATTCAATCCGTATCATCGCTTCGGTGTAGACCTCAGAAAGCCCCAATGTTGCTAAACGATACCGCCGTCCTCGTTCCGTAACGACGCCAACAGATCGCCCGCGCCGGTATAGGGTCAGACCTAATTCACCTAGCTCCTTGTCGAGCGCTTCCTTGTTTTTGGCCTTCGTCAAAATGGGCTCAATCTCGGAAGCCAACATTTCCTTGTGACTAGCCTTACCGCTCCGGCGTTTGGCCTCCTGTTCATTCCTTCGTTGCTTCAAACCAGATTGTGCTTCTGCGTAATGGCAGTCGGAGCCAAGCTCCGGGAAATGCTCCAGACGATAGCCTTCGATATCACGTTGGATTTCGGCGAATTCATTCTTGGATAGTCGCACCCGCTTTCTACTGAGAACGGGATTGCTGCTAATCATCAGGTGCATATGGATATGTGCGGTTTCCGCATGGATCACGCCGACAGCCAGTTGCTCCCGTGCGCGGAGTTCCAAGTACCGCTCGGCCATTTTCCGAAGCGCCGCGATCTGCTCATTTTTCGGGACACCCTCATTTGGCGGCAGGGCGAGAATTTCATGATACAGCGCGTTGCCATTTGCCCGCTTCGGCAGTTGAGCGAAGTTATCCTCGAACGCCAAGACAACACCGTCCGCATCTCGACCAACCGCCGGCAGGTTATGCGCGAGTTCAATCCGCGCACCCTTCGGCGCCAGCATGTAGGCGGTCAACTGGGCGAAGCTCGCCGTCTTGCGGGACATAGATTTAATGATCATGATCCGGCGCTTTCATCTGGCGGGAGTGCACCCCATGGTTTGCGCACAAAATCACGGATCAGCAATTCCAGCTCATGGAGATTGCGCAGAAGTTCCGGTTCGTCGCAGTCGCCCTTGGTGTTGTAGTCTCGGGTGATCTGGTTCACGTTGCCGCCGATCCGGCGCAACTGGATTATAAGTTCTCTGATCCGCTCTTCGATTTCCTTGGGCGGGAGATATTCGCCCCGCGCGTAGGCCTCTGCCTCGGCGTGGAGTTGCGACCAGACCGCCCTTCCCGCTTCTTCCGCACGCCGCTCGATCCGTTCATATTCTTCGCTGGTAAGCGTTCCATAGACACGCTTGCGGGTTTTATGGAACCGCTCCCAGTATTGCTTGCGATAGACGCGCATCTTTTCGTCGCGCTCAGTCGCGCGATCCGATGCGTCGTCTGTCGGTGATGCGGCTTCGTCTTCGCTCATGGCTCTCCGGCTACGGGGTTCCAAGGGGATGCCCCTTGGCAAGTTAGCCTTTCGCGGAACAGTTGTCATGGCTAAGTCCATGCTCTGTGCAGAAAGGCAAACTTGCCTTCCGCTCACAGCTCACCGTTTTCCGCTCTTCGCTCACCGCTGGCCTGCCCGCTGGCGACACGGTTTAGCGGTGAAGGAGAAAAAGTTGGTGTTGGGCGTACGCACGTAGGAAGACACAAGCTCCGTATTGACAAAGAAGGCGGCACACTTCACAACCAAAAAATGTATTCGCCTCACATCCAAACGAAAGCCGAGCCGTCATGCCATCCCAACGCCGTTGCATCGTGACCGGAGATATAATAACCGACGCCAATAATTCACGTGCTCATATTATTCCAAGCGCCCTCGGTGGCCGTCTAAAACCTACAGGGGTACTATCCGAAGCTGGAAACGCAATCTTGAATGATAAAGTTGACCTTCCACTTGTCAGGGCCTTCCAACCAATTATGTCGATACTTGGTGGAGCAAGGGATCGGGGGAAAAATCCGACGACACGCCTTACCGATTCACAGGGAAAGAACTATGAAGTCGTTTTTGGAAAACCAATAACGCTCACAAATCCTGAATACCTTGAAACCCAAACAGCCAACGGCGTAAAAATTGAAATCAACGCTCGCACTGAAAAGGAAGCACGCACCCTATTAGGGAAAGTGAAAGGGAAGTATCCGGATTTCGACATTGAGACTGCTATCAAAAATTTTGATTTCCGCTCTGAATACCTGAATTCACAATTACGAGGTCACCTACAAATCGGGCCAGTCATAACGTTCCCTGCGACCTTTGCAGCAGCATCTGTATATGCAGGCTCAGTTGGCATCTCTCCTCATCCCAGCTTTATGGGCTACGTAAATAAATTTGACCCAGCAGCAGAAAAACCTCTCCTCCCCCCCGATACATTCTATTGGTATCCAGAAACACCTTGGTATGCAGAACACAGCAAGGATATTTCCCACGTTATTTCCTTGGTGGCAGATACAAGTAAAAGAGCTGCGATCTTTATCGTTGAGTATTTCGGGGTAATATGCGCTGCAACAACAATGCCTTACAACGGAACGCATGATTCCGTTTACAGCCATGCCGTTGAGGTAACGTCAGGGCAGGTTTTTGATCTGAACGTAGATGTTGATGTAATCCGTTCTCTCAAATGGGCTACGACCCATGATTTTGCAGATAAGAATATCATTAAGGAAATTTCAGGGCGATTGAGCCTCGTGTTGGCATCCTCAAGCCGTCGAGGGGTGAGCAACGAGATCGACAACATAATCCAGAGGGCGTGGGGCGAACCTGACGGACGAGTAATATCGGAAGAGGATATCAACCGGCTGACAGCAGAAATGACGCCATTTCTCTTAAGTCGAATTCAGAAAAGCTCGTAGTTCAAGCTGAAAAAGAGGAAATTGTGTTTGCCGGACGGGCGTATCGGGAAGGCCTAGATCAAGGAGAACGGGACGCACGAAGTGGTCGCGAGAAACGGCCTCGTCCTTCATTTTGGAAGAGCCTTGTCAGCCGCGCGTCCTATGCCGTCGAGTTCGTTCGCGGCTACCGCGCCGGATACGAGCTTGGCTGCAAGGGGCAAAAGATCGAGGAGCGGCAACGCGAGGCGCGGGCCGACCGAGAGGAACGGTGGCAAGAACTGCAACAGGGCCGCTCAGCCAACCGCGAACGCGACGAGCACGTCAAACCGGTGCCCGCCAAACGCGAGAC
>CBDUMN010000156.1:0-4452 GCA_965368335.1 uncultured Rhodospirillales bacterium
CACCCCATGAAAAATACAGTTGCCGGATATTTGCAGATGCAAATTTCGGAATGACATTTTGAGCAACCCTAAGCCGCCTTGCCCTTGCGTTTCTTTTTCGGCGGGTCGGGTTCGGTGATGACTTGGAGAATTTTCTGGCGGATCGCCTCGGTTTTCGAATCGCTGTCGATTTTAAGGCCGAAGACGTCTTTAACGTAAAAGACGTCAATGGCCCGTTCGCCGTAGGTGGCGATGCGGGCCGCCGAGATTTGCAGGCCAAGCGCAGTCAGCGCCGCCGTCACATCATGGAGAAATCCCAACCGGTCGCGGCCGTTGACCTCGATCACCGTGCGGGTCCGGCTGGCCGTGTTGTCGACCAACACGCGAGGCGCAACGGTAAACACCTTGGTGCGGCTCGGCAGGATGCTTTTCTTGGCTTCTTCGAGTTCGCGGGCCGGATAGAGCGTGCCTTTCAAGGCTCCTTCGATGCGCTCTTTTAGTCGCTTGAGCTGCACCTCGCTGTCGAAGGTTTTGTGCTGACTGTCCTGAATGACGAAGGTGTCGAGCGCCATACCGTCGTTGAGCGTGACGATCCGCGCCTCGACGATGGATGCGCCGGAAAGCGCCATGGCCCCGGCGATGCGGCTGAACAAGCCCGGATGGTCCTGGGTATAGACGGTGATTTCGGTGGCGTCGAACTCGGGCAGCAGCCGGGTATCGATATGAATTTCCGCGCCGTCTTCCTTGGCCTTGCGAACGACGGCGGCGTAGCGGGCGTGGGTTTCGGTGTCGTAGGACAACCAGAAAGACGGACTGCCCGAATCCACATAATCTTCAATCAGTGCGGGCGGCCATTCGCTCAACCGTTCACGCAGGGCCTGCTTGGCGTGTTCGACCCGCACGTCGCGCTTGGCCGTCTTGAAGTCGCCGGTCAGGCGTTCCATGGTGACGTTGTAGAGATCGCGCAGGAGCCCGGCTTTCCAGGCGTTCCAGCGGCCCGGCCCAACGGCCCGGATATCGACAACGGTGAGCAGCAGCAAGAGCTTCAAACGCTCGGGCGACTGAACCAGTTCGGCGAAATCGCTGATTGTCTTGGGGTCGTTGACGTCGCGCTTAAAAGCGATGTGGCTCATCGCCAAGTGATGGCGGACCAGCCAGGAGACGGTTTCCGTCTCTTCATCGGTGAGGCCCAGCCGGGGGCCCAGCTTAAGCGCCACCTCGGCCCCCAGTTCGGAATGATCGCCGCCGCGCCCCTTGGCGATGTCGTGCATCAAAACCGCCACATAAAGCGCGCGGCGCGAAACCACTTCCTTGATCACCTTGGATGAAATGGGCATGTCCTCGATATGCCGCCCCGCATCGATGCGCTCGAGATAGCGGATCGCCCGGATGGTGTGCTCATCCACCGTATAGACATGGTACATGTCGTACTGCATCTGGGCGACCACGCGGCCGAAATCGGGGATGAACTTGCCGAACAGCCCCGCCTCGTTCATCCGCAAAAGAATCTGCGAGGGCTTTTGATCCGAGGTCAGGATATCGAGGAAAAGCCGGTTGGCCTCCTCGTCCTTGCGCAGCTTGGTATTGATCAGGCCGAGCTTCTGGTGGACCAGACGCAGGGCGTGGGGGTGAATGTCGAGATCGGCGATCTGGGCCTCGCGGAAAAGCTGGATCAGTCGCGCGGGCTTTTCATCGAAGACGTCGTCATGTTCGACGGTGATCCGGTCGGCGTCGAGTTTGAATCCCTCAGGCGGCTTTTTGGCGAACAGATTAAGCGCCGCCCAGAATCCGCGGCCGCGCTTCTTGTGCTGTTCTTCAAGCACCGCGCAGAGCAAGCGGGTCAGGTCGCCCACCTCCTTGGCCATCAGAAAATAGTGTTTCATGAACCGCTCGACGCCCTTGCCCGCCTTGCGGTCTTGATAATTGAGCTGTTCGGCAATCGCCGTCTGGACATCGAAGGTCAGCCGTTCCTCAGGCCTACCCGCCATATAATGAAGATGGCAACGCACGGTCCAGAGGAAGTTCTCGGCCTTGCGGAAACGCCGGGCGTCGTCCTTGGTCAAAATCTCCTGTTCGACCAGTTCGGAAATCTCGGAAATGCCATAGAGATAGCGGGACATCCAAAACAAAGTCTGGAGATCGCGTAGGCCGCCCTTGCCGTCCTTAATGTTGGGTTCCAGCACGTAGCGGGTGTCACCCATTTTCTCGTGCCGCATGTCCCGCTCGCCCAACTTCGCCTCAACGAAATCGGCCCCCGAGCCTTCGACAATGTCTTTTTGGTAGCGGCGTTTAAACTCTTCAAACAGCTTTTGGTCGCCCCACAGCCAGCGGGCGTCCAGCAAAGCCGTGCGGATGGTCTGGTCGGCCTTGGAAAGGCGAACGCACTCATCGATGGTGCGGGTCGAATGACCGACTTTCAAGCCCATGTCCCACAGCAGATAGAGAATGAACTCGACAATTTGCTCGATCTGCGGGGTCTGCTTGTAAGGCAGCAGAAACATGATATCGATGTCGGACTGGGGCGCCAGGGTCCGGCGACCGTATCCGCCGATAGCCAGCAGGCTGATCACCTGACCCTTGGTCGGGTTGGGCAGCGGATAGACGTAGCGTTCGGCAAAGTCGTAGAGCACCCGCAAAATCTGATCGATCAGGAAAGCGTTGGCCCGGACCGTATCCATGCCGTTGGCTTCGCGCGCTTCCAGGCGGCGACGCACCTCATCCTTACCCTTGGCGAGCGCCTTCTTAAAAATACCCAAGACCTTCATCCGCGTCTGGGTCGAATAGCCCGACCAGGAAACCAATTCATCAAGTTCGCTGGCCAGCGCCTTGCGGTCGATGATATCGCGTTGTTTGCGGATGTTCGTCATGAGCCTTCTTCGGGTGGGCGGTAAGATGTCACTCGTTTATAGTAGAGGCTAAGCATCTTTGGAAAGGTTCTATCTCCATGAGCAATGAGCTTCTGGTCATCATCGACCTACAGAAAGGGTTCGTCAATGACTGGACCCGGCATCTGCCCGCTGCCGTTGAAGACCTCCAAAAGAGCTATAATTCCGTTATCGCAACAAAATTTATCAACCCGCCCGGCTCCCCCTACCGGGATTTTCTCGGCTGGTCCCGGTTCGCTCCTGATCACTCAGACGAAACCGACCTCGCCTTCGTTCCGAGGGATGACGCAAAGATCATTGAAAAGAACGTTTACTCCGCCGCCCCGGAAATCATTTTGAAAACGCAAGAACTTCAGATCAACGAAGTAAGCTTATGCGGCATCGCGACCGACAATTGCCTGCTAAAAACCGCCGCCGACCTCTTTGAATTTTCGATCAAACCGTTGATCCTTGTCGATTACTGCGCCAGCCACGGTGGCCCCGAAGCACACCAAGCAGGCTTGCTCGTGCTGGAAAGAATGATCGGAAAAGATCAACTGATTACCGGAAAGCCCAGCTGATTCCTGCTGAAAACAGCTCATACCGGCCAAACCGATACGAAAGATCAACCGAGTGATTTAAGTTGATATAGCGCATCCAGCGCTTCGCGCGGCGTCATCTCATCGGGGTTAAGATCATCGAGATGCTCTTTTAATGCCGAGGGTTCGGCAGCCACAGGGGTCGGCGCTTCGGCTTCGGCGACCAGGGCGGCGAACAGAGGCAGGTCTTCGGCTAGCTGGGTGGTGTTGGCCGACCGTTCATCCTTCTCCAGGCTCTCCAAAATTTGTTCCGCTCTCGCAATGGCCGCCTTGGGAAGCCCCGCCAACTCGGCCACATGGATACCGTAAGAGCGGTCGGCCGCCCCGGGAGCGACCTCATGAAGGAAAACCACCTCGCCCTGCCATTCCTTGACCCGCATGGTGTAGCAGGCCAGATCGGCGAGCTTGGAAGTGAGCGCTGTCAGCTCATGATAATGGGTGGCGAACAGCCCCCGGCACTTGTTGGCTTCGTGCAGATGCTCGACCACCGCCCAGGCGATGGACAGGCCGTCGAAGGTCGCCGTGCCGCGCCCAATCTCATCGAGAATGACCAGCGATCTTTCGGTCGCCTGGTTCAAGATGGTCGCCGTTTCAACCATCTCGACCATGAAGGTCGAGCGACCGCGAGCCAGATCGTCGGCCGCGCCGACCCGTGAGAACAGTCGGTCGATCAGGCCGATGCGAGCCGACTGGGCCGGGACATAAGCGCCCATCTGGGCCAGCACGGCGATCAGCGCGTTCTGCCGCAAGAAGGTCGATTTACCGGCCATATTGGGACCGGTCAGCAGCCACAGCCGCGACCCCGCCTGAAGGTCGCAGTCGTTGGGCACGAAAGCGCCCCCCTGCCCGGTCTTTAGAGCCGCCTCGACGCCGGGGTGCCGCCCGCCTTCGATATGCATCTCCAGACGATTATCCACCTGCGGTCGGCAGTAGTCGAGATCGACCGCCAGTTGGGCCAGCGATGCAGCCACATCGAGCCGGGCGAAGGCGTTGGCGGCCAGCGCGATGGC
>CBDUMN010000157.1:0-4392 GCA_965368335.1 uncultured Rhodospirillales bacterium
CCTTGCATAAGGGGGAGGCTCTTAAATATCAACTAACAATGGAGCAAAATGAGGGAGGCAGCTTATGTCCAAGAAAATCGCCGTCGTTCTCGCCGGTTGCGGAGTTTATGACGGATCGGAAATCCATGAAGCGGTTTTGACCCTGCTGGCCCTGCACCGCCAGGGAGCGACCTATCAATGCTACGCCCCCGATATCGACCAGGCCCATGTGATCAACCACATGACCGGCGATGAAACGGGAGAAACCCGCAATGTACTGATCGAGGCTTCACGTATCGCTCGGGGCGATATCAAACCTTTGAGCGAACTTTCAGCAGATCAGGCCGACGCGGTAATCT
Source organism: uncultured Rhodospirillales bacterium (assembly GCA_965368335.1). Taxonomy (GTDB): domain Bacteria; phylum Pseudomonadota; class Alphaproteobacteria; order Rhodospirillales; family JAPHRK01; genus CBDUMN01. The sequence goes on from CBDUMN010000157.1 coordinate 339, forward strand.
TCCCCGGTGGTTTCGGGGTGGCGAAAAATCTCTCATCCTTTGCGTTCGAAGGGCCCAATTGCACGGTCAACGAAGATATGGCCCGAGTGGTTAAAGAGTTTGTCGATGCAGGCAAGCCCATCGGTGCGCTCTGCATCTCACCTGCCATCATCGCCAAGGTGCTGAACGGCGTAAAACTCACCATCGGCCAGGACGAAGGCACGGCGGAAGCCATCGAAGCCATGGGCTGCAGCCACATCAAAACCGATCACGGTGAAATCGTCGTCGATGAAGCGACAAAGATCGTCACCACACCCTGCTACATGCTCGACGCCAACATCGGCCAGATCGCCGATGGCGCGGAAGCCACGGTCAAAAAGGTGCTGGAGTTGATTTGATGCACTGGTTCACACTGCTGGTCGCCATCGCCATTGAAGTGGCCGGCACCACATCGCTAAAAATGGCGGGCGGCGCGGTTATGAGCATCTGGTTCGTGGGCGCCCTGGCCCTTTACGGGGTCAGCCTCGGCCTCTTGATGATTTCTTTACAGACGATTCCTCTCGGAACCGCCTACGCCCTATGGGCAGGCCTTGGTACAGCAGGCATCGCCGCACTGGGCATCCTGGCCTTCGGCGAGCCCGCCACCCTAGTGCGCCTACTGTTCCTGGGACTCATCATTTTAGGATCGGCCGGACTAAAATTGACAGAGAACCTCTAGGGCGCCAGCCTCTTGAACACTGACCGGCATTGAAAAAACGGAGTTACAGATTATCTCCCAAAATATGAAGTCGAAAATCATCAACACACCGGCCGAAGATGCAGCCAGCAGCGCCATTCAGGCAACCGCGGCGGTGGCCAGCATCGCCGTTCTTCAGAGGCACGCCACTGATCGTCCAGATGTTCCTGATCTATCTCGCCCTCCCCTACGGCGCTTTATCCGTCACCAGCGTATCGATCTATGGCGGCACATTGATTTTCGCCTTCCTCGCCTCGGCGCTCTATCACGGCATCCGCCACGAGAAAATTAAGCAAGTCTTCCGCACCATCGACCACTGCGCCATTCTTCTGCTGATCGCCGGGACCTATACCCCGGTCGCCATGATTGTTTTGGAAAACCACTTCGGCTGGATATTGCTGGTCGCCGTTTGGACGGTAGCCGGTATCGGCATCTTTTTGCGCGTATTCCAGCAACGGATTTTTCTCAAGGTCCGCGTTCTTCTCTATCTCGTCATGGGATGGTTGATCGTCGGCTGGGCCGGGCCGGTTGTCGATGGTATGGGAACCTGGGGGGCTGGGCTGTTTCTGGCGGGCGGCCTCACCTATTCTTCAGGCCTGATATTCTATGCCTGGAAGCGCCTACCCTACAACCACGCCGTTTGGCACCTCTTCGTCATCAGCGGCAGTTCCTGCTTTTTCACTGCCACCGCCCTCTACGTCCTACCGGGCACGGTCTAAAACCCACTAATCTGACGAGCCCAGCATCCCCACATCCAAATCCTTATCGCTGATTAAGGGATAGGCGCGGGGGTGGAAGAGTTGGTAGTGCCACCATTCCTTCATGTAGCAATCCCATCCTGCAGCCGTCATCAGGCCGAGCAGGACGGCGCGGTTCTTTTGCACTTCGGCCGGATGGTCGGTATTGCCATGGTGGGAAAGCGGCGAAAAGGTATCGAATGGCGTTCCCATGGCAAGCTCTTCACCCCTTTCATCAACCAACGTGAGGTCTACCGCGATACCCCGCGAATGGGGCGAGCCGCGCCGCGGATCGGCTAAAAAGTCGCCGTCGGGGGTATGATTCCACAAGGCCCATTGGGCCTCGGTGGGACGAAAAGCATCAAAGACCTTGACCCCATAGCCCAGCTCCCCGGCCAGAGAGACGGCGCGTTTCAGTTTCTCTTCGGCCTCTTTGTGCAGATAGCAGGCCGAACGAGCGTAGACCGGAGCGCCGGTAAAATTATCGGGCGTGGCATAGGCGATCTCTAGTTTGACGCCGTGGGTCCGCTCGGTGATTTCAACCAATTCCATTTGCGCGATCTCTCTTTGTGCTTGCCTGTAAAATGCAATATACCCCGAACAAGACTTTCGTTTCGCTTAATGGGTCAACGACGATGCGCCTGCTGGCCATGGATACGGCAACCAACGCCTGTTCCGCCGCCCTCTGGGAGGATGGCGAGATATTGGCATATCGCTTCGAGCCGATGAAGCGCGGCCAAGCCGAAAGGCTGGTGCCGTTGGTTCAGGAAGTTCTGGAAGAGGCGGAGGCTAGTTGGGAAAGTCTCGACGGCCTGGCCGTCACCATCGGTCCTGGCGCCTTTACCGGACTGCGCATCGGCCTGGCCACGGCGCGCGCCATGGCGTTGGCCGCCGCCAAACCGCTGGTCGGGATTACAACGCTTGATGCCGTCGCCGAGGGCGTTCCCGAAGACGAACGGCAGGGGCGCAATCTTCTTGTCGTCCTCGACGCCAAACGGGCCGACGCCTATGCTCAACTGTTCGGGCCCGATCTGCGCCCTTTGAGCGAACCCGTCGCCGCCCTGCCCGAAACCCTCCCCAGCATGGCCGGAGACGCACCGCTTATTCTGGCGGGTGATTTTGCCGCCGCGGTTGCGGCCCATTTCGACGGTACGGTTCCGCTCGCCAGCGGCGATGGCCTGCCCGATGCCCGCGTCGTCGCCCGCTTGGCCGCAGCCAAGGGTCTGCCCGAAACTTCGGAACCGCCCGCGCCGCTCTATATCCGTCCACCCGACGCCACAATCCCTAAGAACGGCGGAAAACTTCGCCCATGAGCCAGGAGATCGTCACGGTCGAACCGGTACACTCCGAAGTCCTCGAAGCGTTGCATAAACGTTGTTTCGAAACCGCCTGGAGCGCCGAGGCTTTCACCAATCTGCTCAACACGCCAAGGACTTACGGTTTCCTCTCCCTCACCGACAACACACCCAACGGATTCATCCTATTGCGCTCTGCCGCCGGAGAAGGAGAAATCCTGATCATCGGGGTCGATCCGGCATCGCGTCGGCAGGGCTTGGCCGCCCACCTGCTGGCCGCCGGAGAAAACGAAGCCAGGGAACGAGGTAGCGAAAAACTGTTTCTCGAAGTCGCCGACGACAACCAAGCAGCCATCGCTTTCTACCGGCGTGAAGGTTTCAAGAAAACCGGACGGCGGCCCAAGTATTACAAACGCCCCGACGGCTCAAGGGCCGACGCACTGATCATGAGCAAGGTCCTTTAGGGCAACTTCAGAACAAGCAGATGAACGCTATCCTCGGCCCCATTAGGGTCTTCGGGTTCGAAGTAAACAATTTCGTATCCATGGTCCTTGGCGTTGCGTGGCACATTATTAAGCGGCTCGGCTCCTTGTAAACGCACCTTCAATGTTTGGCCCGGCGATAGTTTTTCCAGCATGAGCTTTGTTTTTACAAATGTCATGGGACAGACTTGGTCTGTAATATCAAGTGAAAAGTCGGTATCCGATTCTTTCATTTCTCTATCTTTTCTTGGACTACAGTTGTTGCGCTTACTGTTTCAGTATTCTATAACGCCCGTAAGTTGTTTTTATAGGGGGTTGCTATAAAATGTCAGAACAAATCGAAAAAGCGGAAATATTGGAGCTGACGGCTGAGGTAGTCGCAGCACATGTTTCCAACAATACGGTCGCCGTTTCCGATCTGCCGCAATTGATCAAGGAAGTGTACGGCGCCTTGTCCGGGTTGGGCAATGAAACTCAGGAAGCCGAAAAGCCGCAGCCGGCGGTTTCCGTCCGCAAGTCCATTACGCCCGACTACATCATTTGCCTCGAAGACGGCAAAAAGCTCAAGATGCTCAAACGCCATCTCAAGACGGCCTATGACATGACACCCGACGAATACCGTGAGCGTTGGGGCCTGCCCGCCGACTATCCCATGGTTGCGCCCAACTACGCCGCCCACCGCAGCAGCCTGGCCAAAAAGATCGGCCTCGGCACCAAATCGGGCAAAAAGCGCAAGTAGTCCTGCCGCATATTCGAGAGAGGGGGCCCTTTCCAGCCTGTGTAAAAAGAAGGAGTTCCGATTTTGGAGCTCCTTTTTCTTTGGGC
>CBDUMN010000158.1:0-4313 GCA_965368335.1 uncultured Rhodospirillales bacterium
GACCGACGATGCGATAGAGTTGCCGAGCTTTCACCATCCCCAGACGGCGGCCTATATCCTGGGGCCCGAGCGCGGCTCCTTATCGCCCGAAATGACCGCTCAGTGCGACGATGTCGTCAAAATTCCGACCAAGTTCTGCGTCAATGTCGGCATCGCCGCCGCTGTGATCATGTATGACCGGGTGATGAGCCTGGGCCGGTTCCCGGCGCGCACCCTGCATTCGGGGGCCAAGCCCGTGCCGCTCGATGAGCATATTCACGGCCAGCCGGTGTTGCGCAGGCTCAAGCGGTTTGAAGAACAACCGCCGGAAGAGATTGACACCTATGGAGACGATGCATGAAACTGTTGGTTATTTTCACCGCCCTCCTGTTTGTCGCCGCGACGGCCCAGGCCAGCCAGTTCCGCGAGACCCATGGGGCCTGGAGCGTGTTTTTCGATAAGGAAAAGGGCGGCATGACCTGCTATATGGCGGCAACGCCTAAGAAGGAAACCGGCGACTACACCAAGCGCGGCAACACTTACACGATGGTCGCCCACGACAAGCTCGGCAAGGCCTTCCACACGGTCAGCGTGACGGCCGGATATCCCTATAAGGAAGGCAGCGAGGTTTCCTTAACAATCGGCGGTTCGACCTTCACTCTGTTCACCGATGACGACACCGCCTGGGCGCGCGACGCCCAAACCGACAAAGCCATCGTCAACGCCATGCGGGCCGGGACCGAAATGATCGTCACCGGCTTTTCCCGCAAAGGCACCAAGACGGTCGATACCTATTCCCTCTCCGGCTCCACCGCCGCCCACAACGCCATCAACGCCGCCTGCGGGGTGAAATAACCGCTGGCGCAACGCTCAAATGGCCTCTATATGAGGGCCGTTATGAGCGAGATGCGTAAAAACCTTGTCGGGTTATCCCGTGATGAATTGAAGGCCGAGCTGGAGGCGGTGGGCGAGAAGCCGTTCCGCGCCAAGCAGCTTTGGCATTGGATTTATCACCGCGGCGAGACCGACTTCGCCGAGATGACCACGCTTTCCAAGGATTGCCGGGCCAAGCTGGCGGAATCCTTTGTCGTGGCGCGGCCCGAGGTGACCGAGAACCTGCTGTCCGTCGATAAATCGCGCAAGTGGTTGTTGAAGTTCGATGACGCCAACGAAGCGGAAATGGTGTTCATCCCGGAAGAAGACCGCGGCGCGGTCTGCGTTTCCTCCCAGGTCGGCTGTACGCTCAATTGCAAATTCTGCCACACCGGCACCCAGGTCATGGTGCGCAATCTGACGGCGGCCGAGATCGTCGGCCAGTTCATGATTGCGCGGGACACTTACGGCGAATGGCCGAGCCCCGAGGGCGAGCGGCTGCTCTCCAACATCGTGCTGATGGGCATGGGTGAGCCGCTTTATAATGTGGACGAAGTGATCAAGGCGATGAAGATCGTCATGGACCCGGAAGGCATTGCGCTGTCCAAACGGCGGATCACTCTCTCAACCGCGGGCGTCGTGCCGGAGATCGAGCGGATCGGCTTGGAACTGGCGGTCAATTTGGCGATCAGTCTGCATGCGCCCAATGACGAGTTGCGCAACAAGATCATGCCGATCAACAAGAAGTATCCCCTGAAGGAGCTGATGGCGGCGCTGCATGCCTATCCGGCGGCGAGCAACGCGCGGCGCATCACGCTGGAATACGTTATGCTGAAAGGTCTGAACGACACGCTCGATCACGCCAAGCAGCTGGTCGAGTTGATCGAGGGGCTGCCTTGCAAGTTTAACCTTATTCCGTTCAATGGCTGGCCGGGGGTCGAATACGAGTGTTCGTCGAACAACGCCATGCACAAGTTTTCGCGCTATTTGAACGATGCGGGATATTCGGCGCCGATCCGTGTGTCGCGCGGCCGTGACATTATGGCCGCCTGCGGCCAGCTCAAGAGTGAATCCTTAAGAAAGCGCAAGAGCGCTTAAAGGGATGCGGCTCGGCTAGTTTTTTGCCAATTTTTGGTCGGCGAGATCCCGTAGACCGTAGCGGTTGAGAACCTTTAGCCATTCGCCGTCCTGGGCCATGACCTCGGCTGTTTCGTTGAGGAAATCCTGCACATGAGACGGCTGATTGACCAAGAGGAAGCGGCGGGAGAAGGTGTCGAAATCGTCGTCCAGAATCCGCACCTTTCGCTCCAGAGCCATGGCGCGGATTAGATATTTGGTGGTGATGGTCGAGGCCATGGTGCAGTTGCCGGGCCGGGCCGAAATAATGCGGAAAACCTCGCCGTAGGTGAGGAAGTCCCGGCGCTCGATCTCATTTTTCGCAACCAGTTCGTCTAGGCCGGGATAGTAGAAACCGACGACGCCGGTCAGAATGCAGCCTTTCAGACTCTCAGGAGAGCGGAACTCTCGCTTGTCCGATGCGTTGGCGATGACCATGGAGGCTCCTTGGATGTAGGGAGAGGACCAACGGTGATCGCCGCCCGTCAGTTTTGGGAACCAGTCGGGATTGGCCCAGGGGATGATGAGAGACTCGCCTTTTTCGATCTGGCGGTCGAGGCGTTTGCGCGGCAAGGCCTTGGCCTCGAAATGCAGGCGACCATCGGCCCGTTGATTGAGATAGGCGGCCAGTTCGTGGGTCAGGCCCTTGCCGTTGCCCAATTCGTAGGGCGGCTCAAGATAGTAGGAAACCAGCGTAATGGGTTCACTCGCGCGAGAAAGGGAAGCCCCGCCGAATAACCATCCGCTGAGAAGAAAAATGCCGATAACAAGTCGCATCAAAATCACCAAACCCCCGAAACGAGTACCGATTTCCCCCAGTTTTGAATCGTCTTTTTGGTGTTTGATTGAGCATTTACTTAATTGCTCATTAGAACGCTTCAATTAACCCTCGTCAAGCTGCATGCAATTTGCCCAGGTTTTTTTGAATCTCTTGCCCGGACGTTGGATTTGCCTATACTGCGCCGCTCTAGAGAATACCCTGGTTTTTCGGCTCTTTTACGGGACAAATTAAGATGAGCGACGTCAATAAAGTGGTCCTCGCCTATTCGGGCGGTTTGGACACCTCCATCATCCTAAAGTGGCTTCAAGATACCTATGGCTGCGAAGTGGTGACCTTCACCGCCGACCTGGGCCAGGGCGAAGAGCTGGAACCGGCCCGCAAAAAGGCCGAGATGATGGGGATCAAGGAGATCTATATCGAAGACCTGCGCGAGGAATTCGTTCGCGACTACGTCTTTCCCATGTTCCGCGCCAACGCCATCTATGAAGGCACCTATCTGCTCGGCACCTCCATCGCCCGCCCGCTGATCGCCAAGCGTCAGATTGAGATCGCCAATGAGGTGGGCGCGGATGCCGTCTCCCACGGCGCGACCGGCAAGGGCAACGATCAGGTGCGTTTCGAGCTCGGCTATTATGCCTGCAAGCCCGACATCAAAATCATTGCTCCCTGGCGCGAATGGGACCTCAATTCCCGCTCGAAGCTCATTGAATACGCCGAACAGAACCAAATTCCCATTCCCAAGGACAAACGCGGCGAAGCGCCATTCTCCCAGGACGCCAACCTGCTGCACATTTCGTCCGAAGGTAAAATTCTCGAAGACCCGTGGGACGAGCCCGATTACGACCTGATCCTGACCCGTATGGTCACCCCCATGGCTGCGCCCGATACGCCGACCGAAATCACCATCGATTTCGAAAAAGGCGACCCGGTGGCGATCAACGGCGAAAAGCTGTCGCCCGCCGCTCTGCTCGAGAAGCTCAACCAACTGGGTGGGGCCAACGGGGTCGGCTGCATCGACATCGTCGAAAACCGCTTCGTCGGCATGAAGTCACGCGGCGTTTACGAAACGCCGGGCGGCACGGTGCTGTTCCAGGCCCGTCGCGCTATGGAAAGCATGGTGCTCGACCGGGGCGCAATGAATATGAAAGACCAGTTGATGCCCCAGTATGCCGAGATGGTCTACAACGGCTTCTGGTTTGCGCCCGAGCGGGAAATGCTCCAGGCCGCCATCGACAAGGCCTCCGAGCGGGTGACCGGCGTGGTCCGCCTCAAGCTCTACAAGGGCAACGTCATCATCACCGGCCGTAAGTCGCCCAACAGCCTCTATTCGGAAGACATCGCGACCTTTGAAGAAGACAAAGGCGTCTACGACCAGCGCGACGCCGAGGGCTTCATCAAGCTCAACGCCCTGCGCCTGCGCCTCGGTGGTCAGTACAAGGTCTAACGTCTCTCGGTCATTCCGGGGCCGCTCTTGGGCGGAACCCGGAATCCAGAAATGGCCGAACGATTCCTGGATTCCTGTCTATTTAGGCTGTTGTAGATTTAGGTTGGGTGGGAGCCCGAT
>CBDUMN010000159.1:0-4266 GCA_965368335.1 uncultured Rhodospirillales bacterium
GGGAATGGCGCTCGAAGGGTTCACCGGAACTACCTATGAAGTTTTAAGTGCGACGGATGGCCGTTGGCTGATCGATTCCGTTCACCGTGTTCGCGCCAAGGCCATGGACCGGGCGGAAGTCATGCTAAGCAGTCGGCGCGACTTAAAAGTCCGCGTTACCGCCAAGCGCGACGACAGCGGGGCCGAAAACGTCATCTTCGAGCAGACCTGCGGCGGCGCGGCCAAACCGCTCTCGGCCAAATCGGTTGATGAAGCGCCTTACTGTAAAAAACTGGCCGAGTTTTTCGAGTTCGGTGCGCGCCGCACCATGGGCCGGGTCTTGCGCTCCTTCCTCGACCATCACGGAATTACGGCGGTGGAGCTGCTCCATTCCAAGGGGCATATAAACGCCCTCGAGCGTGAAGATCGCTTGTTCGCTCAGGCCGTTCAGATCGTTGCCGCCCTACAGGTCAAGGGCGCCAAGATGCGCCGGATCGACCGGGTGGACGAGCTTTACGAAACCCTCGGCAAGCTGAGAAAACGAGCCGAGCGCGATGGCGAGGCCGCCGAAGATCTCTATCAAAACACGCTCCCCAAAGGCTTTGAGGCCTTGTGGGACGAGGCCGGAGGAAAAGGCGCCAAGGGCGAACGCATGGTGCAGATGGCCCTTGCCTTCCGGCTCGGAGAAGCGGGCGACGGGGCCAATAAAATCGGCTTGATGCTCGATCTGGTCGATCAAGCCGTCGACCATCCCCGGTTCGATATTCTCGATGGCGTCATGGCCGAAATCCTCGACAACCCGGCGACGGTTAAGGAACTGATCGGCGATTGGGGCGACAGCGGCTCGGCCTTAAAGGCCACCGTCCAACTGACCTATGGACGCTTTCCAACCAATAAGCGATCCCACCCGGTTCTGGTGCGGCTCAATGAGCGCCTCGGCGCGACTCCGCTGCCTTTGTGCCGTCAGGTGCTCTTCGAGCGTGTCGAGTTGACCTTGCGTGGGATCAGCCCCCTGACCCGTGAGGGACGGGAAGAAGAGCGACTGGCTTTCATGGCGATTTTTCGTGAGTTGCTTGAAGCGGCGGGACTGGGCGGCGGTTCTCAAATGGCCGAGGCGACGGTGTTGAGGGCTAAAAGCGTACTTGGCAGCGGACATGAAGACCTTCCCTCTGCAGTGACTTTGCAAAAGTTGATTCAGGTCATCCCCAGTCAAACGGTCCGTCTGGGCTTTTTGATGGACCTGACCCGCACGGACTTTTTCGAGAAAAACGACAAGCTGATCCTTGGGCTTTTGCTGCGCTTGACCGAAGAACTTAAATCGGCCGCCGATATCGTGCCGCAGGGGGTCACCCCGGAGCGTCGCGCCGCCGTCGTCGAGGGTTTGAAGGGGCGGGTCGCTCACCTTGACCTGGTCGATGAAATGGGCCGGACCTTTGCCAAAGCGCTGGAAAAAATGCTGACGGCAAAGCCAAAACCGAAGCCCAAACCCAAACCTAAACCGGAACCGAAAAAAACACCGCCCCCCTCCACCGAACCTCAAAAGACCGCGGGAGATGACGACATGGCCAAAGGCAAGCTGGTTCGACGTAAATTCGAAAAGGGAACGATCATTTTCGAAGAAGGAGAGATCGGCCAGGAGGCCTATGTAGTGGTGTCGGGCAAGGTGCAAATCTTCCGCCGGGTTGGCGATAATGCCGAAGTCCTGGCCGACTTAGGGGCCATGGAGATGTTCGGCGAAATGAGTTTGGTCGACCACCAGCCCCGTATGGCCTCGGCCCGCGCCATGGAAGACTGTGAACTCACCGTGATTTCCCGCGACGACTTGGACCGTCGCCTGGAACGCCTCGCCAAAGAAGACCGCGCCGTGCGCTGGCTCATCGACGTGCTGGTCAAGCGCTTAAGAGGGCAAGCGCGGGGGCACGAGTAGGGGGCAGTGTATTTACGTTTGACGTAACACGTAAATATACCGCCATTATTTTAGGGCCCTGACCCTAAATGATCATCAGCTTTAGGGACAAAGCCACAGTCAAACCCTGCGAGCAGGCGGCCTAAATTTCCCCTACTCCAGCACCTCGATCTGCTCGGGGTGGGTGGCTTCGATCATTGGGCCGTTGCGGTGTTTGAGCCAGCCGCGGACTCTGATGTGTTTTCCTTCGTAAGAGAGTGGGTTGATATTTGAGCTTTCGAAGGCCTTTAAGGCCCGTTTGTCGATCATGATCGTGAAGTCGGTGCGCCAATCGGCCCCGAAGTTGAGGTAGTGGGTTTGGCCCGCCTTGGCGGCATCCAACACTTTTCCTTCGATCAGTTGAAAGGTTCCTTGGTATTTACCGAGCGCGTCGGGGGTGAGGCGGCGATAGAAGGGGTGGGACCAGATGCCGAGGCTCTTGGCGCGAGCGTCGCGCTCGGCGGCTAGGAGAGCAGGCGCGACGGCGCGGTTGTCGGGGAAGGTATAGACCCGCGCTAGGCCGTTTTTCAGCATTTCGCCCTGCAGCCATAAACCCTCCTTGGTGATCAGGTGGGCGAGGATACGGCCGTGGCGATCTTCCCGCGCCCCGCCGAAATGGAGCGTGACGGTTTTGCCGAGCGCTATTTTCTCGAGGTGGGCCTTAGCTTCGTCGGCCAACGGCCATTTCTTGAAGCCCTTACGCCCGAGCGGCAGTTTAGGGGCCTGGATGCCGACGAAACGCACCTGTTTTCCGCCCTCAAGCACCACCGTATCGCCGTCGACAATGGACTGCACAACATGGGCACCCCCTGGTTTTAGCCCGCTTGGATCGGCGGCTTGAGCGGAAAAACAGATGATGGCTATCATCAAGCAGAAGGTGACAAGGCGCATGGCTGGCCCTACAGTCTTGGTAACGGATCAATGCCGACAATAGTCGAAAAAAGCCAAAGGAACACCCCATGGACTTTCAATATACCCCCAAGGTCGAAGAATTGCGCCGCCGCGTCACCGACTTCATGGATGCGCATATCATCCCGCGCATTCGTCAGTATAACGAAGAGGTGGAGCGTGAGGGGGTATTTCCGCCGAGCTTCATGGAAGACCTGAAAGCTTTAGCCAAAGAAGAAGGCTTATGGAACATGTTTCTGCCGGGCTTGAAGGATGATGAGCCGGGAACCCGCCTGACCAACCTGGAATACGCCCCACTGGCTGAGCTGATGGGCCGGGTTCAGTGGGCGTCCGAGGTGTTCAACTGCAGTGCGCCCGATACCGGCAATATGGAAGTGTTGCACATGTTCGGTAATGCCGAGCAGAAAAAGCAATGGCTCGAACCATTGTTGAATGGCGAAATCCGTTCCTGTTTCGCCATGACCGAACCGGACGTTCCCTCATCGGACGCCACCAACATCCAGACGCTGATTAAGCGCGAGGGCGACGAATACGTGATCAACGGGCGCAAGTGGTTCATCACCAACGCCTCCCATCCCAACTGCAAGATCGCCATCGTCATGGGCCAGACCGACCCCGACGCCGAGACGCACCGTCGCCAGAGCATGGTGCTGGTGCCGATGGATACGCTGGGCGTCGAGGTGGTGCGCAATATCACGGTGATGAACCACCATTCGCCGGAAGGTCACTGCGAGATCGTCTTCCGCAATGTCCGGGTGCCGGTCAGCAACCTGCTGCACGAAGAGGGGGCGGGCTTCGCCATCGCCCAGGCGCGCCTCGGTCCGGGCCGCATCCACCATTGCATGCGCTCTATCGGTCAGGCCTCCCTGGCGCTCGAGCTGATGTGCGAACGCGCCGCCGAGCGCAAGACCTTTGGCAAATACCTCCATGAACACGGCACGGTGGCTGAATGGATTGCGCTCTCACGCGTCGAGATCGAACAGGCCCGCCTGCTAGTCTTGAAAGCCGCCTGGATGATCGACAACGTGGGCGCCAAGGCGGCGCGCAAGGAAATCTCGATGATCAAGGTTGTCGCACCCCGCCTGCACACCACGGTGACCAACCGGGCGATCCAGACCTTCGGCGCCATGGGCGTTTCGCCCGATACGCCGCTCGCCAATATCTGGGGCTGGGGCCGTGCCCTGCAGTTCGCCGACGGGCCCGATGAGGTGCATATCCGCTCCATCGCGCGCATGGAAATGAAACAGGCCATGGAAAACCACGGCCAATCCGCAAGGTTCCTCACCCCGCCGGAAAGATTGTAATCACTACAGACATTGTCATTCCGGAATGCGCCTTGGCGCATATCCGGAATCCAGGATGGTGCCGCGGTTAAGTATTCTGGATTCCTGTCTATTTAGGCTGTTGTAGATTTAGGTTGGGTGGGAGCCCGA
>CBDUMN010000160.1:0-4164 GCA_965368335.1 uncultured Rhodospirillales bacterium
CTTGAATCACATTCAAGACGTTTGGGGAAGCCCGTTTATGAGTTTACGGCCTAGTCTTTTGGCCAAACCTTCTTTCCAATGCTTATGAATTTAGAAACAGCAAGTGCACCACGTTCGTTTCTTGCTTTGCTTCCAGGTTCCGTTAGCGCTTTTTCTATCGGAATTCTGGCTGCTTCATATATGGCACGAAGCTCAAACTCTTCATTCATGAGGACGAGAACAACAGTATCCCACTTATGGTCAAGTCGGATTGAGCCTAAGCGTTGCCCACCAAGTTTTTTATCACCTGGGATTGAGCGGGACTTTACTTGTACTAGTCGTTGGTCTGGGCCATATGCGTCAAAACCAGCAGTTCTTGCCTCTGCCAATGTGAGATCAAGATATTTGGCGGCGAGGTATTCACCAATTTCGCCAGTAATCCCTAATGGCTTTTGAGTCAGCCTGTAATATTCTACGGCAGCTTTTTTTGCCGCTTCTAGAACGGGCCCTATTTCTTCAAGTTTTGGCATTCCACCCCTCCCCCAATAACTTCCTGATCGGGGCGAAGCTCCGGCGGTGGTGGGGGGTGACGCCTTGTTCGGCGAGGGCCTCTTGGTGTTGTTTGGTGCCGTAGCCGGCGTTCTTTTCCCAGCCGTAGCCGGGGTATTCTTGACCTAGTTTTTCCATGATCTTGTCGCGGGTGACCTTGGCGACGATGGAGGCTGCGGCGATGGAGAGGCTTTTGCCGTCTCCTTTGACCACGGCGCGGGCTTGGCAGGGGAGGTCAGGCGTTTTGTTGCCGTCGATCAGCGCCAGATCGATGGGCTGGCCGAGGTCTGCGACGGCGCGTTTCATCGCCAGCAGGGTAGCGGCCAGGATGTTCATTCGGTCGATCTCTTCCACACTGGCCTGCCCGACGCCGATGATCGCGTGGTCTTTCAAGCGCTCTAGCAGAGCCTCGCGTTTTTCCACCTTGAGCTTTTTGGAGTCATCCAGGCCCTTTAGAAGATCGTCGGGCAAGGTGGCCGGATCGAGAATGGCCGCGCCCGCCACGACCGGGCCGCACCAGGGGCCGCGCCCCGCTTCATCGACGCCTGCGATGGTCGAAAAGCCTTCGGTGCGGGCATCATTTTCTAGCGAGAAATCGGGCATGTCTGATAGCTTCTATAGTCGATTGAATGAGTTTGGACCCTAAGAATAGAGCCATCATGATAAGCGTCGTCATCCCAACGCTCAACGCCAAACCGGGCCTGATGCGGCTGCTCGACAATTTGAAGGCCTGCCCGTTTAAATACGAGGTGGTGGTGGTTGATGGCGGCTCGACGGACGGCACGGCGGACTATGCCAGAAGCCGTAAGTGCCGGGTCGGGGCGACGGCCAAAGGGCGGGGCACTCAACTCAAGGCCGGGGCGGCGTTGGCCCAGGGGGAATGGCTGCTGTTTTTGCATGCCGATACGGTTCTCGATACCGGATGGGCCGAGGCCTTGACCGATTTTTTCTCTCGCTCCGATGCGACTGAAAAGGCGGCCTACTTCACCTTCGCACTGGATGATCGAATATCGCAGGATGCGCGGCGGGTCGAAGACTTGACGGCTTGGCGCTGCGAGACTTTCGGTTTGCCCTATGGCGACCAGGGCCTACTGCTGTCGCGAGCGCTTTACGACCGGGTCGGCGGTTATGAGGCGGTGCCTTTGATGGAAGATGTCGGGCTGGTCCGGCGGATCGGCAAGTCGCGGCTGGTCTGTCTTCCGGCCAAGGCCATCACCTCGGCTGAGCGTTACAGGAAAGACGGCTACTTTCTGCGCCCCTTGCGCAATCTGTTTTGTCTGGCGCTTTACTATCTCGGCGTTTCGCCCCGGACCATCGCGAGGATTTACGGATGAACCGATCCCGCCATCTGGTGGTCATGGTCAAGGCCCCACGTTTGGGGGCGGTTAAGACGCGGCTGGCGCGTGAGATTGGCGCGGTGGCGGCCTGGCGGTTCTACAGGCAGGTGGCTTTGCGAACGCTCAATGAGTTGAGCCGCGATCCGCGCTGGACGCTCTGGCTTCAGATCACACCCGATTGTCGGGGATTGTTTCCGCCCGCATGGTTGAAAGGCCGTAAGATTCTTCGGCAAGGCAAGGGGGACTTGGGGGCGCGGATGATGAAGCCGTTCCTCGAGTTGCCGCCCGGTCCCGTGGTGCTGATCGGCAGCGATATTCCCTTGGTCCGGCGCAAGCATATCTGGCGGGCTTTCGAGGTGTTGGGAAATAAACCGCTGGTGTTCGGCCCGGCCCAAGACGGCGGTTTTTGGCTGGTCGGGCAGAGGCGTTCGCCAAAAAACCTCAGGCTATTTGAGCCGCCTGTGCGCTGGTCGACGGAACATGCCTTGACGGATTGCCTAAGAAACCTACCGCGCCAAACCGTTGGGTTTGCCGACCGGTTAAATGATGTGGACGATGAGGCGGCGCATCGGGAATGGACCGGGTACACCTGTCGATTATCTGAACTGGCGAGCCTTGCGCTCGATGATCTGACGGGCGATGGGCATGGCCTGAGCCTGGGGCATGCCGGGGAGCAAATTGGGATCGTAAAGCGTGAATAATAGCACCGCATCGCCGATGGGAATGTCGGGGCGTGTGCTGGCGTCGTTGAACAGTGAATCTTCAATCAATGTCGAATCGTCCAGCAGCCCCATGGCCTGAATGAGTTCTTCGGTTAGGCAATGGGCCGTCAGGTCTTCGCTTTCCGGTGTAATGGAAATGGTCGCCCAGTGGATAACCCCCGCTCTGGTAATCACCTGGGTGGCGCAGGGGGCGTTTTGGCCGGTGGTCTTTTGCACCTGTTCGCGGGTGACGAAACGGATATGCAGGTTGCCCGTCCCCTGGGTCGGCGGGGCCAGGGCGATATCTTGGCCGGTGATGGCTCTGATCCATTTGAGGCGTTGATTGACTTCGCCGGTAAAGTGCCCCTCATCGCTTTTGGGAATCCAGACGCGAATGGGGCTGACCCATTTGACCAGCCGCCCGCGCCGCCCCTGTCCGCCCAACTCGCTGGAAAAGGCGATGCGTTCGAATTGCTCGGCCAACAGGCTGTTTTCAGGCGGCTTGTCGGCGCAAGCGGATAGAAAAAGGGCGGCAAGGATCGCAAGGATATGCCGCCCTGTACGTGGTTTTTGCCCCTCAGTCGCCGGGCGCTTACTCCGCTCGCTTGGCTTTTGCGAAACGGTTCGCGGCCCGCCGTCGCGGGCTGGTCGGTTTACCTGTCGGCAAACCTCCATGCCGTTACTTCTCGGTCAGGCGCGGCATCAACTCGACGAAGTTGCAGGGCCGGTGACGCGAGTCGAGCTGCTCGACGAGAATGTCGTCCCAGGCGTCGCGGCAGGCGCCGGGAGAACCGGGCAGGGCGAAGAGATAGGTGCCCTGAGCGACGCCGCCGGTGGCCCGGCTCTGGATGGTCGAGGTTTTGATCTTTTCATAGCTCAGCATGCGAAACAGTTCACCGAAACCGGGAATTTCCTTGTCGTAGACTTCGTGAAAAGCCTCGGGCGTGATGTCGCGGCCGGTGACCCCGGTGCCGCCGGTGGCGATCACCACATCGACGTTGGAATCAGCAATCCATTCTTCCAGCTTGGCGACGATAGTCGGCTGGTCGTCTTTAACGATATCGCGGGCGATGACCACATGGCCTGCGCCTTCGATCCGCTCGACCAGGGTGCGGCCCGACTTGTCGTCGTCGAGCGTGCGGGTGTCGGAAACTGTCAACACGGCTATGTTGACGGGGAGGAACTCGCGGTTGCCATCGATCTTCGCCATAACTGTCTTTAAATCCCAAAAGTGAAAGAGGTCGCCCTGTCGCGCTCTAGCGGTTTTCGGCCACCATAAGCGGTTTCGGGTCCAGGGCTGTATAGACCGGCCACTCGCCCGCGGCAATAGCGTCAAGCGTTGGGGTCGGCTGCCCGAGACGGTGGCGGTGTCGGGGCGCCGCTACGCCCATCGACCGTTGTACTACGGACTGGTGACGAACGTTCTTCCGCTGCTCTACCGTGTCGGCGTGCCGCCGCGCGTGCTGGTCCGCTTGTATCCGCCGGTCCGCTGACGGCCGCCGCTCGACGGCCCGTGGACTTGCATCCCCCACGCGCGAGCCGCAGGATGCGCGCCCATGAGCTCGGAGCCCACAGCGATCGCCCCGGAACACTGGGTA
>CBDUMN010000161.1:0-4016 GCA_965368335.1 uncultured Rhodospirillales bacterium
TCCTTGTGGAACGACGGGAAAAACAATCATTAATGCCATCTATTTCAATTCCAGGTGACTAGCGTAAAACAACTGTTTTCGAACCGTTGAGCAGGACCCGGTTCTCCGTATGATATCGAACCGCACGGGCCAGCACTTGGTTTTCAATATCGCGCCCGACCCGCACGAAATCTTCAGGCGAATAAGTATGATCGACCCGCTCAATTTCCTGTTCGATGATCGGACCTTCATCCAAATCCGAAGTCACGTAGTGCGCTGTGGCCCCAATCAACTTCACACCTCGTGTGTGGGCCTGATGATATGGCTTGGCTCCCTTAAAGCTGGGCAGAAACGAATGATGAATGTTGATTGCCTGGCCGCGCAGTTTGTCGCATAGGCGCTGGCTGAGAATTTGCATATAGCGGGCCAAAACGACGAGGT
The DNA here is from genome assembly GCA_965368335.1 of uncultured Rhodospirillales bacterium. Lineage (GTDB taxonomy): Bacteria > Pseudomonadota > Alphaproteobacteria > Rhodospirillales > JAPHRK01 > CBDUMN01. The sequence continues at coordinate 421 of CBDUMN010000161.1, forward strand.
CGATATCCAACTCCTCATAGAGACGGAAAAGTTTTTCTTCCTGCTCTTCCTTAGTATCCTTCGTCACCGGCATATGATGGAAAGGAATCTCGTGCCATTGGGCCAAATGCTCCAAGTCGGGATGGTTGGAGACGATGGCCGGGATTTCAATATTCAAATCCCCGATACGATAGCGGTAAAGCAGATCGTTGAGACAGTGGTCGAACTTCGAAACCATGATCATCACACGCGCCTTACGGTCGGGGTCGTGAATTCCCCAAACCATTTGAAACCGCTCGGCAATGCGGGAAAACTTCTTGGCCAGTTCTCCTGCTGGCGGGGTAAAAGCGCCGCCGGTAAAAACCGTTCGCATAAAAAAGCGCTTGGACACTGGGTCGCCGTAATGGGCCGATTCTGTAATAAAGGCGTCCTGATCGGCCAAAAAGCCTGAAACCGCAGCAACAACTCCCGTCGTATCGGGGCAGGAAATAGTCAGGATGTAATGGCTTTGGGTCTCGCTCATATTTCGTTATCCATTGATAAGCGCAACGCCGCCCCTCCTGGGGTCCCCGACGCCGCTGAATGTATGCCCCCGCCCCCCGCGTGCGACCGCATGGACACCACCGAAGAACAGATTGATATCGTCCCAGAGTTTATACTCGGGAACAGTTGCTAAAAGATTTTCATAATTTTCAGGACGAAAACCGGGTTCGACATTCAAAACCCCGCCTTCGAAATGAATGCGTGGACAGCAAACGGCATCTTCCAAACCCATACCAAATTCCAAATGGTTAATCAGAGCCTGCAAAATCGCCGTCCTGATCCGATTGGAGCCGCCAGAACCCAATGCCGTCACCGTCCCTCCCGTTTCAAAAACCAAACTGGGCGCCATCATCGAACACATTCTTTTGCCAACAGGCCACTGATTGAAACCATGCGGATTGATATCTTCCTCACCCAGCATGTTGTTGAGCATAATTCCGGTGCCGGGAACAAAATAAGCCGAACCCTCGCCGTTTGAAACGGTCAGCGACGCCGCATTTCCTTCGGCATCAATAACGCTCATGTGGGTGGTCCCACGATTAACCGCAGGTCCATCCAGCACCTCGTTTCGATAGGCTTCGATAAATCCAGGATGCAAAAGCGTTTCGGCAGCCTCTTCCGCCTCTCGCTCATGCAACTCACTATCGACGCGAGCCTTGTTCGTCTGGGCCATCACATGGGCCAGAACATCCAAGTGCCGGGCCGATCCGAATGTTTCGCCTCCCAGTCCGGCGCCTTTTAGCAGCTCCAGCGCAAAGGCAATCAACAGCCCGCCAGACGACGGTGGCGGATTGGTGAAGACCTTGGCCCGTCCCATATCGATAGCTAGCGGCTTACGCCGCTCAACGCTATAATGCGCCAAATCGTCCATTGTCAGATTACCGCCACCCAGAGCGCTGTCGGCGGTCATCGCCTGAGCCATCTCGCCCCGATAGAACAAATCAGCCCCTTCGATGGCGATAATTTCCAGTGCATCGGCAAACTCGGGGAAACGCAGAACATCCCCTTCCGTTGCCAGGGTATCGGGGGTGCCGTCACGTGTGTAATAGGAGCGGCAGATGTCGTTTGAGACGTAAATTTTACCAACGACGTCGAGGATATAGGCTTGGAGACGGTTAAGCTTCACCCCTTCCTTGGCGATCTTCACTGCGGGTTCGACAATCTTCTGCAAGGGCATTGAACCAAGGTCCCGATGGACGGCGAAAATCCCCTTTACCACGCCAGGCGTCGCAATGGCTCCCATACCGATATGGAATTCCTGTTGAGTGGTGCCGAAATCGGCCAGAATTGGAAAAAGATCGATCTCATTTTCCGGTCGCTTGCCGCACGGAGTCTGGGTAAAAAAATCATAGAGAACAGGAGCCTGACCAGCGCCGCCCGCCAATAGAAATCCGCCGCCGCCCAGGGAGGCGAGAACGGGTTCGGCCACGCAGGCAGCACATAGAGCGGCCAAAACCGCATCATATGCGTTACCGCCTTCTTCCAGAACAATCTGCGCCGCTTCGGCCGTTTTGCGGTGTCCGGCAGCGACCGCCCCTTTACGGGCCATGGCCGTCTCCTAAAGGGTTTCCCACCACTTTCCAGGCGTTGGGTACCCTTTGCCTTTCAATCTGTCAATTGCCTATGCCGTTGAAAGACACTTCGAGCTATACTCGGAAAAAAAGAAAAGCACCCTAAAAACTTCTAGGGGAGGACGGTATACGGATTTCTCGGCTAACCACTGGCGGAATTTCCCCCTCCCGTTTAAGCGACAATACGGGCTTTAGGGTCGTCCGCAAACTCGTTCCAAGACAAATACCTTACCGGTCATCTCAGCAATGATTATTTATAACAACATTAGACGTCTCTAATGTGTTTGACTTGTCAATGGCCTAAATGATGCCATATTGCATTGGACAATGGAGAGTGGCCCCATGCCGCGCTTACAAAGCAACAATCTAAGGGACTATCCGTGATCGGCTCACCCATAACGAAATTCTCGCTCTTAACGACGCTCGGCCTACTTTTAGCTTCCTGCACAACGTCCAGTACGGCAGCCATTTCATGCCCCCCCCTCGGCGCTTGGAGCACCCCGGCAACCGGTAGTCTTCTTACCCAGAAACAAGCAATCGGGCGACTGGCTGATCGTCGTATCGTTTTGCTTGGAGAATCTCATGACAACGCGGCTCATCATCGCTGGCAACTAGCCACCATTGCGGCGCTTCATGCAGAGGGTGGGTCGGTGGCGCTTGGCTTCGAGATGTTTCCCCGCAGCGCCCAACCGGTGCTCAATGAGTGGGTGCAAGGACGCCTGGGCGAGAAGGAGTTTCTTGAGAAAGTCCAATGGGAGCGCGTTTGGCGCTTCGATTCCTCACTTTATATGCCGATCTTCCATTTCGCCCGCCAGCACCGCCTCCCCATGGTGGCGCTCAATGTAGACCACGAATTGATCCGCACGGTACGGAAACAAGGTTGGAATAACATCCCAGTCTCCCAGCGGGAAGGCATCACCGACCCAGCCGCCCCCGCCCCTGGCTACATCCAGGTTTTGACCGATATTTTTGAACAACACAGTTCATCCCAAAACCAAACGGAAGAGAAGAAAACGGCGATTGCACGATTTATCGACGCCCAACTCACCTGGGATAGGGCAATGGCTGAAGCCGCCCTCAAAGCCGCCGAAAAAAGTCGTCTGATCGCCATCATTGGGGCTGGCCATTTGGCCAATAAATTCGGCGTCCCCCATCAACTCACCGCCTTGGGACAAACCGATGTGGCAACGGTGATTCCGATCAATCAGGACGACGGTTGCAAGGATGTGACTCCCCAGTTCGCCGATTTGGTTTTCGGCGTCGATACCTTCGAGCGACCGCCCATACCTTATAAGCCTCTTTTAGGTGTCATGCTCGACGACAAAGAGGGTTTCGTAAGGGTCGGACGGGTGCTTAAAGACAGCGTCGCCAAAGAAACCGGCATCAAACTTGACGACCAGATCGTTAAGGCGGCAGGACAGCCAATCACCAACAACAAAGACCTGATTGAAATCATCCGCCGCCAAGCGCCCGGAACCTGGCTCCCCTTGACTATACAACGGG
>CBDUMN010000162.1:0-3941 GCA_965368335.1 uncultured Rhodospirillales bacterium
GATAACGTCCTTGAGCGCCTCAAGAACCTGCTCTGGGGTAATGGGTGACATTAATGAAGTCTCCGTTTTCCGCCGTAAATTAATAAAAAATCTAAGGGCGCATCCATTGCGTCCGCCCTGTTCCGTGTCATATAAGGCATGAAACGCTTTAGAAAAAGGTCTTTGGCCTTAAATATTAGATAAAGGGCATATTTCATGGCTTGGAATCCTCAAGGAGGAGGCGGCGGCCCGTGGGGCGGCGGCGGTGGCGGCAAAGGCCCCTGGGGCAGTGGTCCTGGCGGCATGGGTGGCGGAGGCGGCGGCGGAGGCGGCGGCCAGCAGCCCCCCGATATTGAAGAGATGCTGAAAAGGAGCCAGGATAAGTTGAAGCGGTTCATGCCCGGCGGCATGGGCGGCGGCAAAAGCCTGTTCCTGATCGTTCTGATCGGCCTGGCGGTTTGGCTGGCCAGCGGTTTTTACCGGATCGAAGCGGGCCACCAGGGCGTCGTGATGCTGTTCGGCAAGTTCGTTCAGACCACAAACCCGGGCCTCAACTGGTATTTCCCGGCTCCCATCGGGCAGACCATGTCGCCCAATGTCGAGCGGATCAACCGGATCGACGTCGGTTTCAGAGGAGCGGTCCAGCAAGGGCGCAACTCGACGGTCGGTGCGCGGGATGTGTTGGAAGAAAGTCTGATGCTGACCGGCGACCAGAACATCGCCGATGCCGACTTTACCGTTTTCTGGAAAGTCAAAGACGCCGGACACTTCCTGTTCAATATCCGCGACCCGGAAACCACGGTGAAGCTGGCGGCTGAAAGCGCCATGCGCGAGGTGATCGGTCAAACCACTTTGGAAGACGCTCTGACCGGCGGCCGTGAAGCCATCGAAGATCGTACACGCGAAGTGCTTCAGGCGAGCCTGGATATGTATGAATCGGGTGTCACCATTACCGATGTGAAGCTCCTGAAGGTGGAGCCGCCGCAGCCGGTGATTGACGCCTTTAACGAGGTTCAGCGAGCCCGTCAGGACCAGACCCGCCTGGAAAACGAGGCGGAAGCTTACCGCAACCGCGTCGTGCCGACGGCGCGTGGTGAAGCGGCCAAGATGATCCAGGAGGCCGAGGCCTATAAGGAAAAGGTCATCAAGGATGCTGAAGGTGAAGCCAAGCGGTTCGTCTCGGTATACGACAGTTGGGCGGCGTCTAAGGACGTGACCTCACAGCGGCTCTACCTTGAAACCATGCAAGAGGTTCTTGGCGGGGTGAATAAGGTTCTGGTCGATAAGACCGGTGGCGGCGTCGTGCCCTACCTGCCCTTGCCCGAACTCCAGAAACGCCAGGGAGGGGCTAAGTAGATGAATAGGAAATTAGCCATTTTCGGGATTGTCGTCATCGTTGTCGGCGGTCTGTTCTCCGGCGCTCTGTTTACCGTTCATCAGGCGGCCCAGGGTATCGTCATGCAGTTTGGCGAGCCCAAACGGGTCATCCGCGAACCGGGGCTCAATTTCAAGCTGCCTTTTGTTCAGAACGTCGTTTACTACGATAAGCGGATTTTGAATCTCGATCCCCCGTCGGAAGAAATGCAGCTGGCCGACAAGAAGCGTGTTGTGGTCGATGCTTTCGCCCGTTGGCGGATCATCGATCCCCTGCGGTTCTTCCAATCCATCCGCACCGTCGCGGCTTTCCGCGATACGTTCGGTCGTAACCTGAACGCGGGCATCCGAAACGAGTTGGGCCTGCATTTGTTGGTCGATCTGCTTTCGCCTAAGCGCGAAACCATCATGGACCGCATTCAGTCGCGCCTCAACGTGGCGGCCAAAAACTTTGGCATCGAAGTAGTCGATATTCGGATTGTCCGGACCGAACTGCCGAAAGAGATTTCGCAAAACGTTTATCAGCGGATGCAGTCCGAACGGGCGCGGATCGCCAATGAGTTGCGTGCTCAGGGCGAAGAGAAAAAGCAGGAAATTGTGGCGAATGCTGACCGTCAACGCACGGTGATTGTCGCCGAGGCGCGCAAGAATTCTGAAATTCTGCGTGGTGAAGGCGATGCCCAGCGCAACACGATTTTGGCCGACGCCTACAACAAAGACCCGGAGTTTTTCAAGTTCTACCGGTCTTTGGAGGCCTACCGGAAATCGCTCAAAGACGACACCACGATGGTGCTCTCGCCTGACAGCGACTTCTTCCGCTTCTTCGGCGATATCACAGGTAAAGCCGGTCGGTAAATCGGTTCGTTGCCTGAAAAAAATAATAAGAGCGGCCCCTGGCGTAATCCGGGGGCCGTTTTTTTCGGAGGATGACCGAATGAATGATCTATTGGCGGCTTTGGGCTTAGCCTTAGCGATTGAGGGAATGCTCTATTGTCTGTTCCCGGACGGCATGAAGCGTATGATGCTCCAAGTCCTGCAAATGCCAAGTAGCTCTGTACGGGTTGTTGGCCTTACAGCGGCTTTGCTTGGTGTCGGGGCCGTCTGGCTGGTTAAGGGATAGGGCTTTAATTTAAATCTTTATAACTACAACTTATTGCAGAAAAGCTTCCCGGAACCTATTGTGGGAATTGACGGCGGTGCTTACGTAACAATGACGGATTTTTTAAAGCCGCATGGTGCCTAACCCGTCTGGGTGAATTTTTTTGATGTGTCACCCTCTAAGATTGTGCTTTCTTGAGGTGAGAATGGTTTCGATAATAGTTGTTGATGACGATCCCGATGTTCTCGACGGGATGGAAGCGGTTTTAAAGCGTGCGGGCCATCAGGTGCGGACGGCCTATGACGGGCGGCAGGCTTTATATTTGCTCAAGCAAGCCGAAGCGGATTTGGCTATCTGCGATATTATGATGCCCGAGGTGGATGGTTTTGAGTTTTTCCGCACTTTAAAAAAGGACCATCCAAGCGTCCGATTTTTCGCGATTTCCGGCCATACCTATTCGAGCAAAATGAACCTGCTCGGCATGGCTGAGGCTATGGGGGCGGAAAAAGTTTTCGCTAAGCCGGTAACGTCTAAGGATCTCCTCTCGGCCATCGATTCCCTTTAAAGCGATTGCCAAGAAATCACCCTATTTACGGCCAATATTCGCCACATTTCCGGCCCATATAGTGAGCCAAGGAATGGAGAAGACGTGTTTTTTGGCCTTGAATGGGTGAAAAAGTACGACTAATTCCGGGATAACAGTTTAAGCTGCCCTGCAGTCGATCAAAATTGCGGTAAACGAAGAAAAAACGGAGACGAAGACGTGAATCCGACCCAAAATAAAATCCGACGCCAGGCTCGGGCCGTCCCCCTGGAGCGCCATCAGCAAACCTTTCAGCCCTTACAGTGGATCATAGGTTTTGCGCTTCTGATCGCCATGTTGATTGCCGCCGGTGCGGCCCAGGCGCGGGGAACGCCCGAAAGTTTCGCCGATCTGGCGGAAAAGCTGACCCCATCGGTGGTTACCATTTCTTCGACCCAGGCCATGCCCGAACGGCGGGGACCCGAAGGCTTTAACGTGCCTCCAGGTTCGCCGTTTGAAGAGTTTTTCAAGGATTTCTTCGAGCGTAATCAGCCTCAACAACGGCGTCGCCCGACCTCTCTTGGCTCCGGTTTCATCATTGACAAAAATGGCCATGTGGTGACCAACAACCATGTGATCGCCGATGCCGATGAGATTACCGTCGTGTTGCAGGACGACACGATGCTGAAGGCCGAACTGGTGGGCCGCGACCCGGAAACCGACTTGGCCGTCCTTAAGATCGATCCCAAAGGCTTAAAACTGAACGTTGCCGAATTCGGCGACTCCGACGATGCCCGGGTTGGCGATTGGGTGCTGGCTATCGGCAACCCCTTCGGCCTTGGCAGTACGGTTACCGCCGGGATCATTTCGGCCCGTGGCCGGGATATCAATGCGGGACGTTACGACGACTTCATTCAGACCGATGCGCCGATCAACAAAGGCAACTCGGGCGGCCCGCTGTTTAAT
>CBDUMN010000163.1:0-3885 GCA_965368335.1 uncultured Rhodospirillales bacterium
TATCCCAATCACCCGGAGCGAGGGTCATCGGCGCTTTGACCGCAGCAGGCAGATCGACTCCCGCCGCATGCTCACTCGCATAGTGGGGCAGCGGCAAATCCTTGCCGTGGTCCAACTGTCTGACCTCAACTGCAATATCGCTCATTGGGCCGCCTCGACGAACGTTTCGGCTATACGCGCCGCCAGTTTTTCGGCAACGTCCCGTTTGCTCATCCGGGGCCAGGTTTCGGAACCGGCGGCATCGATAAGATGAACCAGATTGGACTCGCCGCCAAAGGTCCCGGTCTCCGGCGATACATCGTTGGCGACGATCCAGTCGCAGCCCTTACGCTGCCGCTTGGCAACAGCGTTATCGATAACGTTTTCCGTTTCGGCGGCAAAACCGACCACCAGCCGGGGCCTTTGATTGCCCATCGCGCTCAAGGCCGCCAGAATATCCGGGTTGGCCGTCAACTCCAGTGCGGGCGGCGTTTCCTTTTCATCTTTCTTGAGCTTCCGTCCGGCGACGCCCTTGACCTTCCAGTCGGCCACCGCCGCCGCGCAAACGGCGATATCGGCCGGGAGCGCCTCTTTGCAAGCCGCCAGCATTTCATCGGCGGAATGGATTTTCACAACCGAAACGCCTGCCGGGTCGGGCTGTTGGGTCGGACCGCTAACCAAAATCGTTTCGGCTCCCAGACGCGCCAAAGCCGCAGCAATGGCGTGGCCTTGCTTACCCGAAGAATGGTTAGCGATATAACGCACCGGATCGATGGCCTCATGGGTCGGGCCGCTGGTGACAATGGCCTTACGACCCGCCAGCAAACCGCCCTGGCTAAAAAAACGCTCAACCGCCTCGAGAATATCGGCGGGCTCGGCCATGCGGCCCATGCCGAATTCATTGCAGGCCATATTGCCCTCGGTCGGGCCGATGAAAGAAATGCCCCGCTCTTTCAAGGTCGCCACATTGGTCTGAGTCGCCGCGTGTTCCCACATGCGCACATTCATCGCAGGCGCAACCATCACCGGCTTGTCCGTAGCCAATAAGGCCGTGGTCGCCAGATCGGAGGCCAACCCTCCGGCCATTTGAGCCAGAATGTTGGCTGTCGCCGGGGCGACGACCACCACATCGGCCTGACGCGATAGTTCGATATGGCCCATTTCGGATTCGTCTGTCAGCGAAAAGATGTTCTGATAGACCTTGTCGCCCGACAGCGCGGCTAGCGACATGGGCGTAACGAATTGTTCGCCGCCCTTGGTGAGAACGCAGCGCACCGCCGCCCCTCGTTCACGCAAACGACGGATCAGTTCCAGCGTTTTATAGGCGGCGATTCCGCCCGAAATAATGAGGAGAACCCGTTTTCCGTTCATCCCTACCCGCATCCCTGTTTGTCTTGGCAAAGCGTTGTAAAGCCCTAACATTTCACCAAAAATTTGTGTGGTAAAGTACCTGTCAAATTCTCTCAGAGCAAGGCGTAAATCAGGAATATTCTACTTTTTCACCGATTATTGTGGGAAATTTCCATGCTCCCGCAAGCCAAATAGCGAAAAACGGCCTCCGCCCTCATTTCGCTCAGCGTTTGCTCAGCAGGAAAACACCCTGCTCGCCGAAAAGGTTGGCGGCGAAGAGTCCACTGCGGATACGGCGCTGATTGCCCAGCGTATCAAGCGCCACTGAACGCTCAATGGTGATCCCCAACTCATCGCACAGCACGATGAAATCGCGGATCGTGCAAAAATGGATATTGGGCGTGTCGTACCATTCGTAGGGCAGGGTTTTATTGATCGGCATCCGGCCTTTGATGGCAAGATGCAAGCGCGCCCGCCAATGGCCGAAATTGGGAAACGACACAATGGCCCGACGACCGATCCGCAAAAGCTGGATCAGAATTTCCCGCGGATTGCGCATGGCCTGTAAGGTTTGGCTCAGAATGACGTAATCGAAGGCGTTGTCGGGATAATCGATCAAATCCTTCTCGGCATCGCCCTGAATCACCGACAAGCCATTGGCCACGCAGGCATTGACCCCCTCGGTCGACAGCTCGATACCGCGGGCGTCGATGTTGCGATTATAAACCAGATGCGTCAGGAGTTCTCCTTCCGAGCATCCCACATCAAGGACCCTTGAATTGGGTTCGATCATTTCGGAGATCAGCTGGAGGTCGACACGGATCGACTTGCGTGCATTTTCGTTCAACACGGGCGACATTATGCAATCCCCCTATGCCGCGCCGCGCCGGAGATAAATCCGGAAAGCACCTGGATGAAATCCGGTTCGTTCAGCAAAAAGGCGTCATGGCCCTTATCCGACTGAATATCGGCGAAGCTCACATTGGCCGCCACACCGTTCAGAGCCTTGACCATCTTGCGGCTCGCATCGGTGGGATAGTGCCAGTCACTGGAGAATGAAATCACGCACCAGCGGGTCTTGGTTCCGCTAAATGCAGACGCCAAGCTGCCGCCATGCCGCGCCGCCAGATCGAAATAGTCCATGGCTCGCGAAATATAGAGGTAGGAGTTGGCGTCGAACCGATCAACAAAAGTGCTGCCCTGATGGCGCAGATAGCTCTCCACCTGAAAATCCGCATCGAAACCGAAGGTGACTTCTTCACGCTCCTGAAGGCGTCGCCCAAACTTATGGGTCAATGAGTTTTCCGACAGATAGGTGATGTGCGCCGCCATACGGGCGACCGAAAGCCCCCGGTGCGGGTTTTTACCCTCTTCCAGATACTTGCCGCCACACCAGTCGGGATCGGCCATGATGGCCTGCCGCCCAACCTCGTAGAAGGCGATGTTTTGCGCCGAATGCAGGGGAGCCGTGGCGATTGGCACGGCGGCGAACACCCGGTCGGGATAAGTCGCGCCCCATTCCAGCACCTGCATGCCGCCCATGGAACCGCCGGTCACCAGAAACAGGCTTTCGATCCCCAGGTGATCGATCAGCATCCGTTGCGCCCGCACCATGTCGGGGATGGTGATCATCGGGAAATCCAACCCCCAGGGCTTACCGGTTTCTGGATTGATGTCCTTCGGTCCGGTCGAGCCCATGCAACTGCCGATCACATTGGTGCAGATGATAAAATATTTATCCGTATCGAAGGTTTTTCCCGGTCCGATCATATCGTCCCACCAGCCGGGCTTTCCGGTAAGCGGATGGGGCGAGGCGACATAGTGGTCGCCGGTCAGCGCATGGCAGATCAGAATGGCGTTGGTTTTCTCGGCATTGAGCTCTCCATGGGTGCAATAAGCGATGGTGAATTCCTTCAGCTCAACACCGCAATCCAGGCGCAGGGGTTCCTCCTTGCCGAGGACGACCTTTTTGCCGCTATCTGCCGGTTGCGTATTCATGGAATTCAAACGCCCTCCCAAGGGGCTCAAAAAAAAGTACCCATAGCTATGAATCTATAGCGAAAGTGTCAATGTTTTCTTTGCTTTTAAGGACGCTTCCGACTATCACATCGAAAAGTATTTCCAAGGAAACGGACGCGCCGCCATGGCTGGCAAGAAACAATCGCTGGAAAGCCTGCGCAAAGAGATAGACAGTATCGACGATCAGATACACGATCTCTTGATGCGTCGCACCACCGTGGTGGAAGGGGTGCGCGACCTCAAAGAAGGTCAGCGCATCAAAATCCGACCATCCCGCGAGGCTGAAATTTTGTACCGTCTGGTCGGTCGCCATAAGGGCTCTTTCCCCAAGCGGGAGCTCTCCCGCATCTGGCGCGAGCTGATCATGGCGACCCTCACCTTCGAAGGCCCCTTTACCGTGGCCGCAACAACCGAAGGCGAAGGCGGCTACATGGATCTGGCCCGCGACCAATACGGCTGCTACACGGACTTAAAGGAATTTCCATCCGCCCGTCGGGTTGTCGAAGCCGTTCGCGACGGAGCGGCGACGGTCGGCAT
>CBDUMN010000164.1:0-3695 GCA_965368335.1 uncultured Rhodospirillales bacterium
TTGCTGGCGTCTAAACGTATGGCCTGGCCGATTATTGCTTCCACGGCGACGACCTTGGCGGCTTTCCTGCCGCTGGTTTTCTGGCCGGGCGTCGTCGGTGAATTTATGAAATATCTGCCGATGACTGTCTTGATCACCCTTTCCGCATCGCTTCTCATGGCGTTGATTTTCGTGCCCACCATGGGGGCGATGATCGGTAAGCCGGGGGCGGCGGACGCCTCCACCATGCAGGCCATTGCCGCAGGAGAGAAAGGCAACCTTGACGATATTTCAGGCTTTACCGGGAAATATCTCCGGGTTCTGCGCAAGGCGCTTCACCATCCAGCTAAAATTTTCGCCGGATCGATTGGCGTTCTGATCTTGGTGTTCATGGTTTATGGCGCTATCGGTCCGGGGGTGGAATTTTTCCCTGAAGTGGAACCGGAAAACGCCAAGGTCCAGGTCAGGGCGCGGGGAAACCTGTCGATCAATGAACAAGACGCCATCATGCGCGAAGTCGAAAGCCGCATCTTAAAAGAAGATGGCGTCAAAACCTTCTATACCCGCGTCGGCAAAGAGCAGAACAGTCAGGAAGCCGAAGATATCGTCGGCACCATTTCACTGGAGTTCAAGGATTGGCGCGAGCGTCTTTGGTCTTATGAAATCTTCGATATTATGCGTGAAAAGACCAAGGATATTGCGGGTGTTATCATCGACTACCGCAAGGAAGAAGAGGGGCCGCCTACCGGCAAGCCGGTACAGCTTCAGTTGTCCTCGCGGTATCCTGAGTTGCTGGTTCCGGCGGCAGCCAAAGTGCGCGAAAAGTTCGATAGCATGGAGGGCCTGCGCAGTATCGAAGATTCCCGTCCGCTTCCAGGGATCGACTGGGAGATTGTCGTTGATCGAGCCCAGGCGGCCAAGTATGGCGCAGACGTTGGTTCGGTCGGTAACATGATCCAAATGACGACCGTGGGCTATAAAATCGGTGAATACCGGCCCGACGATTCCGATGATGAAATTGAAATTCGCGCTCGTTTCCCCGAAAAGCGTCGGACCCTTGAGGAACTGAACCATATTCGCGTCAATACCAACGCAGGATCGGTTCCCATTTCCAATTTCGTCACCCGACAGGCCGATCACAAGGTCGGTACGGTCAAGCGGGTCGACGGATTCCGGGTGATTACGGTTAAAGCCGATGTGGAAGACGGCATTTTGGTCGATAACAAGATCAAAGAGTTGGAAAAGTGGTTGGCGGAGACCGCCAACCTCGATCCCCGTGTTCATACGGTGTTTAAAGGTGAAAATGAAGAACAAGCCAAGGCTCAGGCTTTCCTCGGCAAGGCCTTCCTTGTCGCTTTGTTCATCATGGCGGTTATCCTAGTGACCCAATTCAACAGCTTCTACAACGCTTTTTTGATCCTGTTTGCCGTGGTCATGTCGACGGCCGGGGTCTTGATCGGTTTGCTGCTGACTCATTCGCCTTTCGGGATTGTGATGAACGGCATCGGCGTTATCGCCCTGGCCGGGATCGTGGTAAACAACAATATCGTGCTGATCGATACCTTTGACCGCTTAAAGCATACGGTGGACGATCCTATCGAAGCCATCTTGCGTACAGGGGCCCAGAGAATGCGTCCGGTGATGTTAACGACCATCACCACCATGCTCGGTCTGCTGCCCATGATGTTCGGCGTCAATATCGATTTCATCAGTCGTGAAGTGACGATCGGTGCGCCATCGACCCAATGGTGGACGCAGCTTGCCACGTCCATCGTATTTGGGCTTGGCTTTGCGACCATTCTAACGCTGTTGGTGACCCCTTCGGCCTTGATGCTGAAAGAAAATCTTCATGCCTGGCGAGTTAAGCGCCAGTTTGCCAAGCTTGGCAAGAAACCGACACCGGCGGAATAGATCGCCTCATTTCTCCCGGCAGTCCAATCTCGCGGACTGTCGGGAGGTTTTGGGCTGAAACTAAAACCGGTAGCTCTAAGAAGCGCCGTCTTCTTTTTTATCCAGGTTGACCACGTCGCCTTTGATCTCAGCCTCCCGGCGCTGGAAGCGGGCGTAGGAACGCACGGAAAAGGGGAGGCTGCCGAGATAAACGGTCAGGATAACGAGTAAGGCGATCCAGGGCTCGGTGAAAAGGATTGCGGCGAAAGCTCCGACGCCCAGCAACACAGGCAGCACCAAGCTGTGCGGCACCTTGAATTGCTTAAACGAGAACGTCGGAATTTTGCTGACTAAGAGCGCCCCCGTGGCCACCATAAAGGCGCCGACCAGGGCTGGCTTAGCAAAGAATAGTTCGTTGGTTTGGACGTAAAGCATCAAGGGGATGAGGACAATTCCCGCCCCGGCCGGCGCGGGCACGCCGGTGAAGAAATTAAAAGCCCAGGCTGGCTTCTCCGGTTCTTCCAGGTCCGTATTGAAGCGCGCCAGTCGCAACACGCAGCAAATGGCGAATACAAGGCTGAAGGCCCAGCCAATTCTGCCCATGGTCTGCATGGTCCAGAGGTAAAGAATCATGGCGGGCGCAACGCCGAAACAGACGAAATCGGAAAGCGAGTCCAATTCCGCGCCGAACTTACTGGTTCCTTTAAGGAGCCGGGCGATCCGTCCATCCAGTGCGTCGAGAACGGCTGCGACTCCAATGGAGACAAGCGCCTTTTCCCAATGTCCGCTAAGGCCATAGCGGATAGAGGTCAACCCGGCCGCGAGAGCGAGCAGGGTCAGGATGTTGGGGATCATCCTGTTGAAGGACCAGCCTTTGGGGCGTTTCCTGGGCTTGAACATGTTCGTTCCTTCCCGTTACCTGATTTCGGCGGCTCTTGCTTCTTCCTTGGAGGACAGGTCGGCCAGCACGGTCTCGGCAGCCAGCATGGTCTGTCCTTCGGCGACCAGGGGTTCTGCGCCCACCGGCAGGTAGACATCGACCCGACTTCCGAAACGGATCAGCCCGAAGCGCTCGCCGGTTCGCACCGCCTGTCCTTCCATTATATCACACTTGATGCGTCGGGCGACCAGACCGGCAATTTGTACGAAAGCGATGGTTCCGCCGTTTTCCATTTCGAGCGAAACGCACTGCCGTTCATTGTTCGAACTGGCCTTGTCGAGGGACGCATTCAGGAATTTTCCCGGCACATAGGCCAGTTTCTTAATGGTTCCGCCAATCGGCACCCGGTTTACGTGAACGTTGAAGACGTTCATGAAGACGCAGATGCGCGGGCGTTTCTCTTCGCCCATGTCGAGTTCTGGTGGGGGAGATGCTTCATCGATCAGGCAAACGACGCCATCGGCCGGGCTGACGACCAAACCTTCGCGGGTCGGCGTGTGGCGGTCGGGATCGCGGAAGAAATAAGCGCACCAGAGGGTAAGGATGACACCCACCCAACCCAAAGGTTCCCAGACGATAAACAGCCCGAGGGTGACGGCGGCGAAAATGGCGATGAATTTGCCGCCTTCCGGATTGATGGGAACAAGAACGTCTTTTAACAAAGCTCACGTATCCAAACTGTTGTCTCTGGGAGCGGTTCTTTACGCGGTTTGCGCCATGAGGGCAAGCCGTTCAAGGTCTTAGCGGTCCTTCGGTATGGAGAAAATCTGGCCCGGATAGATCAGATCGGGGTTCTTGATCTGATCTTTGTTGGCCTGATAGATCACCGTATAGCTGTAGCCGCTGCCATAGTTGCGCCGCGCCAAACGCCAAAGACTATTGCCCG
>CBDUMN010000165.1:0-3559 GCA_965368335.1 uncultured Rhodospirillales bacterium
GGCGATGATGGGGCTTGCCGACGCCACCATGTATGCGGTGGTCCTTTCGATGATCGGGCCGGTGGAGTTGGCCGTTACGACCAATTTCAACATCAATTTCCTGCGCAAGCCACCTCAAGCCGATATCGTTGCGGAAGGAGAAATCATTAAGCTGGGTAAAAGATTGGCGGTGATGGAGGTTACGCTGTTTACCGCCGATGTTGAACATGACCCCATCGCCCATGCGACCGGAACCTATTCCATTCCCCCTCGGTAGGGGAGGATAGCCCTGACGGGCGTAAAAGTGAGAATTTTACCGCCGATGGCGATACCAAAGCCGACGTGACCTGTTAGACTGCCGATGTGAGCCGTGGTGTATTTCTGCTCACGACAAGCATTTAACGGCAGAGGGATTTATGGCGGCTCATTCGGACATAACGGCAGTGGCGGTGGTTATTCTGGCCGCTTTGGTTTTCGGGGCGGTTTTCAGCCGCCTCAAGCTTCCCGCTTTGATTGGTTATATCCTGGCTGGCGTGGTGCTCGGTCCCTCAGGTGTTGCCCTTGTTGTGGATCGTGGCGATATCGGGCTTGTTGCGGAACTGGGAGTCTTGCTGCTGCTGTTTACCATCGGGATGCAGCTCAGCTTGCGGGGGTTCCGGGCTGTCTGGCGAACCACTGTTGGAACCGCATTGCTTCAAATCGCCGGTGCTGTCGGCGTGATGTTGCTGTTGGGCAGTATCTTCTCCTGGGATAAAGGCGTCTCGATCACCCTGGGGTTCGCCATTGCGCTGAGCAGCACCGTGGTGGCTTTGCGAATTCTCGAAGATATGAACCTGTTGCGGACCCAGGTTGGGCAAATCACCATTTCGGTGCTGATCGCCCAGGATCTGGCTGTTATTCCGATGATTTTGATCGTCCAAATGATGGCCGGAGAACAGGCTCATGTTATGGACTTTGTCCGCATTGGCCTTGCCATCGGTTTCCTGGTTTTTCTTTGTTGGTATTTGAGCCGACGCGCAAAGGTCAGGCTGCCTTTATCCGGCGTTCTGGCCAAACAGGCCGACTTGCGGCCGCTTTATGGTGTCGGCACTTGTTTCGGGGCGGCCGTGCTTGCCGACTATCTGCAACTCACCCCGGCCTATGGCGCATTTCTCGCCGGTCTTTTGGTCGGCAACAGCAATATCCGCAACGTCATGTTGAGAAGCGTCCGGCCGGTCCAGAGCCTGATGATGATGGCTTTCTTCGTCTCCATCGGGCTGTTGGTCGATGTCGAGTTCATGTGGGCCAATGCGGGGATCATTTTGACCATTGTGGTCTTTGTCACTGTGCTGAAAACCTTGTTTAATATTGGGCTCCTGAAAATGCTCGGAGAGCCTTGGCCCCATGCTTTCGTTTCAGGACTCCTGTTGGCTCAGATCGGTGAATTTTCATTTTTGTTGGGAGAGACCAGCTTTGACATCGGTTTGATTGGCCCCGATGAGAAAAATCTGATTATCGCCGTGACCGTTATTACGCTTTTGGTGAGCCCCATTTGGCTGACGGCAGTCCGGCGAATTGTTCGAATTGCATTTAGCAATGCGCAAACCTGGAAGGACTTTGTCTCCCGGTTTGCCGAAGGGGGGCTTGCGGCTATCGCTCAGGCGGCCAGAAAACAGGCGCCGTCGTCCCGCGCGGCAACTCGATACTTCGGTCGGGCTGGAAGTAAGCAGGACCGTGGGATTATCGGGAGCCGGGCGGCAGCGGCGAAAGATGAGACGAAAGATGAACCGTCGGGAACCGGTCCTGATCAGGGGGCGGAATAGGCGGAAAATGCTCTAACCGACCAAGCGTTCCGGGTCGTTATTGCGTAAACGGGTGATATCCATTAGGGCGACCATCCGGTCGTCTTGTCGGATCATGCCGGTCAGAAGTTTGTTTCGGCCTGTTTCATCTATCGCCGGGATAGGCTGAATTTCCTTTTCCTTGATGCTTAAGATGTCGGTTACGGCGTCAACCAGGATGCCGAAGGTCTCATTGCCGGTTGAGACGAAAATCACCACATGTTTTGACGTAACGTTGGTTCGGTCCAGCCCGAAGAGGATGCGCATGTCGTAGATTGAAAAGACTTCCCCCCTAAGTTCAATGATGCCTAAGGAGTATGGGGCGTCGTTGGGCATTGGGCGTGGGGCGGCCCACCCTTTGATTTCTTTTACGCGGTCTATATCGAGGCCGTAGACCTCATCGTCGACGACAAAAGTAATGAGCTGCATTAAGTAGAGCTTCGGCCTCCGTGTTCGTGGGGACGATAATCTCTTGAACTGTAGGCGGTTGGGCGATTGCCGCATTAACCTGTGTTGGGTTCAAACAAACCCATTGTTATTCTTTTTGCCGGAATTCTTTTCAGTGAATGCGTCGCTTGCTTGGCTGACCTGGTCAGGCATTTGGCGCATGGTATCTATATAGGTCTGATCCCAAGTAATGATGTGTTCGACCAACCATTCACGGCAGAGGTCCATCTCTTCAGGCTGTAGGGGAGCGGCATTGTCGGAGAAATACCTTTTCCGTAATTCTAGCAGTCCCTCGATGATTCGGCGGTGCTCTTTGCTGTGGGCGTCCTTGTTGGTGATGCCGCAGACATCCATCAATGCTTCTTCTCGGGCGAAGTGGTAGCTGCTGTATTCGATAATCATATTGAGGTAACTGCCGATAGTATTCAGTCCCTCGCCTGAGTGGGCGGCGTCTTCCAGTTGATTGAACAGGTCGAAAAGGATGCCGTGGTCGTTATCGACCGCCGGGATGTCGAGTGTAAGCTCTTCGATTGTCTTTTTTGTTTTTGCTTCAATCATGGACGTTCCCTCCCCTTCGGTCCCGGTTCGATTTGTTTATTACTTTCAATTGTTTATATATTTCATCCGAAAATCAAGAGGATAACACTGCGGTAATATAATACCCTTTTGCTAGTGGTCGGAAAATAAAGCGTTTTTCGCCGTTGACAACTGAAAGTCTCCTGGGCATACTCCGCCGCCTCGCCGACCTGCGCCTGCGTGACGGGTGTTTATGGATCGGTGGAAAAGGTTTTTAACGTTTCCAACAAACGGATCGTTCGATGAAAAGTTTCTCGGCAAAGCCGACGGAAGTCGAAAAGAAGTGGTTCGTGATTGATGCGGAAGGTCTGGTTCTCGGCCGTCTCGCTTCTGTCATTGCCATGCGTCTTCGCGGCAAACACAAGCCCATTTTTACGCCGCACGTTGACTGCGGCGACAACATCATTGTCATCAACGCGGAAAAAGTGCAGCTCACCGGCCGTAAGCGGAATGACAAAAAATACTACTGGCACACCGGCTATCCCGGCGGCATCAAGGATCGTTCCGCCGGTCAGATTCTTGCTGGCAAGTATCCTGAACGGGTCGTGATGAAAGCCGTTGAGCGCATGTTGCCGAAAGGCATTCTGGGGCGTCAGCAGTTGAAAAAGCTGCATGTCTATGCCGGCACCGAGCATAAGCACGAAGCCCAGAAGCCTGAAGTTCTGGACGTCGCTGCCATGAACTCGAAGAACAAGAGGAGCGCCCAATAATGGCTGAAGAGAAGAAGGGTCTTGAGG
>CBDUMN010000166.1:0-3402 GCA_965368335.1 uncultured Rhodospirillales bacterium
AACGAGAATGTGGGAAGGGTAGATAGGAAGGTGGAAAGTGTTGATAAAAGACCAATAGGTAAGAACACAATTAGAAATAGAAATAGGAGAGCTAGGAAGGCATGGAGCCGCCCCACTGTTTCGAGCCGCTCGGCGGTCAGCCGGATGAGGGCGCCGCCGGTTTGTTCGGCAAATACCATTAAGGCCCGTTCGGCTTCCAGGGTCACGCCATTGGCGACCAGTCGTCCTCCGGGTGAGAGTTTTTCCCAGCAGGCGTCGAGAAGGCCGGGCGTTGATACGCCGCCGCCGAGAAAGATGGTGTCGGGTCGTTGATCGATTTCACCGAAAACCTCCGGCGCTTCGCCATCGACGATTTCAAGCGATGGGGTTCCCAGGGCCATGGCGTTTCGACCAATGAAGGCGCGGCGCTTGGCGTTCTGCTCAATCGCTATGGCGCGGCCACGCCCCTCAAGGGCACGCAACCACTCAATGGCGATGGAGCCGCAGCCCGCTCCCACATCCCAAAGGGTTTGGCCGGGCAGGGGCTGTAGGGCCGAGAGGGTGACGGCGCGCGCTTCACGCTTGGTCAATTGGCCGTCGTTTTCGAAGCAGGCGTCGGGGAGGCCGGGCATCAGGCTCAACGGTTTGGCGGCCGGGCCTGAAATGACCTCGACAGCGACAACGTTCAAATCTTCGGCTTCCTTGCGCCCCCAGGACTCGGCGGTGTTTTCCAGGCGGTTTTCTTTTTCGCCGCCCATATGTTCGAGCACCGTTATGCGGCTCGGGCCGAACCCGTTTTGGGTCAGTAGGGCTGCGATTTCTCGGGGGCTTCTGCCGTCGCGGCTTAAGGCGATGAACCGTTGTCCCGGCATCATGTGAAGTTTGAGGGCTTCGACCGGTCGTCCGTGGACGGTCAGGCAGGCCGTATCGGGGAGCGACCACTTGAGCCGGGCGCAGGCCAGACTGAAGGCGCTGGGAGCCGGGTAGGCGGTAAGATCGGCGGGGTCGAAGAATTTCAGCAAGGTGGTCGCCACGCCGAAACAGAAGGGGTCGCCGCTGGCTAAGACGGTCACCCGTTGCCCCCGATGGTCTTCAATGTCGGTGAAGGTTTCGCGCATCCCCTTGGCCCAGGTGATTTGTTTAACGCCTTCGCGGGGCACCAGACCGTGATGGCGTTCGCCGCCGACCAGTACCTCGGCATTTTCGACCATGGCTTTGGCTGCCGGAGTAAGGTCTTGTGCGCCGCCTTCGCCGATGCCGATCACGGTAATCCAGGCGCTCATGGGTTGCCCCCGTTGTCGGCGACCAGCGCATTGACCGCCGCAGCGGCGCAGGAACTTCCGCCGACCCGACCCGTCAGGGTCATGAAGGGGATGTCCTGAGCATGGTCGATCAACGCTTGTTTGGATTCCACTGCGCCGATGAAGCCGACTGGCATGCCGACGATCAGCGCGGGTTTCGGCGCGCCTGCCTCGAGCATTTCAAGAAGCCGAAAAAGAGCGGTTGGGGCGTTACCGATGGCGACCACTGCGCCGTCGAGCCGCCCGACCCAATGATCGAGAGCGGCGGCTGTGCGGGTTGTGCCGTATTGTTTGGCAAGCGTGGGCACGTCCGGTTCGTTGAGGGCGCAGTAAACTTGGTTATTGTTGGGCAGAAAACGCCGGGTGATTCCGGCCGCGGCCATTTCGACGTCGGCCAATACCGGCGCGCCGTTTTTAAGGGCGGCGCGACCTGCCGTGGCGGCGTCGTCGGAATAGGTGAACCAATTGAGAAGCTCGGGCAGGCCCGTCGTGTGGATCAGCCGCCGCGCGACGGGGCGTAGGCTTTCGGGCACGTCCGCGAGGGCCGCCACCTCTTCGATGGCGGCAAAAGACCGGCGGTATATTTCCTGCGGATCACGGACGTACTCGAACATTCATTCCCTTTGCTTATTCGAACTCCGGCTCTTCGTGGTAGTCGTGAGACATGGGATCGGCCAGATGACCGTCTGTTTCCATGACGGCACAGTTAAGAACCTTATATTCCGGGTCGGGGCCCTTGAAATCGAACTGAGCCCAGAAGCTCTGAACGGCCTGCTTGATTGCGCCGTCTTCGTCGTCGGCGGGGACCTGGGTGGCCCAGTGCAGTTTGCCGTCGTTTACCATAAACTCCAGGTCGACCGACCAGAATTTGTTGTCAGCAGTCATACTCATCTCAGACGTTCCCCATTGCTTATTTAATCAGTGAGCGGATTTTGCTATCTTCGGGTTTACCGTGGCAGCCCCATGAAGGCAATCGGCCCGCCTGATTTTTACTTTTCTTTACTCTCCGCCGTCTGAGCCGTGGTTGTGATGGTGATGATGACCGTGATGATGATGGTGGTGGCCATGGTCGTGGTCGCCGTCGACCCCGATGCCGCGCACATGATGATGATGGCCGACCTGGGGTGCGCCGACCTCGTCTTCGAAACCGACGATTTGTTCGCGGTATTTGCACAGTAGGCAGTTCATCTCATTGCCGCCTTCCAGGGTCTCTTCTAGCCTTGAGAGGAAGGTGTCGATCACTAGGTCGTGGTCGTTGAGATAGCCCGCCTTGACGAATTCGATATCGGGATGCTTCGCCGCCACTTCGTCGGTCTGGTCGTAAATGCGCTGCACCAGAATGCCGGTGAACAAAAAGTAGGGAAAAACGACGATCCGCTTGTAGCCGAGCTTTGCTGCCTGCTCCAGGCCGCTATCGACTCTGGGGAAGGCGACGCCCGAATAGCAGACCTCGGCCCAGCCGACGCTCATGCCTTCCCAGAGCATCCGGGCGACCTTGGAAACGTTGGAGTTGGCGTCCGGGTCGTTGGTGCCGCGCCCGACGACCATTAGAAGCGTATCTTCGCGCGCCACATCGCCGCCCGCGCTCTCCAGGGCTTCTTCGATGCGCTGGACCGAGGCCTTAAGCAGGCGTTGGTCGATGGCCAGCTCTCGGGCGAAGCGGACGTCCAGGTCGGGATTTTGATGGGCGAATTCGTTGACTTCGCTGGGCAGGTCGTTTTTGACGTGACCGGCAGCGAACAGCATGCCGGGCAGACAGAGAATTCGCTCGCAGCCTTGGTCTTTCAACTTATCGAGACCGGTGCGCAAAACTGGCGTGGCGAATTCGAGAAAGCCGCTTTCGACAGGATACTGGGGCAGGCGTTCTTTCAGCCGCACAGCCAGTTGATTAAACTGAGAAACGGCGTTTTTGTCGCGGCTGCCATGGCCGCAGATCATCACGCCTGTTTTAGGGGAATCGGTCATTCGCTTGGTCCTTGCCTCCGAGCGTTTAAATACGGGGCCATCCGCCTGGTCCTTGCCTCCGGACGAACGCCCTAATCAACAGTGGGCGGACTATAGGGAGTCGCTGAGAGGTTGTCAGCCTCAAAATCACTTGCTCCGCCGACTCTCTCCGCCCATT
>CBDUMN010000167.1:0-3370 GCA_965368335.1 uncultured Rhodospirillales bacterium
ATTGCTCGGCGGTCATATCGATCCCGGAGTCCTTGAACCGCTTGGTCAGCAATTTGTTGAAAAGCCGCCCCGCCAGCCCGGTCTGATGGCCCAATGATTGGGTGAGGTTATATCCGTTCATTAAGGCATGCTCGCTGTTACGATCACATGGTTGTATATACAACTATTATTCTGACGATGTCAAAACTCTTTATTTTACTGAATTGCCCCTAGTTTTCTTAGATACCGTGCTGGAGTGTTTCATTTTCTCCCCGAACTCAATTGGCGAGAACAGCAACTGTTATCTTTGCACTATGTGCGGGGTGATACGACGGGTTATTTCTAGCTCGTCGGTCAGGGCGTGGAGGGCTTTGCGAATATAGTCGGGGGTTGCTGCCGTTCCCCACTGCGTGATGAGGAGGTCGTCGGACGGAAGGGCATTTTTGCGGAAGTCTTTTAGATAATTTTTGATGCCTGCAATGATATCTTCGGAAATAAGGAAAACGCATCGTTCTCTGTTTCCTTTTCCGGTTATTCTGATGATCCCTGCCTCAAGATCCAGATTGCCGAGGGTGATTGTGCAGAGTTCGCCTACCCGCACTCCTGTTGCAAACAAGATTTCGAGGGCCAAAAAGAGGGTTCGTCGTTTCTGTTTGTCACGGGTGAAGGCTTTATTCACGGGGGTTCCAAAGAGTTGCCCAAGTTCACGTTGATTGAGGTTTCGCGGAAGTCGTCTGGGCAATTGAATGGTGGTACGAAGAGTGTGAGAAGGGTTTTGTGTTAAGAGGCTGTTTTCCTCCAGCCAGCGGAACATAACCTTGAGGCAGGCTGTCCGGCGTTTGATCGTTGCAGGAGCGCTTTTGTCTTTCTGCATCGCTGATATCCAGCCGATGATCGCTTCTTTCGAAGACCAATCTTCGTTTTCAGCCCATTTTTGGAAGTGTCCAAGGTCTTGTTGATATGCGCGGAGACTATGAGATGATAGGCCCTTAGTCCTGCAGTGATTAAGAAAACTTGCTGATGCAGAGTTGAGGTCCATGGTTGTTTCTCTCGGATGTTAAATCCTGGAAACTGATGAAAACCGTCCTTTCAATCAACGTCCTAATAAAATTTGGTAGACCTCTCCGCATACCCGGCTATGCACCTTTAAGGTGTTCTATTTTAAAAATGCACTCTCCGTTCAATTGAATGAGCTTTCGCGCCACCCAACTTGCATGGGTTAATTTTTTATTAATACTGCACAACCTCAGGCGTCCATAAGAGGCGTGAGGCAACTGCACCGGCAAGCTGAGGGGACTGGTGCGTTGAGGATTTAAAGGGGGCATTCATCTTGCCAGGTATCGGGCGCCGGATTTTCCGGCGGACAGGTTTGTGTGCGCGTATTCGATTGATTGCCGTCGGAATCATGCTGATTTCGCTGGCTTTTCCCGTTTGGGCGCAAGCGATTCCCCAGCCGGATTTGGGGACTTTGCAAAAGCAGCAACGGCAGCTCAAACAGCGCCAGCAACAGAACTTTCGCGATTACCTGGAAGAGCTGAAAGGTCCCGGCAAAGACAAGGGGGGCATTGAAGACATCCCTCAACCGACCCAGCCCCAGCTTCCCCACTCCGACCGATGCTTCGATATTCATCAGGTGGCTTTTAAAGGGGCGACTGTTTTAAGCGCCGACGAGCAATCAACTGTCGCCCGCCCCTTTCTCGGTCAATGCCTGACGCTAGAGAAGATCAATGAGATCGTCCGGGCGGTGACCAACCTCTACGTCGAAAAAGGATTTGTCACGGCCAGAGCCTCCCTGCCCCAACAGGATATCGCCGACGGCTCTCTGGAAATCCTGATTATGGAAGGTCACGTTGAAGGATTTGACCTTAAGGACGCCTCGCAAGCTGAACAGCGTCAACTTGCGACTGCCTTCCCCGGCCTTGAGGGGGAGCTTCTCAACCTACGTGATCTGGAGCAAGGCCTCGACCAAATGAACCGCTTGGCGTCAAACAACGCCGCCATGAAAATGGCGCCGGGGAATGAACAGGGCGGCAGCATCGTTGCCATCGAAAACCAGAAGTCCAAGCCCTGGCGCGCGTCCTTCGGCCTCGACAACTCCGGCTACAAGTCGACCGGCAACCGCCAGCGGACCATGACCGTTGGTTACGACAACTATCTTAACCTCAACGAGACCTACTCTCTGACCCTGTCGCAGGATGATCACACCAACGATTTAGGCAGGGGAATCAACGAAGCCTCCGGGTACTTTTCCATTCCCTACGGGTACTGGACCCTGACCTACAGCGGTAGTTATTCGGACTCCTTAAGCACTCTGATCGGCACATCCGCCACCTATCGTAGCGAAAGCACCTCACGAACCCACCAAGTGGATATCGACCGGGTTTTACATCGCAACGCCAAGGGTAAAACAACCGGTACCGTCGGGTTTAAAACTTACAGCACCAAAAGCTACATCGACGGCATCGAGCTGGGCGCCAGCAGCTACCGCTTCACCTCTCTTTCCGGCTCTCTTTCCCATACCCGAAAGATACTTGGCGGCTCTTTGACACTCGAAGGAACCTATACACGAGGGGCTCGGATACTGGGCGCAGACAAAGACGCCCCTTTCGTAGAGAAAGGCACGGCGCGCGCGCAGTTTACCAAGGTGGAAACGGGAATAAGATATTACCGTCCTTTTCAGGTTGCCGAGCAAAACCTGTCCTACAGCGGCAGCCTAAGTGCCCAGTGGTCGCCCCACACCCTCCCCTCCACCGAACAATTGAGTCTGGGCAGTGAAAGTA
Source organism: uncultured Rhodospirillales bacterium (assembly GCA_965368335.1). GTDB lineage: Bacteria > Pseudomonadota > Alphaproteobacteria > Rhodospirillales > JAPHRK01 > CBDUMN01. The sequence continues at coordinate 2,760 of CBDUMN010000167.1, forward strand.
CGGTGCGTGGATTTAAGGAAAGCACAACCAGCGGCGATATTGGCGGCTATATCCAGCAAGAAGTCGCCTGGACGTTGCCACAAACCGGCGCCGCCATGCTGGACGACGTTTTAGGCATCGTTCAGCCATATGTAGCTTTCGACATCGGGGCCATTCGTAAGGACGCCAAGGACAGCGAAGAGAAAGGCGTGCTCTCGGGATGGGCCGCCGGACTCCGTTCTTCAAATGGATACCTAGTCTTCGACCTTGTCTTCGCCCGAGCCATCGATGCGCCGGCCCATGTGCATAAACGCGGCTATGAAACCTACCTCTCAGCGGCATTGAGCTTCTAGGAACCACAGCAATGAAAAGACTGGCGACCCAAACCCTCAGCGCATTCTTAAGTTTCCTGATCACTTTCCAGCCTTTGTTGGTGGTGGCCGCCGATCTCACGGTCGATGCAGCAGCAAACGCCGCCAATAAAGCTACTGTCACCACCGCCCCGAACGGCGTCCCCCTGATCAATATCGTCGCACCAAATGGTGCTGGTCTGTCGCACAACAAATTCACCGACTACAACGTTACCTCCAAGGGGCTGATCCTTAACAATGCGACCGCCATGGGAACCTCAC
>CBDUMN010000168.1:0-3065 GCA_965368335.1 uncultured Rhodospirillales bacterium
CCTGTTTCTTCGCCGCCGAGGATTCGGTGGTAAGGATCAGGATCGGCGTGGCGTTATAAGCAGAATTCTGGCGGACGTTCTTGATAAAGGTAATCCCCCCCATCACCGGCATATTGATATCGCTGATGATCACATCAACGTGCCCTTCCTTGGCCAAAACATCCAAGCCTTCCTGGCCGTTCTCGGCCTGCAGCACGTCATAGCCCGCCCCTTTGAGGGTAAAGGCCAGCATATCGAGCATGGTCTTGGAGTCATCCACCGTCAGGATGCGTTTAGTCATGAAACAACCTTCCACTTCATCATTGTGGGAAACAAGCCAAGCTCATCGAACGCAGAAACAAAAGCCTCGGTCGGGGCTTTAAAAGAGAAGGCCACCTCTTTTTCCTCAAGCGCCTCCGTCGCGGCAAGTATCACCTGGATACAGGGCGTGAAAATCCTCTCCACCATCGTCGCATCGATGGTGACAGGCTTTCCGGCCTCCGCCGCTTCCAAGAAGGTCTGCTTCAATGCATCGGCGACCCTGATATCCAGGATCGGCTGCAAGCCGACCATCGTTCCCTCGTCCGTCGATGACAGTTCAAACGGTTCCATCTGGCTTTATGCCCCTCGTCTGTCTCTCATATTTTCCAGCGCCTTTACGGCCTCAGCCGGTTCAGCCGCCTCTCTCATCATAGAGTTGGTTATTGGGATCGAAATCCAATTCCCAGCCAAAGTCCAGATCATTGTCGCCGCCCGCGAAAGAATTATCAACTCCTTGTTGCTGCTCGGCATTTTCGATCTGCCCCGACTTCCGGCGATCGACCCCCGACCAGGGGATTTGCCGCCGCCGCCGACAGGGCCCAAAATAGCCCCCATTGTTGACGAACATCCGGGGCTCTTCAATGATCCGCATGATCCGCGTATAAAGCGCTTGGGGAGACATCGGCTTGACCAAAAACTCATTGGCGCCCAAGTCGCGAGCAATAAGAACGCGCGACGCATCCGCGTGACCGGTCAGCATGATAATCGGCACGAAAGGATTGGCGCTATCCGCTCCCTGGCGGACCATTTTAACGAAACCCGGCCCATCGAGACCCGGCATTTCCCAGTCGCAAATGACCAGATCGGGTAGAAATTCGGACAGTTGGCCCAATCCTTCACTGCCATCCCCCGCCTCGCGGGTGCTCCGAATACCCAGCGCACGCAAAACCGCCAGCAACAACTGACGCATGTGCCTGTTGTCCTCGACAACCAAAATCTTGACGTTCGATAAATCGTACATCCCGGCCGGCCCTGTTTTTATATCCGGGCATTCGCCCTTGCTGATTTTTGAGGCAGTATAACACTTTTACCCCACCTGTCTCGCGTTTTTACAAGGCATTAAATCTGCTTTTAGTGTGCAATTAAGCAGAAAGGTTCGGATTAACGGGCTTTGACCCTAGACAGAAAAACAGCAAAAAGCGCCGAGAGAACAACCAGAGCGGCAGACACCCAAAGGCAGGTCGCCAGGCCCCCCATCTGGTATGCAAGGCCGGAAACGAAAGTGCCCACCAAGCGGCCCACCGCATTGGCCATGTAGTAGAATCCCACATCGAGCGCCACGCCGTCTTGTCGGGCATAGGCCAATATCAGATAGGAATGGAGCGCCGAGTTGACCGCAAAGACTACGCCGAACAGACCTAAACCGCCAAGCAGCATCACCGTGGGGTCGAGTCCCCCATGGAGCCCCAACGCCATAGCAGCGGGCAACACAGCCAGCCCGAACGCCCAATTGCGCGCCGCCCGCGCACTACCGGCCCCACCATCGGCCTTTCCGATAACCTTGGGCGCGGCCGCTTGAACGAAGCCATAGCCAATGACCCAAAGGGCCATAAAGGCGCCAACGGCCGTGAAGCTCCATCCCATTTCGGTGCTGAGAAACAATGGCACCCCGACCACGAACCAAACATCGCGGGCGCAGAACAAAAACACCCGTGCCGCCGAGAGCAGATTGATCTCCCGGCTTTTCGAAAAGAGGTGCTTCATCTTAACCTTGCGCTTGGCCTTGCCAAGGTCGTGAGTCAGAACGACAAGACAGATGACCAACACAATCACCAACGCACCGGCCATGGACAATAAGGCCATTTGATAGCCAAGCAGGGTGAGCAACAACCCACCGAGAAAAAAACCAACGCCTTTGAGCGCATTCTTCGAGCCGGTCAGGACCGCCACCCACTTGAACAGGGTCGTTTCCTCCTCCCCGGCAACCAGCTTGACCGCACTTTTCGAACTCATCTTGGTCAGGTCTTTGGCTACACCGGAAAGCGCCTGAACCGCCATAACATAGGCGACTGACAGGCCAACCGCCCAGGTTTCATCAACCATCGAAAGCGCGGAAAGCGCGACGACCTGCACCGCCAGACCGGCGAATAACGTAATCCGCAATCCCAATCGGGCCCCAAGCCACCCACCGAGAAGATTGGTGACGACGCCCATGAATTCATAAAGCAGGAACAGCAAGGCGATATCGAAGGGTGAATAGCCCAGCCCATGAAAATGGAGCAGCACCAACATGCGCAGCGCTCCATCGGTCAGGGTAAAGCCCCAATAGGCGGCGGTGACGGTGGCGTAGGCCTTCGCGTCGGTCATCGGCTTATAAGGCCTGCGCGACCTTGCAGGCCAAATCGATCATCCGGTTCACGTAGCCCCATTCGTTGTCGTACCAGACGTAGAGTTTGAGATGGCGTTTATCGACCACCATGGTGCTCGGCCCATCGACAATGGCCGAACGCGGATCATCGACGAAATCGGTAGAGACCAACGGCCTGTCTTCAACCCCGAGAATATCTTTAAGCTCTCCTTCGGCGGCATTGCGCAACAGGGCGTTCACTTCCTCAGCCGTCGTATTGCGGGCAACCTCAAAAACACAATCGGTCAACGACGCATTGAGCAAGGGAACGCGCACCGCATGACCGTTAAGTTTGCCTTTGAGTTCCGGGTAGATCAGCGTAATCGCCGTGGCCGATCCGGTCGTTGTCGGTATCAGCGCGTTCATGCCCGAGCGCGCCCGTCGAAGGTCTTTATGCGGCGCATCCACCATGACCTGG
>CBDUMN010000169.1:0-2993 GCA_965368335.1 uncultured Rhodospirillales bacterium
ATCTTTTCGACTTTTTGAGGCCAAAAGATTTTTTCTATGATTCCCATGCTCGGTTCACCTTGTAGGCTCAGTTCATATGGACCAGTTCGGCGGCGTTTCTCAATTCCTCTAAGCCTGCTTCATCGAGCGCCAGGTCAATGGCGATTTTTTTAATTCCCTCCTCAGTCACCTCGTGGGATTTGAATATTTTCGAGGTTGGCTCGTGCCCGACTGCCCTTTGCAGTGTGTGCCAGGAGCCAAAACTCTCCCGTATTACATAAGAACCGAAAAACAGTTCATCGTAATCGGCGTTCCACTGGCCTAAGCATTCTAAGACTGTTTTGAAATCATCAAATGTTTCGTAAGTAGAGCCATCGTTTAGTGTTATGAGAGCGCGGTTTTCTTGTGGATCGATTTCTTTAATCGCGTTCGTTGATATACACTTGGGAAAGCCGTTTTCCCTTAATACTATGGTTATGAATTCTGCCATTTTCAGGTTCACCTTGTGGTTTTTTAGTGCGGGACAACGATGTTGCATTTCACACAAACGACTTTTTCTCCCTCTTCACGGAAACCGTCTGTTAGGTCTTCGATCCGTGTATCCAGGGTTGGTATCGGATTTTCATTTTCCGAATAGATAACGCGGCCTTTTCCCCCACACTCGGGACATTCAAAATCAAAATGAAACTTTTCTCTTTTTGGCATTTCTTGTTCACCTTCACCTTGTGCTAGTCGTCTGCCTTGACCATGAAATTGGTCATAACGGTTTTCCCGCTACCGGTCGGAGCAATGACAGCCGTATGTGCGGTCGGGCGCTCGCCGTTCTTCGACGACAATTTGAAATCGTAGGTTGGCCCATCTTCCGATGGATGAAAGATTTTAGCTTTCGATGATCCCCACGGATCGTTGTTGCGGTCTTCGGTCATAATCGCTTCACCTTGTGGGTTGGTTGGCTTTTAATCCCAGCCAAAAGATTTTTGGGGTTGATCGAGATTCATGATTCCAGGACAAATCCTAAAGGCGGCTTTTTGGATTTCTTTTATCCTCCATTGATCCCATACCGGGAGAGCCTCGTCCGGGGAATTTCGTAAAAACAGAGAGCCGAACAGGCCGCGGGGCCGAACAAAATAGTTGTACCAAAACATGGTGCCGCAACTGCAAAAGCACTTATCCAAATATCCTGACTGAACTTTTACGGGGACACTGAACGCTTGGCCGCAAACCGGACAGCTCCACTCTATTGTGCAGGGAACTTGAATTGAAAAGCCCATACCGACGTTCTCGCCGTGTTGCTCCGTCATTTCTTTAAGCTTTGACAGCCAAGCATCCTCTGCAAGATTTTCGTCCAGAAAGGTTATTTCCACGTGCTTTTCTTTGATCGTGTCAAAAAGGCGAACTGTTTTGCTGCGCATATCGTTCACCTTGTGGATTGCGTGTTACTAAAAATAGAAAACTTCCTCATCGAGCCTGAGGCTTGCCGTCTTTCCGTTCTCTAGCCAGAAGACTTTCCGATTTGGGGCGGCACCCACGATAATATTGACCACCCTGGACAGGTCGGCCTCAGTCGGTTCTCGTTCCTCAAAATCGGAAGGGAAGGCGATGCGGCTCCCTTGGATAACGTGCATCGACTTTATCCTGCCAATCACCGGGCGCTTTGCTTTGAACAATCCGAACATCGAGGTTCACCTTGTGGGCTGGATAAGCGCCGTTTTTGTGATTTTGAATGTATTCTTCGTTCCGAATGCTGGTTTGATTTCAAACAGTGCATCGGGGCAGGCGAAAGTCCCGTCTTTCTGATTGAGCCTCACCAAAACGTATCCGCTCTCTCTATCTTGTCGAAAACAGACGACTTCCTTAACTTCCTTTGCTTCTGTTTGTGTCGTGACGAATTTTTTTATCCCGTAACCGATTCCGTCGAATGCGGCAGAAATGACAAATACTGCTGCTACGGCCACGATTACCCCAGACAAAAACCCTCGCCTGTAACCGCCAAGGACGCGGCGAAACAACTCGTCTTTGCCGTCAAATGATCGTCGGTCAACATAAGGCTGGATGATGCTTCGAATCAGCCAAATCAGCCTTGTCGGTTTTCTCGCTTCCTTCCGGCGTTTTCTTTTAACGAACTCTCTCATATTTTTCCCTTCCTGGGGTTCACCTTGCGTGGTTGTTCTTCGGTGGAATAGCGTAAGTGGCATAGACTGATTTCGATGCCCAAAGAGCGATACAACCGGCCACCCAAAGTCCAAGACCCATGCCCAGAACAACTGACGGGGCAAGCACATCTTCGGTGAAGGAATTTAATGCCGATCCGGCAAGGCAAAAGACTAGGCTCACTGCCCAAATAATGTACGCCAACCGTATCATCGGATGCCTGGGTTTATTGAATAACATCATGCCGTTCACCTTGTTTATTGCCACCAATGTGAGTGGAGACCCTGAGGAAGCAGGCGACCTAACTGCCTAATCCTTGGAAAATTACCCGACATTCCTCTCACTCTGCCGGCTGCAACCCAATCGTCAGATGAAATCGCCCGCAAAACCCTGATGCAGCCGTTGGCAGAAAGGCTCAAGCGTCGGATAGATGTCACCTGTTTTAATTCTCGCTCTTCGTTTTCGGTTACAAGACAAACTCCTAGTGCTCGAAGCCTCTTATAACCTTCTCTAGCGATCGCAATCACATCATCCGACTCATTCGGCATGTGATAACCAGCAACCCCCCAGGCATCGTCATCCATGCTCAATACTGCCTCATCATTCGGGAGCTCTATCGCAACAACTAAGCCGCCATTTCCTGCGAAACGAGCTGCCCAGATGGCTTCCGTACAAAAACAGATACCCGGCGCCGTATTCCATGGGCGACGTTGTTGTGGCTTAAGAGTGCCACTTTTAAGCACAAGGTCAGCGAATGAAGGTTTGACGCCGTGAAAAACGATCATGGGATGCAGTTTCTTTCCTTCACAGGTTCACCTTGTAGCTAATTGATCGGTCCACTCGTAGAGCGTTTCGCCGAGCGG
>CBDUMN010000170.1:0-2983 GCA_965368335.1 uncultured Rhodospirillales bacterium
GGCTGGGAAGTCTGGTGCGACGGTATGGAAGTCAGCCAGTTCACCTATTTTCAGCAGGTCGGCGGCATCGAGTGCAATCCGGTGGCCGGTGAATTGACCTACGGGCTCGAACGTCTGGCCATGTATATCCAGGGAATTGAGAACGTCTACGACCTCGATTGGAACGGCGAGGGTGTGACCTACGGCGACGTTTATCTGCAAAACGAGCGGGAACAGTCGGCCTATAACTTCGAACACGCCAACACCGATGTTCTGTTTAAGCGCTTCACCGAATCCGAAGAGGAATGCCAGATGTTGCTCGGCCTGGAAAAACCTCTGCCGTTGCCAGCCTACGAGCAGTGCATCAAGGCGAGCCATGTCTTCAACCTGCTCGATGCGCGGGGCGTGATTTCGGTGACTGAGCGCGCCGCCTATATCGGGCGGGTCCGGGCGCTCGCCAAGGGCTGTTGCGAAGCTTGGCTGCGCTCGCGCGGCCATGAAGTTTAAGGGAGGGTTTGAGACATGACCGAACTGCTGCTCGAACTCTTCTCCGAAGAAATTCCGGCCCGTATGCAATTGACCGCGGCCAATGATTTGAAACGCTTGGTGACCGACGGCCTGAAAGCGGCCGGTCTCGAGTTTTCGAAAGCCGAAGCCTATGTGACCCCGCGCCGTCTGGCGCTGGTTGTCGATGGCCTGCCCGACGCCCAGCCCGACGTTTCCGAAGAACGCCGGGGCCCGAAAGTGGATGCGCCGGAAAAAGCCATTCAGGGTTTTCTCGGCTCCATCGGCATGACGCTCGACCAGTGCGAACAGCGCGAAACGCCCAAAGGGACCTTCTGGTTCGTCGCCATCGAGAAAAAGGGCCGTCCGACAGCCGAGGTGTTGCAGGAAATCGTTTCCGACGCCATTAACAAGCTGCCCTGGCCCAAGTCTATGCGTTGGGGGGCGCACCAGCCCAAATGGGTGCGGCCGCTCCATTCCATCATCTGTCTGTTCGGTGGCGAAGTGATCAAGGTTGCTTATGGTCCCGTCACGTCGGGCAAGACCACACGCGGCCATCGGTTCATGACGCCGGACGCCTTCGAGGTTTCCGGCTTCGACGATTACGTCGCCAAGCTGAAAAACGCCAAGGTCATTCTCGACACCGCTGAGCGCCGTCACATCATTCTGGAAACCGCCCACAAGCTGGCGGCCGCCGAGGGGCTGACGCTCAAGGAAGACGATAAGCTGGCGACCGAGGTGGCCGGTCTGGTCGAGTGGCCGGTTGTGTTGCTCGGCACCATCGACGATGAGTTCATGGACGTGCCCCATGAGGTGCTGACGCTCTCCATGGCGACCCATCAGAAGTATTTCAGCACGCTCGACAAAGACGGCAAGCTGGCCAACCGTTTTGTGTTGGTCGCCAACCGGGAAGGATCGGACGGCGGCAAGGCGATCGCGGCGGGGAATGAGCGGGTCCTCCGCGCCCGTCTATCGGACTGCAAATTCTTCTGGGATCAGGACCGCAAGGTTACGCTCGAATCCCGCGTGCCCGCGCTGGAAGATATCGTCTTCCATGCCAAGTTGGGCAGTGTGGCCGAAAAGGTCGAGCGAGTCGCCGGTCTGGCTGCCGACCTTTGCCAATATATCCCGAACTCCAACCCGGAAGCCGCCAAGCGCGCCGCCAAGCTGGCGAAAGCCGATCTGGTTTCCGACATGGTCTATGAATTGCCGGAAGTTCAGGGCGTCATGGGCCGCTACTACGCGCTTCACGATGGCGAGGCTCTCGATGTGGCCGAAGCCGTGGCCGAACACTACAGCCCCTTGGGTCCGGGAGACGACTGCCCGACCGCGCCGATCAGCGTTGCCGTAGCGATGGCCGATAAGCTTGATACCCTGGCCGGGTTCTGGTCGATTGATGAAAAACCGACGGGATCGAAAGACCCGTTTGCCCTGCGCCGCGCCGCTCTTGGCGTCATCCGGCTGGTGCTGGAGAACGATCTGCGCCTACCGTTGCTTCAAATCTTCGGTTTGGCCTTGAAGGGTTTCCAGCCCAAAGGTGGGGAAGCCGAAAGCCTGCTCGATTTCTTCGCCGACCGCCTGAAAGTTCATCTTAAAGAACAAGGCGTGCGCCAAGACCTGATCACCGCCGTGTTTGCGCTGGGGGGTGAAGACGATCTGGTGCGTCTGCTGGCTCGCGTCGAGGCGCTGGGAGAATTTCTCGGCAGTGAAGATGGGGCAAACCTGTTGGCCGCATCCAAGCGGGCGAGCAACATCCTGCGCATTGAAGAAAAGAAAGACGGCGTCTCCTATGACGGTGAGGTCAAACTTGACGTTCTCAGCCAAGATGAGGAAAAAGTGCTGGTTGAGCGACTGACGGATGTTGGATCGCAAAACGCCAAAGCGCTGGCCGATGAAGATTTCGTTGGCGCGATGAGCCAACTGGCGAAGTTGCGCGCGCCCGTCGACGCCTTCTTTGAGAAGGTGACGGTCAACAGCGACAACGGGGATGAGCGGGCCAACCGCCTGCGCATTCTTGCAAATATCAGGACGGCACTCGGGGGTGTTGCCGACTTTTCGAAAATCGAAGGGTGAGCCGGGGGACTGACGGACACTCGAAATTGATGGGGAGAAGGCCATGACGCAGTGGGTCTATGGATTTGGAGGCGGTTCCGCCGACGGCGGCGCTGAGATGAAAGAGCTATTGGGGGGCAAGGGCGCCAACTTGGCCGAGATGAGCAGCTTGGGCTTGCCGGTGCCGCCGGGCTTTACCATCACCACCGAAGTCTGCACTTACTATTACGCCAACAAGCGCACCTACCCGGTTGAACTCCAAAAACAGATGGAAACCGGCATTGCCAAAATGGAAAAAATCATGGGATGCAAGTTCGGTGACGCCAACGCCATGCCGTTGTTGGTGGCCGTTCGCTCGGGGGCGCGCGATTCGATGCCCGGGATGATGGACACCATTCTCAATCTGGGCCTCAACGATACCACGGTGCTGGCCTTGGCCAAGGCGACC
>CBDUMN010000171.1:0-2943 GCA_965368335.1 uncultured Rhodospirillales bacterium
CGACAAGGAAAACATCTTCGCCAAAATCATCCGGGGCGAAATTCCCTGCGACAAGGTCTACGAAGACAAATACACCTTGGCGTTCAAGGATATCAATCCGGCCCGCCCGGTGCATATTCTGGTGATTCCCAAGGGCGCTTACGTCTCCATGGACGATTTCTCGGCCAAGGCTTCGCCCGAAGAGCAAGCCGCCTTTATCCAGGCCATCGGCAAGGTGGCCCGCGATGCAGGTGTTTCGGAGACCGGCTACCGAATTATCGGCAACACCGGCGAAGAAGGACACCAGGAAGTGATGCATCTTCATGTTCATGTCTTGGGCGGCGCGCCCGCCGGCCCCATGGTCAAGCGGGTTGAAAAGCTCTAACGACCGAACCTAAATCCAACTCCAATTCCAAAGAAAACCCTGGGGCGTAAAACTGCCCCAGGGTTTTTTGTCTGACCTGGAAAGTGAAGGCTGGCCGAATTCCGGCTTTTCTCTTTCAGTTTGGGCTGGTTAGACTGGTGTCAATCAAAACACCACAGGGATTGGATTGTTATGAAAACACCACTGATTTCGGCCATTATCGGCCTGACCCTTCTTGCCTCATCGGCCCATGCCGCCATGCCGGACAGGCTGAGTTATGTAATGCTCAAAGAAGGCGAGCCAGTGGGCAGCCATGAGTTTGTCTTCTCGCAGCAAGGGGACGCCCTGCAGGTCGATGTGGAGAGCCATTCCAAGGCGAAGGTATTTTTTATGACCTTTACCTACGATCATAGCCGCCGCGAGACATGGAGAAGCGGGCGGTTTGAGGGCCTGACTTCCAAAACCGACGATGACGGAACGCCCCATCAGCTGGCCATGACCCGGCAGGGCGATGCCATTGCAGTCGAGGCTGACGGTAAATCCTTGACGCTGGAAGGGTCGGCGCTGCCGGTGACGTTGTGGAACCGGGATATCCTAAAAACCGGGACGCTCTATTCGGCGCTCGATGGCGGGCCCATCAAGGTCACAGTCACGGGGCCCAAGCGCCAGACCATCACGCTCAACGGCCAGGAAACCGAGGCCGACTACTATTTCATGGAGGGCGATCTGGTGCGCCATCTCTGGTATGCGCCCGACGGTCGGTTCCTGAAAACAGAATTCAAGAAAAAGGGCTTCGATATTGAATGGGTTTTGCGGCCTTAATCTGCAAAATTGCTAGGCGCGGCGAAAAATAATCTTCATGCCTAGCAAAATTGCAGGGAAAAGGTGCCAAAACACATCGAAAATATCGATGGGCCGAACCAGAGTCCCCTCCGCCAGCATCCGCGCCTTTTCCACCAAATGAGGCTCCGGCACAAAAGGCGCCCCCGCCATCATGATGGTGAGAATTATGAGAACCGAAGTCGGGATACGGTCTAGGAAGTCCATGGACCGGACTTTAAACCGGAAAAATCCCACCACTCAAACAAAATAACCCAGACCTTAAGCTGCCCACTTTCGGTGTTTGGTGGCGAGGCCTTGGCGGAAACTGAGGGCCTCTGCGATGTGGATGCGCCTGACGCCGCCGCCGCCATCGAGATCAGCGAGGGTGCGGGCGACTTTGAGGATGCGGTGGTAGCCGCGGGCCGAGAGACGGAGACGGTCGGTGGCCTGCATCAAGAGGGCTTGACCCGGCTCGTCGGGGCGGGCGATAGTCATCAGGCGTTCGCCGTCGATTTCACTGTTAAGTCTCACTCCCTCCTTGGCTCCGCGGTTGTGATAACGGTCTTGCTGAAGGGCGCGGGCGGCGATGACCCGGGTCCTTACCTGGGCGCTGGCTTCGCCGTTGGACGGTAGGGCCAGATCGGCCGGGGTGACCGGCGGCACCTCGACGTGCAGATCAATGCGGTCCATTAGCGGTCCTGAGATTTTGGCGCGATAGTCTTCGCCGCAATGGGGGGCGCGGGAGCAGGCGCGCGACTCATCGCCCAGATGGCCGCAGCGGCAGGGGTTCATTGCGGCGATCAGCTGAAACCGTGCGGGATAGGTCAGGTGGGCGTTGGCCCGGGCGACGGTGGTTTCGCCGGTTTCCAGCGGTTGGCGTAGGGATTCCAGCGCCATGCGGGCGAATTCGGGCAACTCGTCGAGGAATAGGACCCCCCGATGGGCCAGCGAGGCCTCGCCGGGACGGGCCTTGAGGCCGCCACCGACCAAAGCAGCGACCGAACAGGAATGGTGAGGATCGCGGAATGGACGGAGGCGTGGGATTTCTCCGGCTTTCAGCATGCCTGAAAGGCTGAGGATGGAACTGACCTCCAGGGCTTCCTGGGGTTCCAATGGCGGCAGGAGACCGGGCAGGCGTTGGGCCAGCATGGACTTGCCCGATCCTGGCGGCCCGCACATGAGCATATTGTGGCCTCCCGCTGCGGCAATCTCAAGCGCACGCTTCGCCGTTTCCTGTCCTTTTACGTCACGCAGATCCGGGGGATGCGCTTCGGTGGGGCCCGGTGCGGCGACTCCCGGTTCCGGGGTTTTGAGAATCTGTTGGCCCTTGAAGTGGTTGATCAGGGCGAGCAGGGAAGGGGCGGCGAGAACACTTTGGTTGCCGGACCAAACGGCCTCGGCTCCTTGAGCGGCGGGGCAGATCAGGCCGCGTTCGTCCCGGTGGGCCTCGATGGCGGCGGGCAGAACCCCGCCGCCCGGCAGGATTTCGCCATTAAGCGACAATTCGCCCAACACCGTATAGTGAGAAACTTCTTCACCGGGCAAGGCGCCCATGGCGGCGAGGACCGCCACGGCGACCGGCAGATCGAAATGGCTCCCTTCCTTGGCCAGATCGGCGGGTGCCAAGTTGACCGTGATGCGCTTGGGCGGTAGGGCGAGGCCCAGGGTGGCCAAGGCCCCGCGGACCCGCTCACGGCTCTCATTTACCGCCTTATCGGGTAAGCCGACGATCATGAAGGACGGCAGCCCCCAGGCCAGCGCCGTCTGGGTCGACAGCG
>CBDUMN010000172.1:0-2849 GCA_965368335.1 uncultured Rhodospirillales bacterium
GCGGCATTTGGTCAGCGAAAACCCGGATATGCCGAAAGTGATCGCACGACTGCCCGTAGCGGGCCAGCCCAACGGTCGGGCCCGGGACATGGAAGCCTTGGTCATCTGCCAGGTCGCCGTCGAGGAAACCGGGCGCGACAGATCGCTGGTAGCCTTCGACGCCGACGAAGAAATTGGCGCGGCCCATTTGGACGGCGCTTTGAAGGAAGCCGAACTGCCGTCCGAATACATCCATGTCTGGCACGATCAGAACCGACCCGAAGTCTGGCTTCATCTCATCGAGGTGAAAGGCTATCTGGCCCCTGACGATAAACGACTGGCCAGTCTGGCCGATAAAGTGGGCGTCAACGTACGCCGGGTCATGTCGCTGGGCGGTTACGCCGAGCCCCTGACCGAAGACGAATTGAAGACCCAATAGGAGATTGAAGCGATGAGTTCGTTGACCCCCCGTCCCGGAATTATGGATATCACGCCTTATGTCGGCGGCGAGTCCAAACTGCCGGGCGTAGATCGGGTGATCAAGTTGGCCTCCAACGAAGGCCCCTTCGGCCCGAGCCCCAAGGCCATGGAAGCCTTTAAGGAGACAGCGCCCGAGCTGCATCGTTATCCCGACGGCGGCGCCTGGGGGCTGACCGGAGCGATTGCCGAGAAATACGGCATCGACCGCTCGCGCATTGTCTGCGGGGCAGGATCAGATGAAATTCTCGGCCTGTTATGCCGCGCCTACGCCGGACCGGGCGACGAAGTGCTCTATTCGGACCACGGCTTTCTGATGTACTACATTGCCGCCAAGACGGCGGGCGCAACCCCGGTTACCGCGCCTGAAGTGGATCTGACAGCCAATGTGGACAATCTACTGGCTGCGGTGAACGAGAAGACCAAAATCGTCTTTCTCGCCAACCCCAACAACCCGACGGGCACCTACATCAGCAAGGCCGAACTTGAGCGTCTGCACGCCGGCCTGCCGAACAACGTCGTCTTCGTTATCGATGCGGCTTACGCCGAGTTTATCGAAGAAGCCGACTACGAAGCAGGCATCGAGTTGGCGAACAAGCACGACAACGTGATCATGACGCGCACGTTTTCCAAGCTCTATGGGCTTGGCGGCCTGCGCATCGGCTGGGCCTACGGCTCGGCGGAAATCATCGATGTGCTGCACAGGGTGCGTAATCCGTTCAACACGTCGAACGCCGCCCAGGCGGCAGCACTCGGCGCAGTCAACGACGACGCATTCGTCGAAAAGACCCTAAAGCACAATCGCAAGTGGCTTGAGTGGACCACCGAGGAAGCGCGCAGGCTCGGCCTGACCGTGCCCGACAGCTACGCCAATTTCGTGCTGATCCGCTTCCCTGAAGACGACGGCAAGACCGCCGAAGCCGCCGACGCCTTCTTGCGTCAGCGGGGTCTTATCGTGCGCCGCATGGTGCCCTACAAGCTTGCCGACTCGTTACGTGTTACCATTGGCCTCGAAGACGAAATGCGGCTTTTTGTCGAAGCGCTTCGCGACTACATGAGAACCTAGGAAACGGACCATGACCGTCGAAACCCGCCCCGTCCCGTTCAGCAAGGTCGCCATTATCGGCATCGGCATGATCGGGGCGTCCATCGCCCACTCGATCCGTCGGCACGGTTTGGCCGATGAGGTGGCGGTTTGCGACTCAAGCGAAGCCCACCGCCATCGGGCGCTGGAGTTGGTGTTGTGCAAATCGGTCACCGACAACCCGGCCGAGGTCGTCAAAGACGCCGATCTGGTGATCCTCTGTACGCCCATCGGCGCTTACAAGGCGATCGCCGAAACCATGGCGGCAAGTCTTAAACCCGGCGCAGTGGTTACCGATGTGGGCTCATCCAAAGGATCCGTGGTCAAAGACGTCAAGCCGTTCATTCCCGAAGGCGTTCATTTCATTCCCGGCCACCCGGTCGCCGGGATTGAAAAATCGGGCCCCGACGCAGGTTTTGCCGAACTATTCGAAGGACGTTGGTGCATCCTCACCCCCGACGCCACGGCCGATCAGGCCGCCGTCGAGCGGCTCAAGTCGCTCTGGGAAGCCATGGGGTCGAGCGTTGAGATTATGGATGTCGACCACCACGACATGGTGCTCGCCATTACCTCACACCTACCGCACCTTATCGCCTACACCATCGTCGGCACGGCCACCGATCTGGAAGACGACCTCCAGGCCGAAGTGGTGCGCTATTCGGCCAGTGGTTTTCGCGATTTCACCCGTATCGCCGGGTCCGACCCGACCATGTGGCGCGACGTTTTCCTCAACAATAAGGAAGCGGTATTGGAAATGCTCGGGCGCTTCACCGAAGACCTGACGGCCTTGCAACGCGCCATACGGCGTGGCCAGGGCGATACGCTTTACGAGGTCTTCACCCGCACTCGGGAACTGCGCAAGAAAGTGGTGGAAGCCAAGCAGGCTTAATCTTCTCTCAACGGAATTTCGAACCAGAAGCGAGCCCCTTCGCCTTCGGTGCTTTTCACATGGATCCTACCGTCCATGAGTTCGACGATTTTTTTCGATATGGAAAGACCCAGGCCGGTGCCGCCCCGGTTGCGGGACTCCTTGGTTTCAAGCTGAATAAAATCACCGAACAATTCACCAACTTTGTCCGCTGGAATACCGATTCCCGTATCGGCAACACCGAAGACGAGCCAACTGCCGCCCTCTTTCTCCTCCCGAGAGACCTCCAGAAGGATATCGCCCTCATCGGTAAACTTGTTGGCGTTGCCAAGGAGATTAAGCAACACTTGTCGAAGTCTGACCGGGTCTGTCTGGAAGATCGGGATGGTGTCGGCCCCCTTAATGCTGAGGCGGTTGCCGCTCGCCATAATCTGGGGATGG
>CBDUMN010000173.1:0-2834 GCA_965368335.1 uncultured Rhodospirillales bacterium
AGCTCGCTGATCGAGTCTTTCAAAGAGCGCGTCATATGGTTGAAAGAACCGGCCAGTTCGCCGAATTCGTCATTACTGTCGATCATCACCGTATGATCCAATTTTCCGGAATGAACGGCGCGCGTTCCATCGAGAAGCCGGTTAACAGGGCGAGTAATCAGGTGATCGGTAAACCAATAAACAGCCAGCAACTCGAGCAAGATGGCGATGATCACAAGGCCGGTAATAACATTTCTCGACCGATTAAGATCGGCGAACATTTCTCGTTCGGGCGCAATGGCGGCAATGATCCAAGGCTTTGCTCTCATGGCGGTGGCGCTGACTAAAAAGCCTCGGTCCATTGCATTCTCAAATTGTCCCGTTCCAGGCAATGTCATTTCCGCAAGCCGACGCCAGAGACCGGGGCGCACGGTTTCCAGCCGGTCCCCCGTTTGCAGACCCGGCGCATAAACAATTTCACCATCCTGGGTGAAAATCGCCAAATGTCCGGTTTCAAACAGCTTTTGGCTCCGTAAATCCTGCGTCAACTCACCGAAATCGTAAGAAATAAAAACGCGTCCCACCGGTTCTCCCTGCACGGACAAACCATAACTGTAGAGCAGTGTGTCGCCATCATCGCCCTGCCCTTGTCGCACTCCCTCATCGACAAATCCTGCCGAAAGATTGGTCTTCTCCTGCGGGGTTAGCTTGGGGCCGAAATAGTCGATGGGCTCGATCTTATGGCGGAACGCATCTCCCTTATGGACCGTGAGAGGTTTTTCACCATTTCGCGCAGAGAGTTCAATTTTGCTATAGGCGCGATTACGCTCATAGAGGCGCAAGAGAAATTCAGTAACATTATCCAACTGCTGACTGGCTTCGGCCTGCAGGTCGTATTGTCGGTTGACGAAATAATCGCGTAAGGACGGCAGTCCGGCGACGGACCGGAGATCGATTTCCACCGCCTCGACAATCTGATCGAACCGCTCGGCATAAAGGGCGGTCAGCTCCAACTGGCGTTCTTCGGTTAGCTGAACAATCTGCTTGCTGGCTTGGCGATAGGCCAGAAACTCAACCAACAGGATGGAAAGCGACAAAACGATGATGCTGCGCAGCATCATCTTGGAAAGGACCGTCCGGCGAATTTTTCCGATAATCGAACTCATGGTCGCGACGCCAATTCAGCCGTTGTCAGGGTCAGGAAATCCAAGTGACCGTTGAGGCCGAATTTCTCGATTTTCACATGCGGCGCGACCGCGGCGGTAATGACCCGTTGGGTCGTAAAAACCATCAAGGCTTCATCATGGATAAACCGGTCAAGGTCTTCCAGTCGCCGACGGTGTTCTTCCGTGTCGGCCACCATCAGAGCGTTCTCGAAACGTTGCTCGAAACCGGGATGATTGAGCAATGACCAGGGACTGGAGGAATGAAGGAACAGCCCTGCATGGAACGCCAGATTGAAGATCGGATTATCCACCAAATTGATCGCCAGATCATAATCGATCGGTTTTCCATGGGTTATTTTATGATGGGTCAGGCGGCTGGCCCATTCAACGCGAGGAACCACATCGAGAACCAAGTCAATACCGACCCGAGCAAAATCATGGCGCATGATCTTAGCGACCGGCGCAGCGATATCGGCAACGATGGCCTTAAGTCTCAAAGGCGTTTTCACGCCCACTTCAGCAAGTAATTGTTTAGCTTTCTCAGGGCTATAGGCATAGGGCGCAAGACTGCGATTGGCCCCAAATTCACCGCGTTTCCCCAGCGAGGCCAGGGGCCGTGCATTGCCTTTGTCGGCATAGGTCACCAAGGCTTTTTTATTGAGCGCCCAATTGAGCGCCTGACGGATCCGTTTATCGGCCAAGGCTCCCTGGTTGCGAATAACCGTCCAATACCCCGATAAAACCAGCCTTTTTAAGATCGTCGCCCGGCCTTTGGCTTCGGTCATCAGACGGGTTGTCTGGTTGCCCGCCAAATTGGGAAGGAAATCAATTCTCCCGGCCAGGAAAGCATCTACCCATTGCTCCTCGGGCAAAATAAGAAAACGGATCTTCTCGATTTTCGGAATATTCGGGTCCCAATAGTTCTCAAAGCGCTCAAGCTCAATTGCCTTATCCTTGCGCCAGGCGGAAAACTTGTAAGGACCTGTGCCAACCGGGTGGCGGGCAAAACCGTCAAGGCCGACCTTGGCGATATAACCAGGCGGGCAAATGGCTCCGAACATGGAGAGGCGATTTAAAAACATCCCATCGGGAAAATGGGTTTCGATCAATATCCGGTAAGGATTCTGAGGATCGAGACGAACCTCTTTGATCGAGTTCAAAATCCAAGCGTTACCGGCTTGGCGCTTGGGATTGAGCGCGGTTTCGAAAGTAAACTTGACGGCCCGCCCATCAAATAGTTCGCCATTATGGAACTTTACGCCACGCCTGAGATCAAACTGCCAAAGGGTCGGCTCAAGACGTCGCCAAGACATCGCCAAACCCGGTTGGAGTTCACCATCCAGGTCTCCATAAACAAGGCTGTCGAAAATTTGCGAAATGACCGAGTAGGAGTCGGGATCGAAGGTCGGTGAAAGCGGATCGATCCCCGGCAAATCACGGCTGAAATAGGCAACGCGCAGAATGTCTTCCGCCTTTGCCGCCGCAGGACTGAAACTGACCCATACGGCAACAGCAAAAAGAAAAGCGTGAAGTAACCCGCGCAATTATCCCCTCCCCTGGAAACGTTCTATGAATCTAGACGCTTGGAGGGCGTAAAGTCTAGCGCGAAAAAACAGCCTTTCTCTTTCTTCATAACAAAAAAGGCTGGAAACTTCAGCCTGTGTAAAAAGAAGGAGTTCCGATTTTGGA
>CBDUMN010000174.1:0-2727 GCA_965368335.1 uncultured Rhodospirillales bacterium
CGGTGGAAGACGAGGCGGCGCGGGCATGGTTCGAGGACTTCTGGGGAATGAAACTCAATCCTAACCGTGGCCTGACCGTGGTTGAGATTATGGACGCCATTTTGGCCGGATCGCTCAAGGCCATGCTAATCATGGGCGAAAACCCTGCCATGTCGGACCCGGATGCGGACCATGCGCGCGAAGCCCTTGCAACCCTTGATCATCTGGTGGTGCAGGATATCTTTCTGACCGAAACCGCCTGGCAGGCCGATGTGGTGCTGCCTGCTTCGGCCTTTCCTGAAAAGGATGGCACGTTTACCAATACGGACCGCCGCGTCCAAAGAGGCCGTCAGGCCGTCAATCCGCCGGGTGAGGCCCGTCAGGATTGGTGGATATTGCAGGAAATCGCCAAACGTCTCGGGTTGGATTGGTCTTATGAAGGACCGCAGGCGGTTTTTGCCGAGATGCGCCAATGCCTGAAAGGATTTGCCGGAATTACCTGGGAGCGACTGGAGCGTGAGCATGCCGTCACCTATCCCTGCGCGGCTGAGGACCTGCCGGGTGACGAGGTGATTTTCAGTGAGGGATTCCCCACGGCAACGGGCAAAGCGCGTTTTGTTCCCGCCCATATCGTTCCACCCGATGAAACGCCGGATAATGAATACCCTATGGTGCTCTCTACGGGGCGGATGTTGGAGCATTGGCACACCGGGGCGATGACCCGGCGGTCGGCGGTGCTCGACGCTATTGAGCCGGAGCCGGTCGCTTACATGGCGCCGGTTGATCTCAGGGCGAAGGATATTGAGCCGGGCGAAAAGGTGCTGGTCGAGACCCGACGAGGGCAAATCCAGGTCACGGCTCGAGCCGATGCAGACATACAGCCGGGCAGCCTGTTTATTCCGTTCTGCTACACCGAAGGCCCGGCCAATCGGCTGACCAACCCGGCGCTCGATCCGTTTGGCAAAATCCCCGAGTTCAAATACTGCGCTGCGCGGGTTGGGAAGGGGTAAGGAGAGCCTCCTTTAAATCATCCCCCAGGCGCTTAATGCGTCATCCAGTTCTTGGTGAAATGTCGGTTTCTTTTGAATAACGGGCGTTGCCTCGGGCACATCGGAAAGGGCCGTTGAGCCTTTCGTTCGACTGGTCATAACTACGAACCGCGCCTTGCGGGTTTCCTTCATGCATTTGAACACCTGAGCCAACTCGCCGCCGTTGGTGTGCTCTTGCTCAAGCGAGGCGACAATCAGCCGGGGACGCAACATTAAAGCTCTGGAAATGGCCGAGGAGGGCGTGTCGGCGTAAGAGACCCGGTAACCCCGCTTGGTCAGGTCGGCCCCGACCATTTTGCGCCAGACGCCCATAGTCATGATGACTAGTGCATCCATAACCGGTTTGGGGCGGGGCTTAGGCTGATCTGGAGTTTTTGTGGTTGCCTGTTCTTCGCCGCCCGCATGGTGAGGAAGGGCCTCAAGGAGTGCGCGTGTCACCTCTTCGCCAGGGTCGCTCCGCGCCTCAGTGATTTTACGAATTTCGTCGAGATAAAGCTGGATATCGGAGAGCTGCTCATCCTCAATCGTCTCGGCCGTTTCCATATAATCTTCGAGCGCATGAGCCAGCGAGGAAAGAGAAGGAAACCCAAAGGTCCCAGCCTGACCTTTGATGTTATGAACCTCGCGCTGAAGGGCGAGATGGTTTTGCGCTTTGTCGCCTTGATTTCTGAGAAGACGTTCGACAATAACGTCCATCTGGTCCACATGGTCCAGGCAGTTGTCGAGGAACTCCTCGGACAGTGTTGCGAGAATTTCTTCCGAGTTGCGGCTCATGTTGTTCCTACCCTTTTCCCACCAGAGATACGCTTTTGCCTATCTCACATCGCCGCGCTCAATTCAGCAAGCGGTTTCTAAATCTGGTGGAAAATGCCGATTTACTTTGGTGGTTTAAAGGCCATCAGTACCATATTGGCGTCATCTGTTTGGAGTTGGAGCTGGGACTGAATGGAGGCCCGGGAATCATGCAAAAGACGTGCAGCCTCCCGTTTTGCCCCTTCCGCGCGCTCAACCATTTGCTTGATTGTGGACACCACTTCCGGCGCTGGGTAAGGCACCCGCAGGCCCCGTATCAAGTCCCAGCGAGTCCTTGTACGATTGGCTCCAGATGAAGATAACAGGATGTCTGACCGAATTTCTGGTGATCGAAGGATCAGTTGTAGGACGATGGGATCGAACCCGGTGAAGGGCGTCAGTACGGTGTATTCGCTGGAGACAACACAGCCGTCCAAGCCTTCCGGGACAACGGCAATACTGCCGTGGCTCGCAGCAATGTTCGAGATCACTATGTCACCTGCGTGAACGGGATAGAGTTTTGCGTATGAGCTATCGGCAGGATTCATCTCCTCGCCCGCTTCAGCTATGCCCTCATAACGGACAACCATCACCGTCACTGGGTCTTCGTTGTGTCGAGTGATTACGTCGTCATCCGAATAGTCTCGCTCCTCAAGCATCTCGTCCAACGGGTAGACCGAGTGGCCCTGCTTAATCCAAACTGCCTCCTGACGTCCTGGTGACATGAGACAATTTTTCACATCGAGTCGGTCTTCAATGCGCGACGCTTCCACCATATATTTTGGGTTGCCTTGCCCCTGCTGAAAATTCTCGTAAGCTTGCATGACATCCGCAATCTCAGTTTCAGCTAGTTGTGGAGTCTCGATAGGTTGTTCTGATCCAGCCCAGTTCGACTGATGGGCGGCTT
>CBDUMN010000175.1:0-2655 GCA_965368335.1 uncultured Rhodospirillales bacterium
TGCCGACGGTGCGCTCAGGCAGCGGGCGGCCTTCGCGCAGGGCGGTAAGAATTTCGGGCACGGGCATGACCGTATAGGGCCCACTCTTCAATTCTTCGAGGTGGCTTTCAAACTGATCGAGGCGGATGTTGGTCGCCGGTGTATCGGTCTCGCCGAACCGGTGATACATAAGGATCACCGCCGAATCGGCAGCCCAGGCGGACGCCACGGAAAGCCCCGCCGCCGTCAGCCCAAAAACCAACGCCAGAAGGCCTAAACACCACCGATTGAAAACGACAACCCCCTTCATTGACCTAACCGTTCTAAAAGTTCTTAAAAGCATAATAAATTATCTAATTTCTTCAACTATTTAGGATACTTTCTGCGGGCTTTGCAAGAAGAAAGAAACATCGACTCCGCTCAAAAGGGTGATCTTATATTCATTGATCACTTGGTTGACCTTAGATACGCTACCTCTGCTTGAGGCCTTTTTTGAGGGTAGCAGCACAAAAATATTGGTGTTTTTAAAGGCCCAAGCGGAAGGAAAACGGCGCACTTCTAATAAAAACAACGATGGCCTGGTGATGCTTGAGATCGGTGAGCAGACAGTTTTAAAACGGCTGACTTTTGAAAATCCCTGGTGGGCGCTCGACCCGGCCAAGGGCGAGATCAAGTTTCGGCAACCGGCCAAGCGGCATTTCTACGAAGCTTTCCACACCACCTTCGTCAACGCCGATCCCGGCATGCCCACCCTGCTTGCCGGACCGTTGCGCACCGGCAAAACGGTGATGCTGCGCCAGATGATCGCCGAATTGATCGAGGGAGGGGTCAAGCCCCAGTCGGTCCTCTTCGCTTCCTTCGTCTCGCCCACCTATTGGACCAACAGCCTTGAGGAAATCCTCACCCGGTTCCGCGAGAAATTCGGCCACGGCCCCGACGAACCGCTCTATATCTTTTTCGATGAAGTCCAGTACATGCGCGACTGGCATGAGAATCTCAAGGCCCTGGCCGTCAAGAACCCGGCCGTCCGTTTCGCCGCCGCCCTGTCATCCGACGTGCCGCTTGGCAAATATGCCGGCAAGGGAGCGGGCGAAGGCGATGAGGCTTTCGAGCTCGCCGTTCTGCCGCCGCTGACCTTCGTCGAGTTCCTCAGGCTGCGCGGCAGTGAAGACCAGTTGTTCGAAAAATCAGCCGAACATGGCGGCCCGCGCGAATTCCATCAGGAACATGTTAAGGCGCTAAACGAAGAGTTCGTTCGCTACGTCAATTTCGGCGGTTTTCCCGAAGGCATCATGACCCGCACCGAAGGTACGCCGCCGCCGACCTTCGTCCGCGACGGCCTCTGTGACCGGCTGCTGCATAAAGACCTGGCCTCCCACGCCGGAATCAACGACGTTCACGAATTGAGCCGCCTGTTCACCGTCGTCGCCTTCAACACGGCCCGCGAAATCAGCATTGACGAATTAGCGCAAAGCTCGGGCATCGCCAAAAACACGGTGCGCAAATATCTCGACTATCTCGAATCGGCTTTCCTGATCCGTCGGGTGGTGCGGCTCGACCGCGACGCCAAGCGGTTCAAACGCATCGTCGCCTTCAAGGTCTATCTCACCGCGCCCTGCATGTACGCCGCTCTGTTCGGGCCGGTCGGCGCAGATTCGGAAGTTTTCGGACGGCTGGCCGAGACCGCCGTTTTCTGTCAATGGCTCGGCTCGGAATCGGTCGGCCACATGGCCTATGCCAGCTGGCGCGGCGGCAAGGTGGATATGGTCGGCATCGAGCGCCGGGCCAATTCGCCGATCCGCCAGGGCCGCCCCTGGGTGGTCGCCGAGATGGACTGGAACGAACGGCTGATCTATTCCCAGGCGGGACCGAGAGCGCTCGGCGAATTCGTCCGCACCAATTGCCCGGACGCGGTGGCCTACGTAATGACCCGCTCCATCGCCCGACCGGGTTTGCTCGACGGCATTCAGGTCCGCGTCATGCCCATCGCGCTGGCCTGCTACCTGCTGCACAAAGACGTGATGGCGCGGACCACCCGCATTCTCGATGAAGAGGCTCAAAACGCCCAAAGTCCGCTGGTTCTGACCCCGGGCCAGACCATGGCGGCGGCTTCTTAAGAGAGGCGCGCTCCCTACCCCGCTTCCGTATCCATGGGGATGGTCACCGGACCGTCGTTAAGCAACCGGACCTTCATATCGGCGGCGAAAATGCCGGTCGCAATCGACAGGCCTTCGGTTTTGAGGTTTTGGCAAAACAGGTCATAGAGCCTTTTGCCTTCTTCAGGCGCAGCGGCTTTCGAGAAACCCGGCCGATTGCCCTTGCGCCACTCGGCGGCCAGAGTGAACTGGCTGACGGCGAGAACGCCACCGCCGATGTCCTTGACCGACCGGTTCATCTTGCCCTGATCGTCCTGAAAGATGCGTAGGGCGGCAATCTTGCGGGCCAAAAAGGCCGCTTGCTCGTCACTATCGCCCTCCATGGCGCAGACCAACACCAAAAGACCCCGATCGATCTGGCCGACCATTTCGCCGTCCACCTCGACCGAGGCCTCGCTAACTCTTTGCAGGATGGCGCGCATTGACTTGGCTGACTCCTTTTTCCATCATTCCGGGGCTCCAAAGGAGAACCCGGCAACTGTATTTTTCATGGGGTGATGGTTTTGAAATCTGCGCTGTC
>CBDUMN010000176.1:0-2265 GCA_965368335.1 uncultured Rhodospirillales bacterium
CCCCTGGTTAAGCTTTTCGACGAGGCGGGGACGGGGAGCAAGGGTGGATCTGGGTGACGGGATATACAGTTTCGTCTGCAAGATTTCTGTTCTCACATAGACATTATAACCCAATCCCTACAATTCCCTTGCCCACCTTTTTAGGCTGATAATCAGCGTATGTCCCAAGGGAAAGTCGGCGAGGTCGTGGAACCTCAAAACACAATACACCCATTGTTTTTTCCGCGATTTTGTTGTTGTAAAAAGTATATACTGCGCCCGGTCATAAAATGGCATTTTGAAATCTAAATCCTTGAACCATAATTTGGTAGGTGTATCATATGGCAAAAAAACACGGCCAAAGAAATGGACCGATAACAAGGAAATCCCATGATTCAACTGCAATTCACCCCGAAAGATATTGACCAACTGTATCGTGAACGAACAACTCATCCGCACCCTCGTGTGCGTCAAATGATGGAAGTCCTCTATTTGAAAGCATTGGGATTATCCCATCAAGAAATATGCCGCATTACACGCATTAGACCGACTACCCTGCGCCGCTACTTGCGACTTTATAAGGATGGCGGCATTGCGGCCCTCAAACAGCTTGATTTCTATCGACCAAGCAGTGAATTGGCCGCTCATGAAGCGACAATTCGTCAGGCATTTACAGAAAAACCACCGGCAACGGTCAAAGAAGCGGCCGAGCGGATTGAAAAGCTGACCGGGATTCGACGCGAGCAAAGTCAGGTGGCGGCCTTCATGAAAAAGTTGGGGCTGAAATTGCGCAAAGTGGGACAAATCCCAGCCAAAGCGGACGCGGTCAAGCAAAAATCGTTTGTCGATAATGAACTTGCCCCACGCATAGAGGAGGCCAAACAAGGGAAACGACATTTGTTTTTTGTGGATGCAGCCCATTTTGTCCTCGCTCCATTTCTGGGGTTCCTCTGGTGTTTCGTCCGTTTGTTTGTCAAAGCGCCCGCTGGACGACAACGTTTCAATGTGTTGGGCGCTTTGCATGCCACCTCGCGCCAACTGGTAACCGTCACCAATGACAGTTACATCAATTCCCACTCGGTAGTCGCCTTGCTCAAAGAACTAGCCGCTCAATTTACCGATGCCGCCATCACCTTGGTGATGGATAATGCCCGTTATCAGCGCTGCAAGTTTGTGATGGCTCAAGCCCATGAATTAGGCATTGAATTACTTTTCTTGCCATCCTATTCGCCACAACTTAATCTGATTGAACGGCTGTGGAAATTCGTCAAGAAAAAATGCCTCTACTCTCATTACTATGAAGATTTCACGGCGTTCAAAGAAGGAATCAGCAATTGCTTAAACCAAACGCAGAATGAGTATAAAGATGAGTTGGCTCGGCTCCTCGCGCTCAATTTTCAGACTTTTGAAAATGTCAGTTTATGCCCGTGTTGAGTATAAACCTGTAAACCATGATCTATAAGCCGGAAGGGAAGCTTTTTTCCAAACCTTATCCCCTGATCCCCAATGTCCCGCTATTTTCAAAGGAAACACCTTGAGCTACGCACACCATTAGATGAATGAAAACAACCCTCATGCATTTTTATCTCTACGTTCTCTGCGGTTTATTTACAAAGGAGTCTCATAATGAAAAAGGCCGTACTGGATGATATTCTGACCGAAATGCGCAACTTACTGGAAAAAGACGATTTAGCCGGAGCGATGGCCATTATTGAAGCCATGCGCCCAGCCGATCAGGCCGACCTTGTTGCCGGACTGCAAACTTCGGATCAAGTAACCTTGCTCACCCAATTAACTCCCTCCGAGTCGGCTGATGTTCTGGAGGAGATGCATGACGAAGATGCAGTCGAGTTGGCCGAACAACTCACACCTGTTCAGTTAGCCAGCATTCTGGATGAAATGGAAGATGATGAAGCCGCCGACGTTTTAGGCGACTTGCCAGCCGAAAAAGCGGCTGACGCGCTGCAAGAGATGGACGAGCCAGAGGAAGTTATTTCACTGCTGCGATATCCTGATGAAACGGCCGGCGGCTTGATGACGCGGGCCGTTATCACCCTTCATCCTGATTGGACGGCCGAGAAGTCATTGGTTGAACTACGCCGGATTGGTCCCCGATCCGACAGCACCTATTATCTTTTCGTAACAGACGAGGCCAAGAAATTGCTGGGCGTTGTTGGTCTACGTGACCTGGTATCAGCACCGGCAGCGATGCCCATCGCTGATTTGATGAAGCGTGATATTGTTTCCGTCCTGGCGACCACCGATCAGGAAGCGTGCGCTCGAACC
>CBDUMN010000177.1:0-2254 GCA_965368335.1 uncultured Rhodospirillales bacterium
AGGCGCGCGGCACCGATAAGGCGGTGGAGGATATCAACTTCCACTACGCGCTTGCTCGGGCGACGGGAAGTGCGGTCTATGTCCATATTTTCGATGTTATCCGCGATACCCTCACCTCGACGCTGGAGTACCATAAGTATCGCCCTGTCCGTGAGTTCATCGATGATCAAATTTTGACCGAGCAGCATCGCTCGGTTCTTGAGGCTATTCGGACCCGCAATCCGGACAATGCGGCCAAGGCTATGTCGTCCCATCTGGAAAGCGTTCTTAAACGCTATGAAGCTGAAAAACTGCGTCAGGCGGAAGCTTCCGAGGGCGTGGACGGCGCTTCCGGTTGAGGGTTGATCCGAAAAACGTTTCTCCTTTGATCCCCTGGCTGTTCTGGGGATTGGCCGCCCTTTTTTATTGCTACGGTTTTTTCCACCGAGTTGCGCCGAGCGTCATGGTCGACGATCTGATGCGCGATTTTTCCGTTTCCGCAGCCGTGCTCGGCAATCTGTCGGCTTTCTATTTTTATGCCTACGCGGGCATTCAGCTTCCGGTCGGCGTACTTGTCGATCGGTTCGGAGCCCGCCGGGTTTTAGCCATTGCCGCTTTGGCCTGTGGTGCGGGCAGTGCGCTTTTCGGTATGGCGGCGAACATCGAAGTCGCCTACCTCGGGAGACTATTGGTTGGTTTGGGAGCAGCCTTTACCTGGGTCGGGACGCTGAAAATTGCATCGGTTTGGTTTCCGGCCAACCGGTTTGCTATGGTCTCGGGCCTGACCCTGATGCTTGGCATGGGCGGTGGCATAGGCGGTCAGGCGCCATTGGCCGCCTTTGTCGAGATGGTCGGTTGGCGCGAAACCATGATCTTTGCGGCTGCGGCTGCTGGAATTCTAGCCTTGTTGATCTTCGCTGTCGTGCGAGACGGAGAGGGAGATCATGGGGAAGGACCGCAGCCGGGACAGGCAGGGCTCCTCGATGGCTTGAAAAGTGCGCTGGCTCGGTCCCAGACTTGGTTTGTCGGCGCTTTCGGTTTGTTTATGGCTGGGCCCATGTTGTCTTTTGGCGGCCTTTGGGGGGTGCCATATATGACGACCGTCCACGGTCTGGATCGGGCTTCGGCAGGGTTTATGGCTTCGACCATGATGGTCGGTTGGGCGATAGGCGCGCCGCTCTCGGGATGGGTGTCCGATAGAATTGGACGTCGCAAGCCCTTGATGATTGGTGGTGCGCTCATTGCCTTGGTGACGGTCTCGGCGGTTATCTACCTTCCCGGGTTGTCGATTTGGATGATGCGGGTATTGCTCCTGGTCAATGGCATCGCTGCTGGCGGCATGGTTGTCGGTTTCGCCGTTTCCCGTGAGATCAATCTTCCCCATGCCAGCGGAGCCGCCTTAGGAATCGTCAATATGCTCGTTATGGCCTCGGGCGCGCTGTTTCAGCCCCTAATCGGCCTGCTTCTGGACGCCAATTGGGACGGTCGATTGCTTGATGGTGCGCGGGTTTACGGGGCAGGGGCTTATGAGGTTGCTTTTCTGACACTGCCGTTGTGCGGTATCGGGGCTTTTGTCGTGGCCTCATTGGTTAAGGAGACCTATTGCCGCCAGCAGGTCAATTGACCAAGGTCAACGCCTGAGGTCGGTGCTTGGGGGTAGACAATCGCAGCGACCGATTGATCGTAAAATCAAGGTAATCACGATGAACGATGCAGGCTTTCCCGTTTGGTTCTATATCGCCCCGATGCTGTTTTTCGGCCCGGTGGTGGTGTGGGTGCTTTACAATTTCGCCTACAAGAACCTGGGTGGTCTCGGTGGAGAAATTAAAGAAGCCCGCAAGGCCAAGCAAGACGAGTATATTGAGGCCCGTAGACGGCGCGGTTTCGTTTAAGACATCTTGAGATTTTGTGGGGGAATCTGATGATGCGCTGGCTAACTTGCGTGCTTTTTACCGTGCTTTTCGCGCTACCCGTTTGGGCGGCTGAGGAAAAGCCTGCTTTCGATCCAAGCGATTTTGACAAATATAACGCCGAAGACATCAATATGGTTTGCGCCGCATGCCATGGTGAAAACGGTCAGGGTGGAAAGGGAGGCGTCTATCCAAGAATCGCTGGGCTGCCTTACGATTATATCGTCGATCAGCTTAAGCTGTTCCGCACCCGTGATCGGGTCAATATTCCCATGGTGCCGTTTACCGAAGAACGTGAACTTCCCGATGAAGATATTCATGATATTTCGGCGTTTTTCGCCCAGATAAAACTCGACAATCAAATG
>CBDUMN010000178.1:0-2249 GCA_965368335.1 uncultured Rhodospirillales bacterium
GGCCGGGTGCAACCCTGAGAGAGAGCCGAATTGAAGGAGCGAATTTCTATGGCGCAAACCGCAGCCACAAGCACGGCCTCCCCCGAGGAGGTCGCCCGTTTCACCGCCATCGCCGAGGAATGGTGGGACCCCAAAGGCAAGTTCCGTCCGCTGCATAAATTCAACCCAACGCGCCTGACCTTCATCCGCGATCAGCTCTGCTCCCATTTCGGCGGCGATCCCTTGGCCGACAAGCCGCTCAAAGGCCTCAAAATCCTCGATATCGGCTGCGGCGGCGGGCTGGTCAGCGAACCTATGGCCCGCATGGGAGCCGAGATGACCTCCATCGATGCAGGCGAACAAAACGTCCAGGTGGCGGCGATCCATGCCGAAAAAAGCGGTCTTGAAATCGGCTATCGTCACATTTTGCCGGAAGACTTGGTCAAAGAAGGCGCACAGTTCGATGTGGTCTTGAACATGGAAGTGGTCGAGCACGTACCCGATTTAGAAGCTTTCCTTACCGCCTGCTGCGCACTCGTCAAACCGGGCGGCGCAATGATCGGCGCAACGCTCAATCGCACCCTTAAGAGCCTCGCCATGGCGAAAATCGGCGCCGAATATGTCCTACGGTGGCTGCCGCCCGGAACCCACGACTGGAACAAATTTCTTAAACCGTCCGAGTTTGCATCGGGTCTCCGCCCCCACGGCCTCACCGTCCAAACTCTCAAAGGCATGACCTACAGCCCTATGGGCGATAGCTGGTCCCTAACCGACGACTTAACGGTGAACTACCTGCTGTTCGCGGTGAAGGATTGAAGGGCAGGCTTTAAGCCTTGACGATTGACTTGATCTTGCCTCGTCGCTGATTGGACAAGCGAGCAATCTCTTCGTCTTGTTTCATGATGGCAGTTTGCGCCAAGTCAAGCAGGTCGTCGCCCATGGATTGATCGAGATGTTCCGACGAGACCTTTCGGTTAGACGTCAACATGCCATCCTCGTAGGTGACGTTGAACATCATATAGGAAGGGGCTTTCGCTTTGCCCTTTTTGCGCGCCATCTCTTGATCTCCAATCTGTCTTGTTAAGGCTAAATCATCCGGATATCAGCCGACGCGCCGTAGTTCTCGGCAATCAGCATTTTTGCATGGCCCACCATCTTCCGGCTTTGCCGTTGTTCGATGGCGAAAACGCATTTTTCATTGGTTGCGGTAACGGTCACGTAATTTTGCAGACCGTAGGTGATGAGGAATTTGTCTTCGTTGTTCATTGTTATTCCTTGGAATACAGGCCGCAGCAACGGTCACAACCGGGCGCAGGCGCTGTTTTTGAAGTACCGAGAAGCCGAACCCAGCGGGTCTCAATTACGGCTCAGTCTTTAAGACGACGGCGTTTGAGCGCAGTCACTCGGATTTGGGATTTTCTATAGTCTTACCGTCATTTTCGCCAGACGGTGCAAGGGGGTCGGGTTGCGTTTCCCGAGCGGCTTTCTTTTCTGCGGCGCGCTTGGCTTTCTTTTCAGCTTTGATGCGCTCTCGCTCACTTCGTTCGAATTTATAGTTGGGCTTTCTAGCCATCAGCTTCCTTACTTGGGTCAGATCCTTGAAGAGGGGAACCGTTCCGCCCCTCCTTACGGAGAAGACGGAACGGATCAAACCTACTTATTCAACGATCTGCAGGTCTTCGGCGGAAGATTTGCCGTTTTGACCGGGGCGCAGTTCGTAGGAAACCTTTTGACCTTCGTTCAACGAACGCAGGCCGGCGCGTTCAACGGCCGAGATGTGAACAAAAGCATCGCTGCCGCCATTTTCCGGCTCGATGAAGCCAAAACCTTTGGTCGCGTTAAACCATTTTACAGTACCAGTAGCCATGTTATTTTTTCCTTCTAACAAAGGCATCACGATAAATGCGCCTGCCCACAAAGACGGCGCGGTTACTTTTAACGATCACAATGTTAGGGAAGAGCCGAGCTAAGCAGCGTACCGTTTAATTGGGCATGCCGAAACATATGTAGAGCGTGGCGGGATATGATGTGAACCCCACACAAAAGTCAACAACATTCGAAAAACACCACTTAAAATGATATTTTCATTCCATATTTTATTCTCCACACCCCTGTAATATTGAAATAAAACAACAAATCATCGCACTTATTTTATTTAATAATATGCTTTGTAAATATTTTTTCTGAAGAATTTCTCGACCTAGAGCGGCTTTAATTTAGGCCGTAGACTCATTAAATCTGAGCCAAATCCGAATTGCGGCCAATTTTAC
>CBDUMN010000179.1:0-2168 GCA_965368335.1 uncultured Rhodospirillales bacterium
GCTGACGGTGGTCCCTGGAACCGACTCTGCGCCATGCCCGCTCTCTGGGTCGGCCTGCTGTATGACGAAGACTGCATGGCAGCGGCCTGGGATTTGGCCAAGGACTGGACCATCGAAGAGCATCAATACCTGCGCTCCGAAGTGCCCAAGCTCGGCTTGAAAACTCCGTTCCGCGGCAGCCAGTTGGGCGATCGGGCGCTCGATGTGCTCGACATCGCCCATGAGGGCCTGAAGCGACGCAAAAACGTCAACGGCCTGGGCCAGGACGAAACCATGTTCCTAAACCCTCTGTTCCGCATCGCCGAAAGCGGCCAGACTCCGGCCGAAGAATTGCTCCGCGCCTACGAACGCCGCTGGCACCACTCGGTCGACCCGGTGTTCGCCGAATATTCATATTAGGATTTAGCGGAAGAGGTGGGCGCGATGGGAGAAATCGTTCTCGCTAGATGGCATTACAAGACGACTGAAGATACCACGGTCGATATCGTTCCCGATGGGTGTCGCGACTTCATTGTATCCTATGATTCCAAAACGGGCGTCAGCTGTTTCGTTTCGGCTCTCGATGACACTGTGCGAACCGTTGCAATCGAAGGGGGAAGTGAGCTTTTCGGCGTTCGCCTGATCCCCGGCGCAAGTCTCGATGAAGCCGCCCTTCTGGCCTATGCGAAAGACCAAAACCCGGAAGCCCTACTCAGCGGGGAAATCAACTTGTTTTGCCGGGTCGTTCCCTCGGTCCAAGAAACGCTAGACTATTTGCAGTCGGAAATAACAAATATCGGGTCGGCGGCGCGACAGTTGGGCGTTTCGGAAAGAACGTTGCAACGGGACGTGCTTCGCCATACAGGCAAAAGTCCGTATTTTTGGTTTTCCCTGGCAAGGGCGCGACGATGCGCCCGCTCACTGTTTAAGGCCGACAATCTGGCCGATACCGCTGCCGAACACGGTTTTTCCGATCAAGCCCATATGTCGCGGGAGATGCGGCGTTGGTTCGGTGTCACGCCTAGCCGGTTCAGGTCGGATCGGGTGTTGTTTTCGGAGCTATGTCAGCCCGGCTATGGCTGAGGCCGGACCGGAGAACAGATTTCCACCAGGAAGCCATTGGGATCGGAGACGTAGGATGTCGTTTGCCCCCAGGGTTCGTCTCGCGCGTCCTGGATGAGTGTCGCTCCGTTTTCCACGGCTTGGGCCAGAGCTTTGGGAACGTCTTCGACCTCGAAGGCGATCTCGAAAACCGGTTTTTTGGGATCGGGGACTGCCGGCGATTTGCCAAGATCCTTCATCAGGCTGAGAGCGGAAAAGGCGAGCTTGGTTTCGCCCGTATCCAATTCGCCGTAAAGGTTGCTCTCATGGAGCATACCCCGATTAAGGCCAAAGGCTTTTTCGTAAAACGCCAGGGTTTCCGGGACGCTTTCGACGTATAAAATGGTGTATCTGAATTTCATGCGGCAAGACTAACAAACGCCCCAGCGGTTGTTTTGAATATTTCCGACAAAATCAAAAAATAGGGGCCGGGCCTAAACCTGGGTGCCGCCGACGGTCAGGCCGTCGATGCGCATGGTCGGCTGGCCGACGCCGACGGGGACGCCCTGGCCATCTTTGCCGCAGGTGCCGATGCCGGGGTCGAGCGCCATGTCGTTGCCGATCATCGAAACCCGGGTCATGACGTCCGGGCCGTTGCCGATCAGGGTTGCGCCCTTGACCGGCGCGCCGATCTTACCGTTTTCGACCATATAGGCCTCGGTGCAGGAAAAGACGAACTTGCCCGAGGTGATGTCCACCTGACCGCCGCCGAAGTTGACGGCGTAGAGGCCTTTTTTGACCGATTTCAGAATTTCTTCCGGGTCCTTGTCGCCGCCCAGCATGTAGGTATTGGTCATCCGAGGGATGGGCTGGTGGGCGTGGCTCTGGCGGCGGCCGTTGCCGGTCGGCGCGACGCCCATCAGGCGGGCGTTCATCCGGTCCTGCATATAGCCCTTCAAGATGCCGTCTTCGATCAGCGTCGTGTACTGGGTCGGAGAACCTTCGTCGTCGATGGTCAGAGAGCCGCGCCGGTCGGCAAGGGTGCCGTCGTCGACCACGGTAACGCCCGGTGCGGCGACCCGTTCGCCCAGCAGCCCGGCGAAGGCCGAGGTTTTCTTGCGGTTGAAGTCGCCTTCCAGGCCGTGGCC
>CBDUMN010000180.1:0-2163 GCA_965368335.1 uncultured Rhodospirillales bacterium
ATGAAGGACGGCAAGCCCGTGGTGAACTGCGCCTCGACGGTGACGCTCCGCGCCTCAATTCCCTGAAAAGCAACCGTCCGGCACTGTGCAACCATGACCCACTCCAAATGTTCTCTTTACGTTCTTATTTGGGCCATATGAAGCACGATGGGTCAAGGAAAAAACAACCCCACCCCATAATAAAAGACAAAACACACGCAATAAGAGTTGTTCGCGCTATTCCGTTCAATGGTTTGATTTTTGATAGCGCAAGAGACTGAACGAAGGGGAAAACAAAAACACTCATAACGTGATTCAGAGAAATTCTATTTCACGTAACAATTTTATTTACTCAGATGGCTCGCAAGTCTCTTAAAGCTTTGCCTCAATGGCGTCCCAGATTTCGCTTTCGAGGCAGGCGTTGTTGAAGCGGTTGATTTCTTGCAGGCCGGTGGGAGAGGTGACGTTGATTTCGGTCAGATAGTCGCCAATCACGTCGATACCGACGAAAATCAGGCCCTTTTCCTTTAAGACAGGGCCGATGGCCTCACAAATCTCGTTTTCCCGCTCGGTCAGGTCGGTTTTTAAGGCCTGCCCGCCGACATGAAGGTTGGAGCGGGCCTCTCCGGCCTGGGGCACTCGGTTGACCGCGCCCGCCGGTTTGCCGTCGACCAGAATAATCCGCTTATCGCCGCCCCTAACGTCGGGCAGGTACTTTTGAACCATGACCGGCTCCCGGTAGAGTTCGGTGAACATCTCCAACAGCGAATTGAGGTTTTCATCCCCCGGCGCAATGTGAAAGACGCCTGCGCCGCCGTTGCCGAACAGGGGCTTGACGATGATGTCCCGATGTTCTTCGCGGAAAATCTTGATCTGGTCCTGATTGCTGGCGATCAGGGTCGGCGGCATCACGCCTTCGAAATGGGTGATGAAC
The DNA here is from genome assembly GCA_965368335.1 of uncultured Rhodospirillales bacterium. GTDB lineage: Bacteria > Pseudomonadota > Alphaproteobacteria > Rhodospirillales > JAPHRK01 > CBDUMN01. The sequence continues at coordinate 914 of CBDUMN010000180.1, forward strand.
AGTTTTTCCGGCGCGTTGCGCACTTCCGCCGGATCGTTGACCACCAGGGTTTGCGGGTGAATGTGTTGGAGAATGTGGGTTGCCGTGATGTAGGCCATGTCGAACGGCGGGTCCTGGCGCATCAGAACCACATCGACATCGGTTTTCAGGTCGATCCAGTGGCCGTCGCCCAGGGTGAAATGATCGCCCTTCGTCCGGCGTAGATCCAAAGGCCGGGCGAATGCGGTAACTTTGCCGTCTTTAAATGTCAGGTCCTGCGGTAGATAATGATAAAGGGTATGGCCGCGTTTCAGCGCCTCCAGCCCGAGAACGAAAGTGCTGTCCCCGTCGATATCGATGGATTCGATGGGGTCCATTTGAATGGCAACGCGCAGGGTCATGCCGCCTCCGGGACGCATAAGAGTGAAAAACCGGTCTTATATAGGCAGCTTACGCCGTCCCGCTCAAGGGTTGCTGGCGGCCTGGGCCTTCAATTGGCTCAAAAGAGTTGAGATGCGCGGTCGGTTTTCCTCGGCGCAGACCTGACGGTAAATCTCAAAATCCTCAATGGCTTCCTGCACCCGGCCGAGACGGAACTTGATCAGCCCCGCTTCATACCAGGCGTCGGGATGGCCCGGAGCGAACAGCATGGACCGCTCGACGACTTTGAGGGCTTCTTCGAGGTCGTCTTCCCGAAGCAGCCGGACCTTATGAAGGTTTTGCAGCCTTAAAAGCGTCTCGCGAGTAGTCAGGCTTTGATAATGCTGGGGCCTAAGCTCTGCATGAGTCCCTTCGACGGCTTTGAGGATATCGCGAAGGTGGTGGATTTCCAGGGGACGGCAGCCATCCGCCGGATCGACAATCAAGCGGCGCGACCCCTCACTGAGACGGAGGAGAAAAATTCCCGGAAAGGAAAGCCCCTCGAGGCGCCAGCCTTGGGAGCGGGCCAGATGCATATAGAGCAAGCCCAACGAAACGGGCAGTCCGGCACGATTTTCAATCACCTTGGAAAGCTTCACAGCCTCCGGGGTGTCGTTTTCCTCATCGATGCACTGGAAAGCGAATTGGCCAACCACCACATCGGCGAGGCGGTCGGCCCGCCAGTAAAGCAGGCCTTCGCCTACATCCTGAGGCACTGCATCGGCGGTTCCGGCCAAAGCGCCGCGCAAGGCGGCCAACTGATAAGAAACCGGCGTTCCTTTAAGCTCGGGCGGGTGGTCGGGCTCCAGCGCCAGGGCGGCCAGCGCCGGATCCAACTCGTTATCGGGCCG
>CBDUMN010000181.1:0-2071 GCA_965368335.1 uncultured Rhodospirillales bacterium
CCTACGGCCTTTTTACGGAGGTAGACTATGTCACCTCGGATGTCGGCCGGGTGATTGGCGGCTATCGCTTTAGTCGGGTTGAGGTCGAAGACCCCGGAACGTCCGGCCATCCGACCGATGATGATAACTTACATAATGCTTTCGTCCGTTATGAGCACGATGTTGTAGTGGATATTCCCATGACTGCTTATGCTGGTCTGGGACATACCCAGCGTGCTCCAGATTACTGGGAGCGTGACGATACCTTTGACATTCGAGCTGAAAAACAGACACAGCTTGATCTGGGATTAATGCACCAATCCCAAGAATGGCGTTGGTCCGTCTCAGGCTTTTACACCCGTGCGACGGATTATATCCTTACGTCTGGTTCGCAAGCAAAGAATGTTAATGCACGGATGTATGGCGGAGAAGCTGAGATCGCCTATTCCTTCCTGCCGTCATGGACCGCCGAAGCGACGCTTGCTTACGTTCGTGGCGACAATAGAACGGACAATACGGCTCTAGCCCAAATGTCGCCGCTTGAAAGCACCTTCGCCATTAAGTACGACGATGGGACTTTTACCGGCGGGGCCTTATTGCGGGCCGTCGCCAAACAAAACCGTGTCGATGTGGGATGGGGTAACATTGTTGGGCAAGATATCGGTGAAACTGGCGGGTTCGGTGTTCTATCAGCCAATGTCGGCTGGCGACCGGTCAAGGACGGACAGATTGCATTTGGCGTCGATAATATTTTCGACAAAACCTATGCCGAGCATCTGAGCAAATCTGGTACCAGCAGTTTGGCGTCTTCGGGTTTTGAGCAGACGACCCGGGTGAATGAGCCGGGACGGACCTTCTGGCTGAAAGGAAGCATTCGCTTTTAGATAAATGCGAAACTGGGGTAAGTGGGGTTTTAGGTAAGGCTACGATCCTTGCTGCGGTGTGATCGCCCGTATGGGCTTGTCGCCGCAACCCTACTTACCCTTTCCGGTCAAATGTTTTTTGGAATCGGCAAATTATGAGGCAATCGCCGCAAGGTCATTCAAGATCAATAGCCAATCTCCGGATTGACGCCCCGAGCAAAGCCGGGGCTTTGATCGCTGCCGGCCTGTTTCATGGCGCCGTTATTTTCTTTTTAACGACAGGGGTAATTCCGCCACGCCTTCCCGAGGTTGGGCTTGTAAACTTTGAGATTGTGAACATTCCCAACGATGTCGAGCAGGCAGAACAGACTCCCGCGCCCAAGCCGGAAGTCTCTGAGCCTGAGCCGCCGATTGAAGAGCCGGTTTTAGAAGAGCCTCAGGCTGTTGAAGAGGTTGTGCCGCCTGAACCGGAAGTTCCTGAACCCGAACCCGTCGTGGAGTCGGAGCCTGACCCTATTGCTGAGACTGTTCCTGAACGGATTATTCCGAAATTCGATCAGCCGAAGCGTAAGCCGACACCCCCGCCGCGCAAAATTGTAAAAGCGAAGCCTGTTTCCAAGCCTGCCATACAAAAAAAACAGGCTCAACCTGTCGATCGGGCGCAACAAAAACCTTCTGTGGCACAGTCGGCTTACGTACCGCCCAGTTCGTCATCGACGCGTTTTTCCAACCCAAAGCCACTGTATCCGTTGGTTGCGCGCCGACGGGGAATGGAAGGGCGTGTTTTGCTGGTTGTTTCGGTCAGCGGGGCTGGGGGGGTTATGGAGGTGACGGTTAAAGAGAGTTCCGGCTATGAAATATTGGATAAGGCCGCCCTTAAAACTGTGCGGAAATGGCGCTTTACCCCGGCAACGCGGGGAGGGAGAAGCGTGGCTGCCAGTCTCGTCGTTCCCATCCGCTTCAATCTAAGAGACTTGTAGACGAAGGAGAGGTGTTATGAGTGGTGAATTCGGTTGGCTTGGCTGGTGGGGGGAGGCGGATATCGTCGTGCGCAGCGTTTTTGTCATGCTGGGTGCTTTCTCCGTCGTTACCTGGTGGATCATCATCTATAAGCTGGTTGAGTTGCTCCGCGTTGCAAAGGGCGAACGGCAGGCTTCTCTGTTGTTGTCTCAGGGCGCTGCATTTGATGACCTGCAAAAACAACTTTCAGATGGCTCCTCGACCCATCG
>CBDUMN010000182.1:0-1776 GCA_965368335.1 uncultured Rhodospirillales bacterium
TCATATCCATTTGAATGCTCATGGTTCCCGTTTCCCACCCTCAGTCATTAAATTTTCAAAATAATTCAACTCTTGCCTTACGCTCTCAGCGGCCTTGGTTTCCATTTTACGGTAGCGCTCGATGATCTCGTAGGCGAGAGGCGTCACTTCTGCGCCCCCCCCACCTTTGCCGCCGGTAACGGTTTTAATGAGGTCTTCCTTGAAACAGCGGTTCATGGTGTCGATCAACAGCCAGGCTCGTCGATAAGACATCCCGAGCTCCCGCGCCGCCCCCGAGATCGAGCCGGTGCGCCCCACCGCTTCCAGTAGATCCACCTTGCCCGGCCCCAAGGCCGTAGCGGAACCGATCAACACTCGTATTCTCGGGTGAGCTTTACGTTCCGACATTTCATCCCCGCCACAGATAGCTTAGGGTCTTAAACGAAGTGTCTGGACCCTAAAAAAATCAAATCCTTGTTTTTTCCTATCAAAAGGGCGATGAAGAGGCCATGTCAATACGAACCCGTCATATCAAGGTCGGCGGTGTGCTTTATACCCACGACACCGGCAACCGCAGCCTGCTTTCCGACTTCGCCCGGGAACTGAAGCGGCGCGGCTGGAAAGTCGGCGGCGTGGTTCAGGAAGTCCTCAACGCCCCGGACGGCACCCGCGAAGGGGTCGATATCGTCGATATTCACAGCGGCGACCGCATTGCGATCTCACGCCCAACCAACGAGAGCATGACCAGCGGCACCTGCACCTTGGACCGTGGCGCCCTGGCCGATTCGACAGCCCCCTTACGCGACGCCATCGCCCGGAATGTCGATCTTTTGGTGGTTGAGAAATTCGGCGAACGGGAACAGGACGGCAGCGGGTTGGCCGATGAAATTTTGGAGGCTGTCGCCCAGGGCATACCGACGCTGGTCTCGGTCCCGGCCGAAGCGCTTGAGGATTGGAACGCTTTTTCAGGCGGCATGAGTGATCTCCTGCCCTCGACACCGGAAGCTCTCTGGCGTTGGTGGGGCCCGCAAAACATGCTCCGTGAACTGGCCCACAGCGTTGAAGGCGGGCCGGTCGAACGAATCGTCATCGGCCTCAACTGGACCCTTATTCAGGGTCCCAACGGGGTCGGCTTGGCGCAAAGCCCGCGCAAAGGCTCTCCGGGCTGCAACAGCCTCCCCGACAGCGGCGTACTGGAAGGAAAAGGTCTGAAGGATTTGGCGCAGTTGGCGACCTCGTGGAATCCGTTTGAAACGGCCATCGGAATTGCCGCTATCAATGCCTATACCAACACGCAGGAGAAGATCGAAAAGCTCAATCACTCCAGTGAAAACGGCCTCGATGTTTTTAAAGGAGTAGACGGCCCGGTTTCCATCGTCGGGCGGTTCCCCTATCTGGACGACCGCCTGCCCGACGCCAACATCATTGAGCGAAAGCCCAAGGACGGCGAATTCCCCGAGCACGCCTTCGGCGAACTGATCGGCAATGCGGAAGCCGCGATCATCACCTCATCCACCCTGATTGACCATAGCCTCGCCAACATCATGGCGGCGGCACGCAATACGCGGGTCGCACTGGTCGGCCCCGGCGTCCCCCTGGACCCGGCGCTGCATAGCCACGGCATTGAAATTCTTTCCGGCCTGCTGATTGAAGACGCCGATGGCGCGGCCCGAGCCGTCGCCGAAGGAGCGGGAGCCAAGACATTGAAAAAATTCGGGCGGGAAATCACCCTCCGAGCGCCGCTCTAGACGTTAAGTGAGGACAGGGCTTCTCGGATAACTCGCCCTTACCCTTGGC
>CBDUMN010000183.1:0-1696 GCA_965368335.1 uncultured Rhodospirillales bacterium
CTTTCTTAACCCCGCCATTGAGGATGAGCTGCATGGTTTCTGGCTGCATCGTAACGGTGGCGCCCGCCGTGGCCGTACGCTCGGTGATGTCTTTTTCCGAAACATCGACCATGACTGCGTTGCCCTCGGCATCGAAGTGGGTGAAGCCGCTCATGGGTTAATCCTCCCGGGCAAGAAGTTTTCGCGTTGCCGATTCCACATCGTCCTGCCGCATTAATGATTCGCCGATGAGAAAACGGTTCGCGCCCACCTTGGACATATCTTTTAAGTCCTGCGGCGTGAAGAGACCGCTTTCGCAAACAAGGTTGCGACCTTGCTCGACCATGGGGGCGAGGCGGCGGGTCGTTTCCAGCGTTACTTCCAGGGTTTTGAGATTGCGGTTGTTGATGCCGATCAGTGATGATTTGAGACGATGGGCGCGTTCTAATTCCGCTTCGTCATGGACCTCAATCAGCACGTCCATGCCATAGCCTAAAGCTGCATTCTCAAGCTCTGCCGCCAGTGTGTCGTCGAGAGCGGCCATAATGAGCAGAATGCAGTCGGCTCCCAGCGTCCGTGCTTCGGTAATCTGATAGGGATCGACCATAAAGTCTTTGCGTAAAACCGGTAGATTGACCGCTTCGCGCGCTGCGACGAGATAGGCGTCGTCGCCTTGGAAATAAGGAATGTCCGTCAAGACAGACAAACAGGATGCGCCGCCTTTTTCGTAGGCCTGGGCCAGTGTGGCCGGGTCGAAATCTTCGCGGATGAGGCCTTTCGAGGGTGAGGCCTTCTTGATTTCGGCAATCAGACCGAATCCGCCGCTGTCGATGGTTTTTGAAAGGCTATCGGCAAACCCCCGAGGTGTTGAGGCGGCTTTGGCGGCAGATTCAAGATCGGATAGTGAACGCTTTTGCTTTACCTCGGCGACATGCTTTCGCTTGTCGTCACAAATGCGGGTCAGAACGTCGCTCACGTCAATTCTCTTCCGTGTGTTTAGTGATTTTGCAGAGCTTGGCCAGGGTTTCTTTGGCTTTGCCGTTGTCGATGGCTCCCGCCGCCTGTGCAACGCCGTCTTTCAAGTTGTTGGCCTTGTCGGCGACGACGAGGGCTGCGGCAGCGTTAAAGAGCACGATATCCCGGTAGGCCCCTTGTTTGCCGTCGAGCAGGTCGAAGATTGCCTGAGCATTGGTTGCCGCATCGCCGCCCTTCAAATCTTCAGGCTTGGCAATGGAGAGCCCGGCGTCTTCGGGCGAAACCTCGAAAGAGGTAACCTTGCCGTCTTTCAATTCAGCCACATAGCTTTTGCCTGTGGTTGTCAATTCGTCGAGACCGTCGGAACCGTGCATAATCCAGGCTTTTTCGCAGCCCAGATTGCCGAGAACATGGGCCAGCGGTTCGACCCATTCCTTTGCGAAAACGCCGGTTAGTTGGCGCTTGGCGTCCGCCGGGTTGGAGAGCGGGCCGAGCAGATTGAAGATCGTACGGGTCGCCAACTCAACGCGGGGACCGGCCACATGGCGCATGGCGCTGTGGTGGCGCGGCGCCATCATGAAGCCGATATTAGCTTCGCGCATGGCTTTCTCGACGTTTTCCATGGGCGTTTCGATGTTGACGCCTAGTGCGGTCAAAACATCGGCTGCGCCCGACTTTGAGGAAAGCGCTTTGTTGCCGTGCTTGGCGATGGGAACGCCGCAGGCCGCAACCACGAGGGATG
>CBDUMN010000184.1:0-1556 GCA_965368335.1 uncultured Rhodospirillales bacterium
ACAGCGCAGATTTCAAAACCATCACCCCATGAAAAATACAGTTGCCGGGTTCCGCGATGCGGCCCCGGAATGACAGGGGAAACCGGGCTTTTCTAAGCAGCGACAGGCTTGTAGTTTTTGCGATCCATCAACGCCGAGACCGCGATGGTGATGACGCGGGTGTGACTGGTTTCGTCTCTGCGCCGAACCAAACGGACGTGCTGTGGCGTGTTGGGGAAATCCAGAAGGCGGTCGACGGTCCAGTAGGTTGGCGGCATACCGGATTTGATGTATTGGTCGCCAGGCTTGATATCGATTTTACCCATCTTATTCACTCTTTATTTCTCTGTTTACGGAGCGGGTCCATTATCTCTTAGACATGGCGAATCGCTCTTCTGAATTAAAGCGCGGATCGCTAAAAATTTCCTAAAAAACTTGACATCAAGCCGACAAAAAAGAGGCCCCGGAACCTACCGGAGCCTCTTTTGTGAATCTGCGGTTGATTAGTCGTTATTCCATTACAATTTTCGGACCTTTTGCCGCGCCATCGCCGATCAGGGTTCCGACTTTACCCCAGATATTGGCGGCGATTTCTTTATAGGCTTTGGCATGTTCGCCGTCGGGTTCTGAAGCGGTGATCGGTTCGCCGCCGTCGGAGGTCAGGCGAATTTTGATATCGAGCGGGATTTCGCCGAGGAATTCCGCGCCCAACTGGGTGGCGACCTTACGGGCCCCGCCATGGCTGAAGATTTCCGTGCGCTCGCCGCAATTGGGGCAGGTGAAGTAGCTCATGTTCTCAACGATGCCGAAAACCGGCACTTCGGTCTTGCGGAACATGTTGAGGCCTTTTTTAGCGTCCAGCAGCGCGATGTCCTGCGGGGTGGAGACGATTACCGACCCGGTGAGCGGCACCCGTTGGGCCATGGTTAGCTGCGCGTCGCCGGTTCCCGGAGGCATGTCAACGACCAGAATGTCAAGCTCGCCCCAGTTGACGTCGCGCATCATCTGTTCCAGGGCGCCCATGACCATCGGGCCGCGCCAGATCATCGGGGTATCTTCTTCGACCAGGAAACCGATGGACATGCACTTGATGCCGTGGTTTTCCATGGGGTCGAGGGTCTTGCCGTCGGACGATTCCGGCTGACCGGAAATGCCCAGCATCCGGGGGATCGAGGGGCCGTAGATATCGGCGTCGAGCAGGCCGACTTTCAGGCCTTGGGAGGATAGGGCGAGAGCGATGTTGACCGAGGTTGTCGATTTGCCCACACCGCCCTTGCCCGAGGCGATGGCGACGATGGATTTGACGCCCGGCATCAAAGGTTCTTCCGGACCATGGTTGTGTCCGTGGCCGTGACCTTGCGGAGCCTCGCCCTGCTGAGGCGGGCGTTCGGCGGTCAGTACGACGGTGGCGCTGATCGTGCCTTGCATGTTGAAAATCGTTTCTTCGGCTTTTTTGCGCAGTGGCTCAAGAGCCGGGCCGCGTTCGGGGTCGACTTCGATGGCGAAGGCGACGTGACCGTCCTTCACTTGCAAGCCCGTTACCATGCCGAGGCTAACAATATCTTGGTTCTTGTCGG